>NZ_JBHSOA010000080.1:0-6545 GCF_042655885.1 Streptomyces chlorus
GCCGCCGGCGCCCACCGCATAGGCGACCAGCCGCCGGTCCCCCGGCCGGTCCTCCCGCACCACGGCCACCGCCTGCGCCACCCCGGCATGCCGGGCCAGCACCGCCTCGACCTCCCCCAGCTCGATCCGGAAACCCCGCAGCTTGATCTGGTCGTCCGCGCGGCCGACGAACACCAGCTCGCCGTCTCGGGTCCAGCGCACCAGGTCCCCGGTGCCGTACATGCGCGAGCCCGGGGCATCGAACGGGTTCGCGACGAAGCGGGTGGCAGTCAGCCCCGCACGTCCCCAATACCCTCGCGCGAGCCCTGAACCGGACACGTACAGCTGTCCCGCGACGCCGGGTGGCACCGGGCGCAGGAACTCGTCCAGCACGTAGACCCGGGTGTCGGTCACGGGGCGGCCGAGCGGCGGATGCTGCCGGCCCGACAGGGGTTCGCTCATCGTCGCGCAGACGGTGGTCTCGGTCGGCCCGTAGGCGTTGATCATGCGGCGGTCCGAGGAGAACCGCGCCACCTGGTCCGGCCTGGTCGCCTCACCGGCGACCACGAGCACCATGCCAGCGGGCAGCGCGTCGTCGGTGAGCACCGGCAGGGCCGACGGCGGCAGGGTCGCGTGGGTGATGCCGTGCTCCGCGACGAGTTCCGCCAGCGGCTCTCCCGGCATGAGCCGGTCCGGTGAGGCGAGCACGAGCCGGCCCCCCGACAGCAGTGCCATGCAGATCTCCCATGCCGCGGCGTCGAAGCTCAGCGAGGCGAACTGGAGGACGCTGCTGCCCGGCCCGGCGCCGAGGCGGGTGATGTGCGTGTGGGCCAGGCCGGCCAGTCCGCGGTGGGTGACCGTGACGCCCTTGGGCAGGCCGGTCGAGCCGGAGGTGTAGATCAGGTACGCCGGGTGGTCCGGCCGCAACGGTCTGACCCGGTCGTTGTCGGTCGGCGCGTGCGACGGCATGCCGTCGTCCGGGCCGCCGGGCAGGTCCTCGAAGAGCACGTGGGGGACCTCGCCCGGCGGCAGGTCCGCCGCGGTCCTGCCGGTGGTGATGAGGAGCGCGGGGGCGGCGTCGCCGAGCATGTACGCGATTCGTTCGCCGGGGTAGCCGGGGTCGATCGGGAGGTAGGCGGCGCCCGCCTTGTGAACGGCCAGCACCGCCGCGACCATCTCGGCCGAACGCGGCATCGCGATCGCCACCAGGTCCTCGGCTCCGATACCGCGGCCGATCAGGTGGTGCGCAAGGCGGTTGGCGATCGCGTCCAGCCCGGCGTAGCTGAGGCTGCGGTCGTCGTCGGTCACCGCGGTCGCGTCCGGCCCGCGCCCGACCTGCTCGGCGAAGAGATCCGGGAACGTGCGGGGCACGATGCCGCTGTCGGTGTCGTTCCGGGCGACGGTGAGCTCCCGCAGTTCCGTTTCGCCGAGGACGTCGATGTCGCCCAGTCGCGCCTGCGGGCGGGCCACGACCTGTTCCAGCACCCGGCACAGCGCCCGGGCGAACATGGCGGCGGTGGGCTCGTCGAACAGATCGGTGGCGTACTGCAGCACGCCGTCCATCCCGGCGGGGTTGCGCTGCTCGTCCCCGTGTTCCTCCAGGCTGAGCAGCAGGTCGAACTTCGCCCGCCCGGTGTCCACCTCGTGCGCGTCGAGTGCGAGATCGGCGAGGGTGCTGCCGAAGCTCTCCTGGGGCCGCACTGTGAGGGCGACCTGGAACAGCGGGTTGTA
This sequence comes from Streptomyces chlorus, assembly GCF_042655885.1. Taxonomy (NCBI): domain Bacteria; kingdom Bacillati; phylum Actinomycetota; class Actinomycetes; order Kitasatosporales; family Streptomycetaceae; genus Streptomyces; species Streptomyces chlorus. The sequence goes on from NZ_JBHSOA010000080.1 coordinate 1,711, forward strand.
CGCCAGCGACCGCGTGGGGCTGACGAGCTCGACGAGCCGCTCGAAGGGCACCTCCTGGTTGCTGTAGGCGTCCAGGTCCGTGGCGCGGACGCGGTCCAGGAGGTCACGGAAGGCGGGGTTGCCCGAGGTGTCGGTGCGCAGCACGAGCGTGTTGGCGAAAAAGCCCACCAGGTCGTGGGTGGCCTCCTCGTCGCGGCCGGCCACCGGCGTACCCAGCGGGATGTCGGTGCCCGCGCCCAGCCTGGTCAGCAGCGCGGCGAACGCCGCCTGCACCACCATGAACACCGTGGTACCGGTCGTACGCGCCAGCTCGGCCAGCCCGTCGTGCAGACGCGTGTCCACGGTGAACTCGACGGCCGCGCCCCGGTGGGAGGCCACCGCGGGGCGTGGCCGGTCCGTGGGCAGGTCCAGCTCCTGCGGCAGCTCCGCGAGCTGGTCGCGCCAGTACGCCAGCTGCCTCGACATCACGCTGGCCGGGTCGTCCTCCGAGCCCAGCACCTGCCGCTGCCACAGGGTGTAGTCGGCGTACTGCACCGGCAGCGGTTCCCACTGCGGCGCGCGGCCCGTCGTCCGTGCGGAGTAGGCCTGGGTGAGGTCCCGCACCAGGGGCGCCAGCGACCACCCGTCCGCAGCAATGTGGTGCACGACCAGCGCCAGGACCCACGCCGTGTCCGGCTCGGTCTCGAACAGCCAGGCCCGGAAGGGTATCTCGTCGCCCAGGTCGAACACGTGCCGCGCGACCTCGCCGATTCGCTCGGCGGCCCGGTCCGGCCCGGTCCGCTCCACCACCAGCTCCGGCACCATGTCCGGGGCGACGGCGTCCCGCACCACCTGGCGGGCCCCCTGCTCGGTGTCGGCGAACACGGTGCGCAGACTCTCGTGCCGGGCGACCACGTCGGCCAGCGCGGCCCGCAGCGCCGCGACGTCCAGGGCGCCGGTCAGGCGCAGGACCAGCGGAATGTTGTAGGTGGGGCTCGGCCCCTCCACGTGGTGCGTGAACCACAGGCGCTGCTGGGCGTACGACGCCGGCACGGACTCCGGGCGCGGTACCACCGCGGTCAGCGGCAGCCGGTCCGCCGTCCGCGCGCCGATCGCGTCAGACAGCTCGGCGACCGTCGGGTGGTCGAAGACATCGCGGATCGCCACCTCCTCGCCCAGTGCCGCACGCAGCCGCGACACCAGCCGGGTCGCCAGCAGCGAGTGACCGCCGAGCTCGAAGAACCCGTCGTCGATACCGACTTCGTCGACGCCGAGGACGTCGGCGAACAGCCCGCACAGGATCTCCTCGCGGGGGTTGCGGGCGGGCCGTGACGAGGGCCGGGCCGCCGGGTCGGGAGCTGGCAGCGCCTTCTGGTCGATCTTTCCGTTGGGGGTCAGGGGGAAGTGGTCGACGCTCAGGACGGCGGAGGGGACCATGTACTCCGGAAGCCGCCGTTTCATGTGGGCGACGAGGTCGGCTTCGGAGGTGGGCGCAGCCGGGATCACGTAGGCCACCAGGTGCCGCCGGTCCGGCTCGTCCTCGCGAACGAACACGGCCGCCTGCGCGACGTGCGGATGCCGGCCGAGGACGGTTTCGACGGCGCCCAGCTCGATACGGAAGCCGCGCAGCTTGACCTGCGTGTCGGCGCGGCCGAGGAACTCGATGTTCCCCTCGCCGTTCCAACGCACGATGTCACCGGTGCGGTACATCCGCTCACCGCCCGCGCCGAACGGATCGGCCACGAACCGGTCCGCGGTCAGGTCCGGACGGTTCCAGTAGCCCCGAGCCTGCCCGGCCCCGGCGATGTACAGCTCGCCCGCGACGCCGGAGGGCGCCGGCTGCAGCCGCTGGTCCAGCACGTAGACCCGGGTGTTCGCCAGCGGGCGGCCGATCGGGAGGATCGTGCGTGCCGCATCGTCCGCCGTGGTCGGATGGCGCAGGGCGAACGTCGTGGTCTCGGTGGGACCGTAGACGTTGAACACCGTCAGCCCCGGGCACGCCGTGTGGACCCGTGCGACCGCGTCCGGCGGTACCGCCTCGCCCCCGGTCCACACCTGCCGCAGGGCCGCCAGGCACTCCGGGTCCTCCTCGGCCACGACCCGGAACAGCGCCGTGGTGAAGAAGGCGGCGGTGACCCCTTCGTCGGTCAGTACCCGGCGCAGTGTGGGCACGTCGAGATCTCCGGGGGGAGCCATGACCACCGTGCCGCCCCGCAGCAGGGGAACCCACACCTCGTACGTCGAGGCGTCGAACGCCAGCGGCGAGTGGGCCAGCACCCTGCGATGCGCCTCGTCCTCGGCCCACCGCGGGTCGGAGACGAACTCGGTGATGGCGCGCCGCGGGATGCCGACGCCCTTGGGTGTGCCGGTGGAGCCGGAGGTGAAGACGATGTAGGCCAGGGTGGCCTGGTCTGCCGAGGGCAGTTCGGTGTCGGCGGTGTCGGCGTGATCGGCGGGGTGGTCGGGGTCGAGCACGGGCAGGCCCCAGGCCGCGGCCGTGGCGGTGTCGGCGTGGTCGGCGAGTACCAGCTCGGCGCCGACGCCGGTGAGCACCTCCCGCACCCATGCGGCGGGGTCCGTCACGCGCACCGGCACATACGTCGCACCGGCCTTCATGACCGCCAGGAGCGCCACCGGAACGCTGACGGACCGTTGCATCGCCACGGCCACCCGCGACTCCACCCCGACGCCGCGGGCCGCCAACACGCGCGCAAGCCGCTCGGCCCGGGCGTCCAGCTCCGCGTACGACAGCGTTTCGGCGCCGGAGCAGACGGCGGTCGCCTGCGGCGTCGCCGCCACCTGCCGATCGAACAACCCGGTCATCGTCGCCTCGGGGACCGGAGCCGCCGTGGCGTTCCGCTCGACCAGCAGCAGCTCCCGGCCGGGCCGGCCGAGCACGTCCAGCGATTCCACCGGGCGCTGAGGGGAGGTAACCGCCTGCTCCAGTACCCGCACCAACCCGGACGCGAGCCCTTCGGCGGTCCCGGCGTCGAACAGGTCGGTGCTGTACCGCAGCGTGCCCTGCCACGCCGACGCCTCCTGGAGGCCGTCGGCGAGCGAGAACTCCAGGTCGAACCTGGCCGCTTCGGTGTCGACCTCCGACGCGCTCGCCTCAAGGCCAGGAAACTCCGCCAACGCCGCCGACGTCACGCCCTGATCGGCGTTGGCGAACGCCAGCATCGTCTGGACCAGCGGATGCCGCCCGGCCGCGCGTGGCGGGTTCAGCACCTCCACCAGGTGCTCGAACGGCACGTCCTGGTGCGCGTACGCCGCCAGGTCCGTCTCGCGAACGCGGTCCAGCAGCTCCGTGAACGTCGGCTCACCCGAGACGTCGACCCGCAGCACGAGCGTGTTCACGAAGAAGCCGACCAGGTCGGCCAGGGCGTCGTCGGTACGGCCCGCGACGGGCGTCCCCACCGAGATGTCGGAGCCGGCCCCGAACCGCGACAGCAGGGCGACCAGCGCAGCGTGCACCACCATGAACATGGTGCAGCCCCGCTCACGTGCCAGCTCCTGCAGACCCGAGTACACCGCCGCCGGCACCTGGAACGGCACCTGGCCGGCCGCGTACGACGCGTCCACCGCACGGGACCGGTCCGCCGGCAGCGGCAGTTCCTCCAACAGCCCGGCGAGGTGCTCCCGCCAGTACGCCAGCTGGCCGGAGAGGACACTGTCCGGATCGTCCTGCGCCCCCAGCAGACGCCGCTGCCACAGCGCATAGTCCGCGTACTGGACCGGCAGCTCCCGCCATCGAGGAGCAAAGTTCCCTGTCCGCGCCGCGTAGGCCGTCGCCAGGTCGCGCAGCAACGGACCGACGGACCACCCGTCTCCCGCGACATGGTGCACCACCATCGCCAGCACCCACGCGGTGCCGGAGTCGCCGGAGTCGCCGGGGCCGTCGAGCCGGTAGAGCCTCGAGCGGAAGGGGGGCTCGGCGGACAGGTCGAACTCCCTGCGGGCCAGCCGTCCGAGTTCGGCGTCCAGGTCCTCCTCCGCCAGCCGCCGCACCGGGAGTTCCGGTTCGGCCGCCGGGTGCACGACCTGGCACGGCACGCCGTCGTGCTCGACGAGGGTGGTGCGCAGGCCTTCGTGGCGGGCGACCACGTCGCCGAGCGCGGCACGCAGCGCGGCCACCTCCAACGGCCCCGAGAAGCGCACCGCGAGCGAGTAGTTGTAGATCGCGCTCGGCCCTTCCAACTGGCCGAGGAAGTACATCCGTTGCTGCGCGAACGACGCCGGCACCCGTTCGGGTCTGGTCTCCGCCCGAACGGCCGGTCTCGCCTCCCGTCTCGTGTCCAGCGCCGCCGCCAGACGTCCGACCGTGGGGTGGTCGAACAGGTCCCGAATGGACAGTTCGGCACCCAGGGCGGAACGGACGCGCGAGACCAGGCGGGTGGCCAGCAGGGAGTGCCCGCCCAGCTCGAAGAAGTCGTCGTCGATGCCGACCGCGGGAACCGCCAGCACGTCGGCGAACAGGTGGCACAGGATCTCGGTCCGGGGGTCCTGCCCGCTTCCGGGCGTCGTCGACACGTCCGGGTCGCCGTCCGGAACGGGGAGCGCCGCGCGGTCGATCTTGCCGTTGACTGTCAGCGGCAGCGTCGCCATCGGAACGAACTCGGCGGGGACCATGTGGTCGGGCAACCAGTCCCGCACGAACTCGCGCAGCTCCGCGGCGCCGGGCTCGTCGTCCGTTTCGGCGAACACCACGTAGGCCACGAGCCGCTGGTCCCCGGGGCGGTCCTCGCGCACGAGGAGGGCCGCCTGCGTCACCGCCGGATGCCGCACGAGGGCGACCTCGATCTCGCCGAGTTCGATGCGGAAGCCCCGCACCTTCACCTGGTCGTCGACCCGGCCGA
>NZ_JBHSOA010000081.1:0-15651 GCF_042655885.1 Streptomyces chlorus
GCAGCAGGCGACGGTCGGCGGGTGGGAGGCCGGCGGGGCGGGTGGTGAGGCTGTGGATGGGGAAGGCGTTCTGCCACGCCTGCTCGAACCGCAAGCAGTCCGCCGCCGCCGAACAGGTGCGCGCCGATGGCGGCGGCGTTGAGCGGTGCCCACTTCGCCCAGCCCGACGAAGCGATGCGTGCACTGGTCTCGTCGGTTTCGCCTTCGTCTTTAGCCGCGCCGTTGAGGCCGGCCGCGCCCATGAGTGAGCCGCCGAACCAGGCTGCCAGACCTATATCGTGCAGGCTGCGGATCCAGGTATTGCGTCCGGACACGAGGGTGCTCCTTCGGAGGACGACAGAGGGGGTCGGCCGACTGCAACGTCGATCCCCACTCCACCCTCGCCGGATCCTGGTCTGCCCGCCGTCAGGGCTGACCCGGACGTGCGGTCTGCCGGAGATGGTCCGCAGTCGCGGTCCAGCTTCTGGAAGGCGCCGTCGGCTGTTCCGACGCCACGTCGGCCGGTACACATCACGTGTCAGTGGTGGGTTCCCGTGGTGTTGTCCGGACGTGCTGGTCAGCGAACTGGGGATCGGCCTTGCCACAGGTGTTGCCACTGTCATGAGATGAGACATCAGGGGTGTCAGTGCTGTCACCGGGTGGTATACGCGCAGGTTGTGTACTGACACGAAGGTGAGAGATCGCAGCTGACCTTTCCGCCCTTCTCTGTGCCGGTCTTCAGCGCTGCGAGTTCGGGCACTTCTTCGAGTGGCGCACGGTCGACCTATAGTTGGCCTCATGAGCCGTTGGAGGGGGTTGACCGGGGAGACGTCCGGGGAGGACTACGCTGCACGGTTCGCGGCCCTGGCCCGTAGCGGGAAGGAAGTGCACGGTGAGGCACGCTTCTGCGCAGCTCTCGTGCCTGCCGGAGCGCGGGTGCTGGACGCCGGGTGCGGCACCGGACGGGTCATGATCCGGCTTGCGGAGCTCGGGTACGACTGTGTCGGGGTGGATCTCGACGCGTCGATGCTGGCAGTGGCACAGCAGCAGGCGCCGGAACTGCCCTGGTTTCAGGCCGATCTGGCCGGGTTCGAGCCGAACCTGCTCGGCATCGCAGCGGACTTCGATCTTGTGGTCGCCGCAGGCAACGTTTTCCCGTTGCTCGCCGCCGGCACCGAGGCCACGGTGGTCAAGCGCCTGGCCGCGGCCCTGCGTCCGGGCGGTCTGATGGTCGCCGGCTTCGGCCTGGACGAAGCCCACCTGCCCGTGCCGCCCAGCATCACGCTGTCAGCGTACGACGACTGCTGCGCCGTAGCCGGCCTCACCCTCGTCGACCGCTTCGCCACCTGGGACGCCGCCCCTTACGACGGCGGCGGCTATGCCGTCAGCGTCCACCGCCGGTGAGGATGTGCGGGACATCTTGATCACCCGCGCCCACCAGGCGGTCGGCGGCTTCTCCGAGCAGTCCGCGAGCAGTTCCCTTGGGGGCGTTGTCACGTTGTTGAGTGTGTGAGTGCCTGACGGTGTGTCGGGTGTGGTGGGGCCGGGTTCCGGCTCCGTGTTCACGCTGCGGCAGGCGGGCCGGCGACGCCGGTGACCTGGTCCCAGATAGCGAAGCGGATGGTCATTTCGGTGAGGTATTCGGGGGCGGTCATCCGGTGCCGGCGTGGCCGGAAGTGGGGTGAGATGCCGCTGAACGCGGACAGGAACCGCTGGGTTCCGCCGACGCTTCGGAAGCCTTTCATGGCGCGTTCGCGCTGCCTCGTCGGCTGGTGGGAGTTCTCGGCCCGGTTGTTCAGGCCCTTGTGGGAGCGGTGCTCGACGGAGGGCATGACCTCACGGTGGGCGGCGCGTAGGAGCGAAGCTTGTCCGTGACGATCACCCGTGGCACCGTGCGGGTCGTCTTCAGCAGGCGGCGGAAGAAGCGCCGGGCCGCTGCCTCGTCCCTTCGGTCCTGGACCAGGAGGTCGAGCACGGTGCCGTCGGCGTCGACGGCCCGCCACAGGTAGTGCGGCTCTCCGTTGATCTTGATGAAGACCTCGTCCAGGTGCCACGTGTCCCCGGGCCGGGGCCGTCGGCGGCGCCATCCGTTCGCGTAGGTCTGGCCGGACTTGGCGGACCAGCGGCGGATGGTCTCGTGGGAGACGAGGACGCCGCGCTGGAGCATCAGTTCCTCGACCTCGCGGAAGCTCAGCGGGAAGCGGTGGTACAGCCACACGCAGTGCGCGATGATCTCGACCGGGTACCGGTGCCCCTGGTACGACGACGGTGGCGCGCGGTCCACGGACGGCTCCTCCCAGCATGACCAACCAGAAGATCATCCCACCCGGTCGGCCAACGTGACAGTGCCGCGCGGGCGTCCCCGGCAGGCTCTGATCGAAGCGAGCGGCCGGGCTCAACTGATCGTGGCCGGGGCGACTTCGCCGGACTGCTGCTGGGCTCGATCAGCCAGACCGTTTTCCACCACGTGCACTGCCCGGTCACCGTGGTGCGTTCTGGCCTGTGAAGCGCGCTGACCGTGCCATACGCCCTGCTTCCCAGGCACCGAAATTGCCCTGATCAGCATGGTCGCCGTCTGCTCGTGCCTCCCGAAGGGGAGTGTCCCCGCCGGTGAGGAAGCCGCAGGCGGAGGGCGTGGCCGGGAGGTGGAGCACCGCAGGCCATCCCTGTCGTGTGCCGCCGGGAGAGCCAGTCGATATCGTGCGCGGTGACGATCCCGCAGAGGCGTCCGCCGTCCCCGCAAACCGTCTGTGTCAGGCAGCGAACAGGCAGGCGGCTTTCCGATGCAGGCCGAACGGCCTCGGCGGCCTGGGCCTGTGGTCGACAAACCGGTGGCTCGCGGCTCGGAGGGCGACTGATCGGCAGCACGGGTGGCGGTCACGCCGCGTCGCGCTTCCCCGGCGGGTCTCGCGGCAGCGGACAGGCGCGCATCGTGGCCGCGACCTGGGCATCCGGCTCTGCTGCGGCGCAGCGCCATCTCGACCTACGCGGGACACGCCGACCGGGCTCCTTCGACGGCGGCGGCCGCATCCGCCCCATACCCTCGGCGCTGTGACGCTGACAGACGGAACGTACCGGCTCGGGCCATCGACCGGCCGCCTCCTGATCAGGACCGGCCGCGCCGGGCTGGGCCGCAGGGCGGGGCACGACCTCACGATCGAGGCCACCCGGTGGTCCGGGGAAGCCGTGATGTCAGTCGGTCACCCCGACAGCTCGTCGGTGGCTGTGGCGGTCGAGACGGGCTCACTGGAGGTCCGGGAGGGAACGGGCGGGCTGAAAGCGCTCACCGATGCCGACCGGGCCGAGATCAAACGGACTCTCGGGGGCAAGGCTCTGCTGCACACCGCCGAGCACCCCACGATCACCTTCCGTTCCACCGGCATCACGGGCACGCCGCAGTCCTTCGAGATCACCGGGGAGCTCACCATCAGGGGCCGGACCCACCCGGTGACGGTGCACGGGAAAAGCAATGGCGACGGGCTGTTGCGCGGCTGGGCGACCGTCACGCAATCCACCTGGGGAATCAAGCCCTACACCGCGTTCCTGGGTGCGTTGCGGCTGGCCGACGAGGTCCGGGTGGAGTTCGAGGTGGCCAGGCCCGAACTGGTGGACGGGGCTGGATGACCACCCGGCTCAAGGCTTCGGGCGCGGCGACCGCGCGGCCGCCTACTGTGGAGGAATGAGCGAGTTCGAAGGAATGAGCGGGATCGTCGTCGTGTACGAGCTCGACAAGCCGATGGCCCCGCGCATTTCCCCGGGGATACCGGCTTGTGTGGAACGGCCTGTCCGCAGGGTGCACGCAGCGCCCTCCGCCCCGGGGGCACCCGCCACCACGGGACCGCGGACCCTCTGCGGCAAGGACACCTTCGCCATGGAGAAGGCCAGCTGGAAGCCCTCCGAGCGTCCCGGGGCGCCCTGGTACCCCGCGGGGTACGCATCCGTGGTCTGCCCCGACTGCGATGCCGTGATCGAGACCTGACCGGCATACCGCCAGCCCGATGTCGCTGCTCTGCGGGGAGCATTCCGCCAGGGTCCCCCACCCCCGTCCACACGCTCGTGCGAAAGCGGTCCCGACCCACCGTCGACACGCCACCGCGAGCACGAGTTGTAGCACCCAGCTCGCCGCGCGGCGGCCGCTCCGAGCAGAGGCTGCCGTTCTCAACGGCCTGGCAGCGCCCGCCTTTTGCTACCCTCACCGCCCTTGTTCCACGCACTCCTTGAAATGCTCCAGATCGCTCCGGACGAGCCGCTCGATCGCGTTGACCTGGGCGAATCCCTTCGGCCCGCCGAGGGCCTCCCTGATCGCGCCCGGGTCGTACTCGAGCCTGGCCTGGACCCGGGTGTGGTTCTCGTCGATCGGCTTCAGCGAGACGGAACCCACCAGCTCGGGGGCGCCCGTGGTGTGCCACTCCATCACGCCTTCCCCCCTGCGGTCCGAGACCTCGGCCTCCAACTCCCGGACCCGGCCGTCGGCCTCGACCTCCAAACGCGCCCGACCCCCCGCCTCCGTACGGACCTCGCGCACTCCTTCCACGAAGCGCGGATAGTCCTCCACCCGGTGGAGGCTGTCCCAGACCGTGTCGATCGGAACTCCGACGTCGATGTGTTCTTCGAGAGTGCTCATGGCCCACCTCCATGTTCGGCCCACGACAGGGCCATCTGCATCCAGTGTGCGCCCGGCAATAGATCATCGACCGAAATACGAGAGGACTGACCACCATGTGACTCACTCGATGGCCTGGCCTGGCCTGGCCCGGTCGGCTTCCGGGCCCCTTCCGGGCCGAGGCCGCCCGCGATGCCGCACCCTGGGGCTGGACTCGCCCGGCGACACCCTGCGGATCTCGGGCTCGGAACCCCGGAAGGACCGGAAGCTGCGGGCCGACCGGTCCCGGCGCATGCTGGTGCCATGGACGTGTGCCCACCTGTGGTCGTGCATCCGCCGGAGTCGGACGGCGGTCGGCGGCTGACCATCCACGGCGCGCGCGTGGGCATCGCGTACAGCCTGTTCGACGTGCTGGACTTCCTGCACTGTACGGGCCTGCCCGCCCAGGATCGGGCGGTCGACGACCCCGAGCTGATCGAGTGGCGCGTCGGCGGACCATATGTCTGGAACAGCACGGCGTAGCCACCGTCGCTCCGTCTTTCCCCGACATCGCGTATCGTCCCGTGCCCACTCCGCAGCCCGCTCATTCATGCGCCGCCGGTTCCGGCACACCTTGCACGCAGGAACCGGTCACCTCCCATCGGTCCGGGGCAGCGGGATCCGGCGCTCGAGCCTGGCTGTCCCCTACTCGTCTCCGACGCGTACGACCGCCAGCGTGATGTTCTCGGGCCCGCCCGCCGCGATGGCGGCCTTCCACAGCTCAAAAGCCGCCCGGCCGTCGTCGTACTCCCTCATCACCTCGTCGAGCACGTCGGTCGTCAGCAGGTCGGTCAGGCCGTCTGCGAAGATGAGGTAGCGGTCACCGGACGCCACCGGGGTGGCCGTCATGTGAGAGTGCGGTAAGTGATGTTTCCTGCCGTTTCACACCGATGTGATGACATGCCATAACGGGGCGATTCCGGCGGTCGAATGATCAACATCGCCGCCCTGACCGAGCGCACGGCTCCGGCTCCCCGGTTTGGCTCGACAGCCGAGGTCAGGGGCCTACTACCCACTGGGACGAAGTGGTGCGAAATTAGCTAGACCATCACTTACCGCACTCTGAGGACGGATGGGACGGTAGACGGGGGTGCCGCCCAAGCACAGGGTGACGAGGGACGTGGTGCGCTCCCCGGGATCGAGAGGGGGGCTGTCGTCGACGCTCATCTGGCGCAGCCCGCCGCGGGAGGCCGCGAAGACCCGGCTGTCACCCACGTTGAACACCAGCAGCGAGCCGGGCTGGACGACGACGCCGGCGACCGTCGTCCCCATGGTTGACAGCTCGCTTCCGTCGCCGCCGGCGGCCTCGTACACGGCGCGGTTGCAGGCGTTCAAGGCGTCACGGACAGCGTCCTGGCTGCTCAGGACGGGACCGATCGATGCGATCCGGCGGACGGCCATGGCGCTGGCCACGTCGCCGCCCGGATGTCCGCCGAGCCCATCGGTGACGGCGACGACGAGGGGCATCTCGAGCGGGAAGACCAGGGTCTGCGGATTCTCGGTCACGGTGGCGCACAAGGTCCACGGTCCGACGACGAGGCTGTCCTCGTTCCCCTCGCGGAGCAGCCCGGAGTGGCTCAGCACACTCACAGCGACATACGGCATGGAGCCCCCCGCCTTCCCGCACCGGGCACACCGACACAGGCCAGGCTCCCGCTCCAAGTCTAGGAGCCGCCCGGTGCGACGGCTCCGGCTCCCACGCCACCAAAAGCGCCGAAGCCGACGCGGTCGCCAACTCCCATGACGTCAGCGGATCGTGGGCACTTTCCGTGCGCGAGAGGCCGGTGCCTTCCAGACCTACGTCGTGATTCCTCGGCTCGGCCCGGGGACGGTGTTCGCACCGCTTACGGTTCCGGACGACTCGACAGGAGAGCCGGCTGCCGAAGCTCGCACCGCCAGGCCGCACACTGATCCGGGCGAGCCTCGGCCGGGTGTGGCTTCTGGAGTGGGGCTAGTACGTCGTCCGGGACGTCGTGGACCAGCGTGGACGATTCCGGTCGCCACGCCTCTTGGCGGGTAGGCAGCGAGACGCGCTCCCTTCAGAGTTCTCCCCGGGTACCGGGAGCGGCTGCCGGCACGGCGTGGACGTGTCGATCTTCGGTGCGGTTCGACTGAGCCATTGAGCCGTGGCCCTGGCCTCCCCGTGGGTCGGCATGGATACGGCAAGGAGGCGGAAGGGAGCGCCGGGCCGGAGTTCGACGCACACGACGGGTCTGCCGGGCCGGATGACCACGAAGTCCATCCCGGCGTGATGGCTGCGCGTGCCGATGCACCGGGCCCCGGGGATCCAGACGCCGCGCTGCCGGACTCCGCGCAGAGCGCGCCACCAGTTGGCTTCGACCGTCACCCGGCACACCGCCGTCAGCGGCACGCGCACGTTGCCGCGGCGGGCGGCTGCCATTTCCCGCCACGACAGGTGTACGACCAAGTCTTCACCCTCGACGAACATCCGTGCCATCGCTCGCTCCTCCCTGCCATCCCCCGGGCTGCGAGCCAGATGATGACTCGCGCTCTGGCCCGTGGGCACTGGCTGCACTCAACGGCCGGGGGCCAGCGACAGCATCGCCGCTGTCTGCGAGCGAAGAGAGGGATCGCCTCGGCCAGCTGGTCACGCAGGCACACACCCGCATCGACCCCGGCTGCCCGCGGACCATCCGGCCTGCCCTGACCAGTCATCTCTGAGTCTCTCAAGCGAGCCGGTCCGCAACGGCAAGCAGCACAGCAGCGGCAACAATCACCGCTGAGCAGATGACCATCACGGCCCGGCTCCTCCCGCCGTCACGCTGGACGCCGGCGCCCAGGTCATCCCGCTCGGGCCGGGAGCCAGTAAGTCCGAGCGGTGCCGCATACGGCACAGCGTCGTCGAAGCGAGGATTCACGCCTGGACCAAAGCGTGATGAGGGTTTCCGACACAGCACAATCGCCGTCATCACCCGTTCAGCCCACACGCCGGCCCCACAACGGCGCCGCGCCCGCCCGGGTCCGCGCGTGCGAGGGTCAGCCGCTTGGGAAAGGGGAACACATTCTCTTCCCCGCCTGTCGCCTTGGGCACAACAGGGCAACAGGCGTCCGGGAGTGGTGCGCCCCGGCCGGTCGCGGTCCAGCCTCCGGGCGATCTTGCTCGGTGTCCCTCAGGATGGTTCCCGGTTGCCCGGCCGCCCGAATGGCCCGGCGGCAGCCGTGTCCACCTGCGCGGCCCTCTGTCCAGCCGCCTGACCCCCAGGGAGCACACCTCATGGCAGTGATGACGGACGCGGTCGTACCAGCGTTGGAGGATGCCCGCGAGGCGCATGAGGCGGTCGTCGACCGGTTCAGGGCCGATGCGACGGTCACGCCGGCCGGCCCGTACCGGCAGATGCTCGAGCGCGAGGTGGACGACGTCCAAGACAGCCTCCAGCGCATCGAGGACCACGTGCGCGATCTGCGGCCCCCCAGCGGGCTTGTCAGGGACAGCGTCGATATCGCGCGGCTCATCTCACGCAGCGCCGTGCGCACCGCCATGCTGCCGCTGACCATCGGATCCACGCTCGTGACGGACATGCTGCGCGGCCGGCGGCCGAACGACGAGCGGCGGCTGCTGAGGAACGCCGAAGACGAGTACGCGGTCACAGCCCGGGCGCTGGCGGCCTGCCGGGCCGGGGAGAGCATCGCCGAAGAGGTCCGCGACCAGGCCACCGCCGATCTGCTCGCCGCACTGCGCCGCCAGGACGAGGAACTGCTCCAGAGGCTGGAGGACAGCGTCGCCCAGAACGCCCGGGCCGTGGCGGCCGCGGCCAACGGCTTCGTCCAGGAGAACGGCGGCGGCTGGGCCGACGCGGCCGCCCGCGCCGTGCGGACCGCCGCCGACCGGGTGCAAGACGTTGCGCAGACCGGCGGCCGGCGGGCCCGGGGTGCGGCCGGAGGCGCGGTGCGGGAGATGCCCGAGCCGACCCGCATGGCCGAAGAAGAGATCCAGGGTGCGGTGACCCGGGAGGAGGAGTTGCCGATCCCCCGCTTCAGCCAGCTCAGCGTCGACGAAATCCAGCAGCGACTGCGCACACTCTCCCAGTCGGACCTGACGGTCATCGAGGGATACGAACGCACCCACGCCAAGCGGCCCGGAGTCCTGGACGCCATCGAGCAGCTGCGCGGCAGCGAACCCTGGCCCGGCTACGACACCATGAGCCCGGACGAGATCACCGCCCGGTTGCAGAACGTCCCCTCCAGCGTCGCCCGCCAGGTCCAGGAGTACGAACGGCGCCACCAGGAGCGACAGGAGGTCGCCTCCGCCGCCGAAGCGCGCACCGCCCGGTGAACCAAGCGGGTGAGCGTGCTGCCGGCGGCGGGTGATGCAGGCAGCCCCTCACCCTGCAGGCCGCGCACGGGGGCATCATGAGCAGGCCCTGGAGCGTGAACCCTTACCCGGGCTCCAGGGTTGCTCGCCGGTAGGGTGTCACTCTCCGGCTTGGATCTCGATACGGCGCGGCTTTACCGCTTCCGCCTTGGGCGCCTTGACGCACAGCACGCCCTCGCTCAGCGTCGCCTCGACACCTTCGGCGTTGATCTCGCTGGGCAGGACGGCGCGGTACTCGAACCGGCTCGCCGGGTGCCACGGCGTCGAACTCACTGGTCGTCGGAGCGGCGCGGTGCTGTCATGGGTAGGGAAGACGGCGTGGACGAGCCGGCAAGGGCGCGGAGGCCGGCGCGCCGCGCGTGGTCCGCCCGGGCGGCCCGACCCCGGCCGCCCCGTCGCACAGCGGAGGAGGCCGATGCCATGCTGCGCCGCCGCACGGTCGGTGACGTGATGACCGAGGAGGTCGTCACCCTCCGCCCCGACGCGCCGTTTCAGGAGGTCGCCGCCCTGCTGGACGCGAACGACATCGTCGCGGCCCCCGTTGTCGACGACGACGGCGTCCCCGTCGGCGTCGTGTCCGCGTCCGACGTGCTGCGGCACGAGACCGGCATGCCCGATCCGCAGGGGCAGGATGAGGACGACGAGCACGCCTGGGGCAAGGCCCGGGCCCGGACCGCGGGCGCGCTCATGAGCAGCCCCGTCTTCACCGCCCGCGCCGACTGGACGATCCCCCGGGCCGCGCGGGAACTCCGCCGGCGGCACGTCAAGCAGCTGCCGGTGGTCGGCGACGACGGGCTCCTCACCGGCATCGTCACCCGCAGCGACCTGCTCGACGCCTTCATCCGCTCCGACGACGAGATCCGCGGCGAGATCGAGCAGGACATCCTGGGGCGCATCCTCGGCCTGGACGAGGGCACCGTCGCCGTCGAGGTCCGGGACGGGGTCGTCACCCTTCGGGGTCACGTCCCGGAACCGCGTCTGGTTCCGGTGGTCGTGGGCCTCTGCCAGGGCGTCGACGGTGTCGTCGCCGTGGATGCCCACCTCGCCGCCGCCCGGGCGGGCTAGGAGTTCTGCCCCTGGGAGTCCGGCCGCAGCACAGGACGTGAAGGATCCCATGCTGGCGTACTTCCGCCGCCCACTGGTCCGAGGCGTCGCGGGCGACGTCGACGCCGACTTCGACCACCAGCTCGGGCCGGACCAGGGTGACTCCTAAGGTGTTGTTCGTGCCGCACCCGGGGGAGAACGACCAGCCGTTCCATGGATGGCCGGAGCGAGTAGGTCGGCGAACCCGCTGCTGGTTGTCCGGGTGAACCATGATCGCCTCCCGCGATCGACGGCCGCGTCGTTAGCAGCTGCCGACCGCGCGGTGTAGCGTCGTTATCCAGCAGTCGTGGTTCCGAAGTCCCGTTCGCCCGTGATCACGATCATGGGCGTTTTTGCTGTTCAGCACCTCTCCGGACCAGGGCGATCACCTCCCGGGCCCGCAGGGTGCGAGCCCGGTCTTCCTCGAAGGAGCAGGCCATGGCCAAGGGCACCGTGAAGTGGTTCAACGCAGAAAAGGGCTTCGGCTTCATTGAGCAGGAGGGCGGCGGACCTGACGTCTTCGCCCACTACTCCAACATTGCCGCTCAGGGCTTCCGCGAGCTGCAGGAGGGGCAGAAGGTCGAGTTCGACGTCACGCAGGGCCAGAAGGGACCGCAGGCGGAGAACATCCGACCGGCGTGACCACAGCGCCCCGCAGGGCCGGACGGCAGGCCCCCGCTGGGACACGTACCAGGTGATCACCATCTCAACTCGACGCGAAGCGGCTGCCGGGGAACGAGCAACCTCCACGACGCCGGCATGCTGCGCCTGACGATCCCGGTCGCCGAGCAGGCCAAGCCCCGCAATCGCCGTCAGCGCCGGCGAGCTCAGCCGCGGCGGCCGCGCCGCGGGCAGGCCAGCCCGTCATGCGCAGCATGCCGCACACCCGATGAGGGAGGCCACCATGGCGATCGCATGGGAACCGTTCATGGCCCAAGTCCAAGAACGCGGCGAGTACACCACCACGGGAGAGGCCGAGCGGGTCACCCGGGCGGTGCTGTCCGCCCTGGGCGCCCACCTGCTGGGTTCCGAACGCACGGAACTCGCCGACCGGCTTCCGGCGCAATGTCAACCGCTGCTCCTCGAACCCCTGCCGGCGACCAAACCGCTCAGCCCGCACGAGTTCGTCGAAGCCGTCGCCCTGCTGATCGAGGGCGCAACCCCCGAGACCGCCCGGTGGGACACCGGCGCCGTCCTGAGCACCCTCGCCGACCATGCAGGCGAGGACCTGCTGCACCGCATCCTCACCCAACTCCCACCCGGCTACGCACTGTTGTTCGGCCGCTTCGAACTGACCTGATGAGGGCAGGTGCAAGCTCACGCTGAGCGAGGGTGTGCTGAGCGTCAAGACAACGCCGGAGGGCGGAGGCCGTTCCCCGATATCCGTGATGGTGGCGGGCCGCAGGACCGCTGAAAGCCTGTGCTGCTCGAAAAGTCATCGCTGCACGTCACGCCGCATATCTGTACTCGTTGATCAGGCCGCCCAGGATCCGGATCCGCAGCACTCGGTGGGTGTCGAGGTCGTGCACTGCGACGTCGGACTGATTCCGGACATCAGGGGGTAGTTGCTGCCGGGCCTGGTGAGGGCGGTACGCGTTGTCGTGCCGTGGGTAAGCCGCCAGGACGTGGCGGGCGTGGGCCTCGACCACGATCAGGACGCGGTCGAGCACCTCACGGCGGATGCCGCCAATGCTCCTCTCGCCGTGGGCGTTCAGCCGGGGAGCCCGCCGGGCACTCAAGATCACCTCCAGCTCCTCGGCCTCGAAGACCGCGTCGAACGCCGCACCGTACCTGCCGTCGCGGTCCCGCAGCGGGAACCGCAAAGACTGCCTGCGCCTGCCCAGGGCGGCGGCGAGATTCCGCGCCCGTTGCACGGCCCACTCCCGGGTCGGGCGGGCGGTGACTTCGGTGATGTGCAGGCGCCTCGTGCCGTGCTCGAGGAGCACCAGTGCGTACAGCCTCGTGCCGAGCGCGGTGTCGAGGTGGAGGAAGTCCGCCGCGATGATGCCCTCGGCCCGGGCGGCCAGGAACTCGCGCCAGGTCGGGCCGGAGCGACGAGGCGCCGGGCCGGTGCCCGCGGCGTGGAGGATCTCACAGACCGTCGAGGCGGCGATCCGATGCCCGAGTCGGGCCAACTCCCCTTGGATGCGCCGGTGGCCCCACCGCGGATCCTCCTGGGCCAGCCGCAAAACGAGCGTCCTGATCGCTGCTGGGGTGGGCGGGCGTTCGGTGCGTCGGCGTGCGGTGTAGTCCCACTTGGCGGCGATGCACCTGCGATGCCAGGCGGGCAGGGTGGCGGGGGTGACCGGGAAGACCTCCCGCCGGCGTCGCCGGGGTATCAGCGCGGACAGGGCGGCGAACCAGAACCGGTCGACCGGCCCGTAGCGGACCGGTCCTGCCAGTTGCCTGCGCAGGACCGCGTTCTCGTGCCGCAGCACGAGCAGTTCCGCGTCCTTGGTGGTTTCACGGCGCAGCAGCACCGACGGGACGGACAGCAACCTCCGGGCCACCTTGTACAGCAAGGATACGATCACGCGGACATGCTCCCAGCAGCCGAACCGCACCACTCCCACCTGCGGCGACGACTTTTCGAGCGGCACAGGGTGGGATTCTTGTCCAGGCGCACCGGGCGGCCGTAGCGCTGGCCCCAGTCCTCGGTGGCCAGGTCGGCGAGCTCGTGCGGGGCGGTGCGGGCGAGTTCTTCCAGGGCCGCGCGCATGGCCTCGGTCACCAGCTCCAGGCGGGTCAGGTTGCGCACCGCCGCCAGGACGTGGGTGGAGTCGGTGCGTTGGCGTCCTCGCTCCTTGACCAGCCCGGCCTCGCGCAAGCGGTCCAGGGCGAGGTCGAGCAATACGTCGGCGCGGCCGTCCTGCGCGAGCCGGTCCCGGAAGTCGGACAGCACGCTGTGGTGGAACCCGGGATCGTCCAGCGGCAGCGCGAGAGCGTACTTGAAGTCGATCCGGCAGCGCACGGCCTCGGCGGCCTGCCGGTCGGAGAGGTTGTACAGGAACTGCAGCACGCTGACGGTGGCCAACTGGGCGGGTGAGAGCCCTGGGCGGCCATCGCGCGGGTACCAGGACGCGAAGTCCTCATCCCGCCACAGCCCGCCGAGGCGATCCCGCACCCACATCGCCGTCGTACCAACAGGATTGCTCGCCCGCGCGACCTGTGCGGTCAGAGGCGGGACCTGTTCACCGGGACGGGGACGGACGGACACGGACCACCTCGCTGCATGCCTTGGACCTCGGAACCGTCCCGAGCATGACGGGAGATCAGGCCACTCCGCCGCAGAACCGCTGAGTAGGCCCGGAGCGCGGTGCCGGGATTGCTCCCGGTCCGTCTCTCCGGACCTCTCGCCGAACCCGCCGTGCGCCTCTCAACGCAACGGGCTCTCCACGGTCCCTGCCGTCAGGCGTGGTTGATGCTGGTCCAGGGGTTGGGGATCCTCGACGCCCGATAGCGGTAGCGGGTGACCGTCACCGCTTCGATGTCGAACAATTCGATCCCGTCCGCGTGTGGGCGGCGCCAGCCCCCGCGGGGGTCGGCGAGCCACCGGCGGACGTCCTTCCACCGCCAGCGATGCAGGGCTCTCAGCCACCGGACCACCCGCCACCAGACGAAGTACTCCAGTTTGCTGAAGGTGTCTTTGGCCACTGCGTGCTTGAAGTAGTTGGCCCAGCCGCGCATGATCTGGTTGAGACGGATCAGCACGTCCCTGGGTGGGAGTTGCGACGTCCTGTGTGTCAGGGCACGGATCTTCGCCTTCAGCGACCGGAGGGGCCGGTCGGCGATGAAGGTGTAGACGTACCACTTGTTCGTGCCTCGCTTGCGGCGCCACTGGATGCGGAACCCCAAGAAGTCGAACCCGTCGGCCATGTCCACGATCCGGGTCTTGGCCGGTGACAACCGAAGTCCCAGAGGTTCCAGCACATGAGCGACGTCTTCGTGCAGCACTTCGACGTCATCGCGAGTGCCGTTCACGAGAACGACGAAGTCGTCCGCGTAACGGACCAGCCGCCACCTGGGCAGCCCTCGGTAACGACGCATCGTCCGCCGGGAGTTGGTGCTCATCTCTCCACCGTCCTTCCACGGCCCGTGCAGGTGCTCGTCGAGCGCCGACAGGACAATATTGAAGATCAGCGGTGAGAGGATCCCGCCCTGCGGAGTGCCGGTGTGGGTGTCCTGATACCGGCCGTCCTCGGTGAGGACGCCGGCCTTCAAGAACGCCTTGACCAGCTCCAGCACGCGCTTGTCCTTGACCCGGGCCCGCACCGCGTCCATGGCGGCGAGGTGCGAGACGTTGTCGAAGGCCGCCTCGATGTCCGCGTCCAGCACCCACCGATAGCCTCGGGTGCCGAAGTAGTGGATCTCGGCGATCGCATCCTGGGCCCGCCGGGCGGGCCTGAACCCGTAGGAGACCGGCTCGAAGTCGGCCTCGAAGACGGGCTCCAGCACCAGCTTCAGTGCCGCCTGGACCAAGCGGTCCTCCACCCGGGGAATCCCGAGCTTGCGGACCTTCCCCGAGCCACCGGGCTTGGGGATCATGCGTTCACGCACCGGCATCGGGCGCCAGGCCCGCGCCTTGAGCCGCTCACGCACGTCGGCCAGGAACACCGGGACGCCGATCTCGGACTCGATCCAGGCGACCGTGCGCCCGTCCGCGCCCGGAGTCCGCGCCCCCTGATTGCCCGCGACCCGGTCCCACGCGACACGCAGCGTGGCCGGATCGTGCACGAAGTTGAACAGGTCGTCGAACCTGCGGCCAGGATCGGCCGCCGCCCAACGGTGAAGCTTGGCCTGCATCTCCGATACCCGCCGGCGGGGCCCCAGTTCGGGGTCCGCCGACGGAGCACCGCCGTTCGGCAGTGCGTCTTCCGGCATTGCAGCATCCTTCCCTTCTCGATACCGCTGCCGCCCTTCCCCATGTGACCGGCTCTCCCGGCCTCGGAGTACTACGGCGGCTCCGCCCCGTCCCGGACCGATCAGTCGTCGGTGGACTCAGCCCCACCCCCACCGCCGGACGCGGCGTGCAGGGCAAGGACCGGAACGGTTCCCGTGTTCACTGCGGTTCGCTCGATGAAGGAGGAGCCCGACTGTGTCCCTGTGGCATCGCCGCGAGTACGCCGCAGACCTTCCCCACGGCCTCCCGGACAGCTCTTGAATACCGCCCCAGGAGTTCTCCGGACCACCCGAACGGATGACCCGGATACGCGCCACTCCCGGCCCAGATCCACCAGATTCGAGCCGGTGTCGCTTTGAGAGACGTAAAACGCCGGTTCCTCGCGTACTCCTCTCCATCACGCTCGCCGGACCCGCACCATCTGGCAGTACTGGTACGCCCCGGCTTTGTCAGGGCCGCTTCCCGCCCTCCCCGGCACCACCCGGATCAGGCTGCCCTCAGCTTCAACATCCTGCTGCGACAGGGTGTTGGTGCAGGTCTTCCACCTCCACTCGAACCGACAGCGCCTCACGGCGCAACCAAGATCCCCGACAGAGTCAAGGTAAGTAGGTGTTTTTGAACTTGGCACCGCGTTAGAACTCATTGGCAGGTGGTGGCCTGCGCACCCAGATAGCCTGAGCTGCCTCGTACTTCAGTCAGAAGGTGCCGCGCGTT
>NZ_JBHSOA010000082.1:0-1411 GCF_042655885.1 Streptomyces chlorus
CTCCACCACCACCCCCTTCGGCCGGCCCGTCGACCCCGAGGTGTAGATCACATAGGCCGCACGCCCGGCCGGGACGGCGTTCTCCCTGTCCTCCACGTCGTCCGCGCTCCGGGAAGCGAGGTCCGCCGCCACCGCGGGGTCGTCCAGCACCAGGCGGGCGGTGCCTGCCGGTGTCCGCCCGAGCAGGTCGCTTGTGGTCACCGTGATGGTCGGCCGGGAATCGGTGACGAGGTAGTCGACCCGCTCGGCCGGATACTCCGGATCGATCGGCACGTACGCCGCGCCGGCCTTCCACACCGCCAGCAGCGTGGCCACCAGATCCACGCCCCGGGGCAGGAGAACGGCCACATGCCCCTCCGGGCCGACGCCATGGCTGAGCAGGGCCCGGGCGAGCCGGTTGGCGCGGGCGTCGAGCTGGGCGTAGGTCAGTTGCCCCGCCGGGTCCGCGACCGCGACCGCGTCCGGCGTCAGCGCCGCCTGCTGCTGGAACCAGTCACGGACCTCACCGGGTCGGATCTCCGCCGCGGTGTCGTTCCACTCCTCGATGACGCGGTGCCGTTCCCCGGCGTCGAGCAGGTCCAGGCTTCCGGCGGGCCGGTCGGGGGTGGTCGCGATGCGCGTGAGTGTGGTGACGAGCCGCCTCATCGTCGCGTTGGCCTCGTCGCCGCCGACCACGTCCGGCTGGTGGTCGAGCCGCAGCGACAACTCCTCTCCCGGCGCGACGGCCAGGCCCAGGGAGTAGTGCGTCGCGTCATGACCTCCGGCATCGGTGATGCGGAATCCGCTGCCCTCGGGCGGGGACAGCGTCTCGGCGTCGACGGGGTAGTTCTCGAAGACGGTCGCGGTGTCGAAGAGTTCGCCGTGTCCGGCCCAGCGCTGGACGTCGGCGAGTCCGACGTACTGGTGCTCGACCAGCAGGAACTGCTCCCGCTGGATCCGCTCCACCAGGTCGCGCAGCGGCTCCGCCGGGTTCACCGTCACCCGCACCGGGACGGTGTTGACGAACAGCCCCACCATCGACTCCACACCCGGCAGGTCGGCCGGGCGGCCCGAAACCGTGGTGCCGAACACCACGTCGCGCCGGCCGGTCGTCCACGACAGCACCAGCCCCCACGCCGCCTGTACCACTGTGTTCAGGGTGACGCCCCACTCCCGCGCGCACCGGTTGAGTGCCGCCGTGGTCTCCCGGTCCAGGCCGGCGAAGACCTGCTCGGGAACCACGGTCGTGCGGCTGCGGTCGGGGGTCAGCAGGGTGGGCTCGGCGAAGTCCTCCAGAGCCTGGCGCCAGGCGCGCTCGGACTCCTCCCGGTCGCGCTCGGACAGCCACCGCAGGTAGTCGCGGTACGGGCGCACCCGGGGCAGCCCCCGATCATCACCGCTCTGCCGGTACAGCACCAGCAGCTCGCTCAGC
>NZ_JBHSOA010000083.1:0-6704 GCF_042655885.1 Streptomyces chlorus
ACCCACGACCCGCCGACAGAGCACCAGCGGACGACTCAACACCCGCTAACTGAACGGCATTGGGCCATGACGCGGGGCAAGAGAGGCCAGAAGGAACCGTCAAAGCTCGGGCGCCTCGGGCGCGTCGGCCGGCGACGCGCCCGCCGGTCGGCACACCACGCGGACACCCCATCCGACCTGGACTTTCAAGCATCGGCACGGGTGCCGAGGCCAAGCGAACACCCAGTCAGAAGTGACGCACGTCACGTCAATTCATCAAAGTTCATGGAACCTCGATCTCGACTTTCCTTTCCCTTTCCATGCATGGCTCCGCAGAGGGGTACATAGTTTCTTGTATGGCCGGCACGGCCCGCACGACCGGCTCCGCTCATGAGGCGAGCGCACGGCGATGCGCGGCAACAGTTCGAGTCGCCTGCAGCCAGCGCTCCATCAGCGGGGTGATCTCGCCCTCGCGCTTCCACAGGAGGGTCGCCTGCATAGGCCTGAGCCATCGCGGGGGATCGAGGAGGGTCACCGCATCACGTTTGCCCGCGATGCGTTCGGTCACGGGGGCCACCCCGAGTCCGGCAGCCACGAAAGCGAGTGCTGTCTGCGGCGTGGAGACTTCGAGGACTTCGAAGGATTCGTCGTCCGACAGGGCTTTCTCCGCAGCGTCGGGCATGCCCGAGAAGGCGGGAATCCGGGACGGCAGAATCCAGCGGCCCCACCCTTTTCCGTCAGGGTGTGATTCCTGCGCGCGATACCGGGGCACGGCAAGCTTGATGCTGATGTCCATGATGGGATACCAGTCGCAGATTTCCGCGACGAATCCAGCGAATTGCGCAGGGTTGAACGGGACGCAGCCCATGTCCAATTCGCCGCTCCGGATCTTCTGCACGATGACATCGGGAGTGACATCGACCAGGCTGACGCGTGCGCTCGGGGCCTGTTCGAGAAACTCCGCCAGGACATCGGCGATGATCTCGTTGATGACCATGGGTTCCACGCCGACGCGCAGGTCTCCGACCGCGCCCTCGCCCATCAGTTTCAGCGTCTCCACGACCCGGTTCCGGTCGGCAATCAGGCGCTCCCCCCTGGAGACCAGGTGAAGTCCGGCCTGGGTGGGGTGAACGCCCTTCGCCGTCCGCTCGAGCAGCCGCACTCCGAGCTCCAGCTCCAACTTGGCGATGGCGTGGCTCACTGGCGGCTGCGTCATGTTCAGATTCTTGGCGGCCTGTGAAACCGAGCCCGCCTCGACGACGGCTCTGAAGTACTCGAGTTGGCGAAAATCCATGCAGCTTACATTTCAATCGTTCCCGGGGGATGTCAATATATGAACGACTGACCGGCGAGGACTGTACGGGTCTCGTGAATCGCGGGTGGCATTCGGATCAACCGGGCCCGTTGCGCCAGGAAGGGAAGCCATTGAAGACGCCGCTTCTGATGGCCGTCACCTCGGCCCGGTGACGGCCCGGTGACGGCCCGGTGACCACCGAGGCAGCTGCCGAGGCCCGAACCGAACGCAGTCCTTCAAAGACTCCGCTCTCCCACGACCCCGGGCTCACATGCGAAGCCGTCCGGCGGCGGGCAGGCGCACATGCCGGTCGACCTCGACAGGGCCGACGCCCTGGAAGCGGACGCGGGCGGCGATGTGAACCACGTCATCCGCCCTCCCCATGCCCACGTGCGTGCGACACCACGGATCGGGGAGAGAAATCTGCAACGACGGCATGCCGACGCACTGCGAGGCGACCACACGCGACCGGGCCCGGCCGGGACACGCATGTCCGACCGGGCCCGGCTCCTCACCTCCGCGTTCGCGTCAGCGGCGGGTGCTGCTCACAGCGGCCCCGTCCCACATCCGCTCACAGCAGTCCGTCCCACATCTGCTCCAGCAGCACCGACCACCAGCTCTCCGGCGAACCGAGCGCCGCGGGATCCAGCGCCGCCAGCTGCATCTGGAAGTCGACGGTCCAGCGGCCCGCCTGCTCCTGGTTCAGCCCGAACCGCAGCCGCCACATCCGCCCCAGCAACGCCAGGCAGCGCGCGAACTCCGGCAGCCCCGTGTTCACGAACTGCGGCGGTACGGGCGCACCGCCCGGCCCCGCCTCCACCGGCACCGCGACGATGTTCGCCGTGCCGTACTGCACACAGACCGCCTTGCCGAAGTCACTGCCCATGACGAGGTACGAGCCCGCGTCCGAGGCCGGCTGCACACCCCGTTCCACGGCCAGCTCCGCCAGCGTCGGCACCGGACGGCCCGGCTGCGCCTGCGCCCAGAAGAACGGGCCCATGTCCAGCGGCAGTCCGGCCGCCACCAGCGTGTGCGCCACAATCGGCGGCACACCCTGCCGGGACACCGCCTGCTGCTCGAACCGGAACACCCCCGTCCCGAACTCCCCCGCCAGCTCCTGCCCGATGGCCTCCGGCGGAACCGGCGGCGCCGGCTGCACCGGCGTCAGCGGCGCGCGCACCGGCGCCGGCCGGGCAGGCCCGTCCGCCACCTGATGCAACTCACCCTGATGAACGAGCAGCTGCTGCATGCCCTGCCGGCGGCTCGCATGATCCGTGCCGTACGGCGCGATGTTCGTGATCCGCGCCTGCGGCCACTGCTCCCGGATCATCCGCGCGCAGTACGCACCCGGAAGCTCACACGACTCCAACTCCGTGTGCAGCTCCAGCACCTGATCCGGCGGCACGTTCATCGCACGCAGCTCGTGGAAGATCTGCCACTCCGGATGCGGCGTGCCCGGCGCCGAACGCCGGATCAGCTGCCGCTCGGAACCGTCCTGCGCGCGGTAGCGCAGCACGGCCTGATAGCCGGGGCCGACCGTCGGCTGCCCGACCGGCTGCGGCGGATAGCCGTACATCGGCGGGATGCCGGGTCCGGGCATGCCCGGCGGCACCGCACCTGGCATCCCGCCGGGCATCCCGGGCGGTGCGGGAGGCGGAGGCACACCCGGGCCACCGGGGGCCGACGGCGGCGGAGACATACCGGGCCCACCGACCGCGGGGCCCGCCAGCATGGTCTCCGCGTGATGCACGGGGCCACGCCCGCCCCCCGGGGCACCAGGAGCACCCGGAGCACCAAGGGCGCCAGGGGCGCCAGGGACACGCGGAGCGCCAGGGGCGCCAAGAGCACCCGGAGCACCGGGCGGGCCCGGAGGCGGGGGCGTACCGACGCCCGGCCGGCCGGGACCGGCGAACATCGTCTCCGCGTGATGGACACCGCCGGGCGGAGTACCCGGTACAGGCGGAGCACCGGGCGGGGATGTCGGGGCACCGGGCGGCTGCGGGCCGCCCGTCGAACCCCCCGGGCCTGCCGGGCTGTTGAAACCACTGAGGCCGTTGGCCCCCAGGGACGCCACCAT
Organism: Streptomyces chlorus; assembly: GCF_042655885.1. Taxonomy (NCBI): domain Bacteria; kingdom Bacillati; phylum Actinomycetota; class Actinomycetes; order Kitasatosporales; family Streptomycetaceae; genus Streptomyces; species Streptomyces chlorus. Next base: position 3,351 of record NZ_JBHSOA010000083.1, read on the forward strand.
CTGCGTCGGTACGTACCCGCCCGCCGGAGCACCCTGCGCGCCGGGACCCGACGGGGGCGACGACGGAGGCGGAGGCGTGCCCCCCGGCCGCACGCCCGGCGTACCCGGGGCGCCCGGCGGAGGCGGCGTCGTCGGGACCGAGGGACGGCGCGGCGGAGCCGCCTTGCTGGTCGCCGCTTCGGCGATGTCCGCGGCGCTCGGCGCCGCCGGAGTCTTTGGCGCACCCGGAGCACCCGGAGCACCCGGCGGAGTCTGCGCGTCCGCGCCCGGAAACGCCGGTGTCAGCGCCGTCGGCGGCAGCCGGCTGCCCCCCGACATCAGCGCCGTCGGGGCATTCGACGCCGACGCCGGCGGCGGCGTGTCGTCGTCGGACTGGCTCAGCGGCGGAGCGAAAACGGTGACCGGAAGCGGCACCGAACCGTCCTCGCCGGCGTCGGCGTTCGTGTCCGTACCGGCCCACGGGGTCGCCCCGGCCGGTCCACCCGCAGTGCCCACGCCGGCCCCCGCCGGGGAGTCGCCCCCACCGGCAGCGGGCCAGGCAACACCACTCCCGGGCGCCACCGGCGCACCCGGCACCGCGGCCCCGGAATCACCCGCACCGGACCCACCGGCCGTGCTGGACGCACCCGCCGTCCCGGACCCACCGGGGGCGCCCGACGTCCCGGGGGCGCCCGCCGGACCGCCCGAGGTCTCCCCCCGCCGGTCCGGAATCCCCAGCCGGTCCGCCGCCTCCTGCAACCATTCCGGCGGACTCAGCAGGAACGACGTCTGATTCAGATCCACCCGCGCCGGAGCCGCCGGCGCCGGTTCGGCCGCCGCGTCCGTACGCGCGTACTCCTCCTCGTACCGGCGGATCACCTCGCCCACCGCCAGGGCGGGCCACAGCGTCGCCTCACCACTGTCCCGGGCGATCACCAGCCGCTGCGCACCGCCGTCCGAACGCGGCCCGTCCGCGCGGTCCTCCGCCCACACCACGAACCCGAGGCCGAACTCCCGTACCCGCACCTCACGGTGCTGATACGACGGCACATCGCCGTTGATCCACTCCTCCGCACGCTCCTGCGCCTGCGCGAACGTCACCATCGCCGGACCTCACTCCCCCGCAGCAACCGGAACGACCTGCGCGAAGCCGCCGTCCACCATCAGATTCGCCACCGTCTCCAGCTCCGGCGGCGACCCCGCCAGCCGGGCCAGGAACGTGTCGAAGTCGTCCCCGCACGGCAGCAGCAGCCGCTCCACCCGCTCCGCCGGCGGCCACGACGGATCCACGTCCCGCGCGTCGTCATAGGCGCAGAACCACACCGAACCCATCCGCTCGCCCCGCACCTTCACCGCCAGCAGACCGCCCTGGACAAAACCGACGCCCAGATAGTCCTTGGTGAGGTGATCACGCAGACACTTGTTGACGTACACCAGGTCATTGACCGCGGCCTCGTCCCGCACCGTGAAGAACGGCTGGTCGACCAGCAGGCCCAGTTCGGCGTCCAGCGCCGTACCCACCGGCGCGCAACCGCCCGCCACCTTCAGGAACGACCGGTACGCGCCGGGCAGCCGGTAGCCGAGGTCCTCCTCGACATTCAGCACCTGCGCCTCGGTCACCGCGAGCCCCGACTTCGGCAGCCGGAAATGCGCCGGGCGCGTCTCCTGCAACGGCCGCGTGCCCCGCTTCTCATGGTCCACGCCCGACGTCACCACACCACCGTGGTGCCGCAGCAGCGCCTTCACCTCGACCGGCACCAGCTCCAGCCGTCGCGACGCCACCACGTGATGCCACGTCCAGCCGTGCGGCGTCGCCACCGCCGGCACCGTGTCCCACAGCTCATGACCGGTCGCCGCGAGCGCCGCGTTCGCCGACACGTAGTCCGTCAGCCGCAGCTCGTCGACACCGAATCCCTCCGGCGGCTCCGCGATCTCCGCCACCGCACGCGCGTACGGCGAGAAATCGGGGTACCCACGCTCGTCCACCCGTACCCCTCTCGGGTGACGGGCTGCCCGCACCGGATCCGGGAAGTGCACGACCTGCCCGGAATAGGCCGCATTCGGCGGCACGGCTCTCTGCCCGAGCCGACCTGTCGTCATGGCGGTTGCCCCCTGCGGCACTCTGGACGATCCGCACCGACCACCATCGTGTCGTTACGGAACGTATTCGACTGTCACGTCTGTTTCGACTGCTTACCGCCGCCATTCCCCCCGGCGCCCCGCACGTCGTTCGCGCGGATCACCGCAGGAATCGCGACACCAATAGCCTATGCGGTACGACGGCACCGGTCACCGGGCACCAGCGGCTCACCCATCCGGTTCCGTGACCAAACGTCACCCTCCCGTGACAGCAAGCCCAAACCTGGGCGTGTCGCCCCGCCCCAGCTTCCCCATCAGCCACGCCATTTGGCACCCTGTGACCTTCCGGGGGATGCACAGGAGGGGAATGCGATCATGAACATGACTCAAACGGGGACACCGGCAGGACACACCGCCGACCCCCGCACCGGCGACCCCCGCATCGGCTGGAGCAGCACCGAAGCCGCCCGCACCCCCCTCCACCACCGCCGCGACGGCATCCTGCCCACCATCGCCGCCGCCCTCTCCCTCCGCGGCACCACCCTCACCGGCACCGCCGCCCGCGGCGACACACCCCCCGACCTGCACCCCCTCGCCCAGGACTTCCTCGACACCCTCACCAGCGGCCAACGCGACCGCTTCACCGGCCGCTGCGCCGAAACCATCCTCATCTCCCGGCACCTCACCACCGCCGACACCGCACGCAGCAAACGCGCCGCACGCAAGCCCATGACCAACAGCGAAGCGCGCAGAGCACTCAAACAAGCCAAACTCACCGCCCGTCACATCCGCGAGGACGGCGACCCCCTCCACGGCACATACGCCGCACCCTGCCGCGCCTGCACCGCCCTCGCCGCCCACTTCGGCGTCCGCATCGTCGACCCCGGATGACCCGACCCGGTGAGTGATTCCGAACACCCCCTCCGTACCAACCCCTGACACACCCCCACCCCTCCACCACCACCCGGCCGGCCACCCCCTCACCCCCCCACCGGCCACACCACCACGACGAACGAACGGCAGATGCGCACCGACCGCACCCTCTCCCCCAACCACCCGGCCCCACCCGAACCGGGGGGGACCTCACACCGCTTCCCCCACCCCGTCGCCACCGCCCTGCGCACCGCCGGCTGGCAACCGGGTCGCTGGGACATCAAACAAGCCGAAGTCTGGGCCGACACCCTGCGCGACCACACCTCACCCGCAGGACACCGCCACACCGTCTTCCCCGCCGCCGTCGAAGCCTGGGCCGAATTCGGCGGACTCCACATCGCCCCCCCCCCCCCCCCCCCCCCC
>NZ_JBHSOA010000083.1:6716-7038 GCF_042655885.1 Streptomyces chlorus
CAACTCGCCCCCGCCACCCTCCACCTCGACCCCCTCCACGGCCTCCACATGGCCCGCACCCTCGGCGACCTCGGCCGCGCCCTCGACACCGACGTCTGCCCCATCGGCACCGACCCCGACACCCACACCCTCGTCGCCATCGACATCGAAGGCCGCGTCTACGCCCTCGACCACACCGGCGACTGGTACCTCGGCCACCACATCGACCAGGGCCTCACCGCCCTCATCACCGGCACCGGACCCACCCGCCTCACCACAGGCCGACCCACCCGCCCCACCACAGGCCGACCCACCCGCCCCACCACAAGCTGACCCACCCGCC
>NZ_JBHSOA010000084.1:0-20781 GCF_042655885.1 Streptomyces chlorus
GAACTCACAAAACCCCAGGTCAGAATCACAGTCTGAGATCTCTACCGAACCCGGGGCGGTTCACTTGTATCGAACCCGGGGCGGTTCACCACCGCCGTCCTGCGCGACGCCACACGTTGGGACGACGTGGTCACCAAGCTCGGCTACGAGCACCTGCGCCGCCACGACCTCCGGCACACCGGACTGACCTGGTTCGCCGATGCCGGAGTCCAAGTACACGTCCTGCGCAGGATCGCCGGCCACGGATCACTGACCACCACCCAGCGCTACCTGCACCCGGACGTACACAAGATCACCGCCGCCGGGGCGGCGCTCTCCGCCCACCTCAGCGTGCTGCGCGCACCGCGCTCGCTGCCGAAACCGATCGTCATGACACGCTGAGGCCGGTCAAGCACGCCGGTCCCCAACTGGTCCCCAACAATGATCAAAGGCCGGTTTCGGATTGCTCCGAAACCGGCCCTGACCTGCGACTCTCACGAGTCGGGACGACAGGATTTGAACCTGCGACCCCTTGACCCCCAGTCAAGTGCGCTACCAAGCTGCGCCACGTCCCGATGCCCGTCTGACCTGGTGATTTCCCGGCGTCGACGTGCACGGAAACAATACCGCACCCAGGGCGGTGATCGCGCACTCCATTGTCCGGGGCCCCGGGGGCGGCACTTGACCTCAAGTTCGGTTGAGGTTGCACGATCGCTGTATGACGATCACCGAGGAACGCACACGTAGGACGCCGGCGGCGTACGACTATGCGGATCTGCCCGCGCTGATGGGCAGGATGACCGGCGACGAGAAGCACGGGCCGGCGGCGACCTCCACCCTGGACGTGCTGTGGGTGCTCTACGACCGTGTCCTGCGCGTCTCGCCGGAGCGGATGGACGACCGGGACCGGGACAGGTTCCTGCTGTCGAAGGGGCACGGGCCGATGGCGTACTACGCCGTGCTGGCCGCCAAGGGCTTCCTGCCGGTGGAGTGGCTGACCGGGTTCGGCTCGTACGACTCGCCGCTCGGCCATCACCCCGACCGGACACTGGTACCGGGTGTCGAGATCGGCAGCGGATCGCTGGGGCACGGGCTGCCGATCGCGGTCGGAACGGCGTTGGGGCTGCGCGCGCAGGGACTCGACGGGCCGGTCGTGTGGACGCTGATCGGGGACGCCGAGCTGGACGAGGGCAGCAACCACGAGGCGATCGCGTTCGCTGGTCCGGCCGGGCTCGAACGGCTGCACACCGTCGTCGTGGACAACTCCTCCGCCAGTCACGCCCGGCCCGGGGGGATCGCCGCACGCTTCGAGGCGGCGGGCTGGTCCGCGCTCACGGTCGACGGACGTGACCACGAGGCGCTGCACACCGCGTTCACCGCGCCGCATCCGGGGCGGCCGCACGTGGTGGTGGCCCGGGTCGAGCCGAAGTACGCGTGAACCTTCGCTCTCCTGTTGCTTCTTCCTGCTTCTCCCTGCTTCTTCTTCCGGTTCTTCCGGCTTCCCCTTCTGAAAGGACCCCCTCCCGTGGAAACCATGCGTGACCGGTTCGCTCCCGTCGTCACCCGGCTGCTGGACGAGGACCCCCGGGTCGCCGTCGTTCTCGCCGAAATCGGCACGGACGCCTTCACCGAGGCCGTCCGCCGGCATCCGGACCGGGTCGTCAACGTCGGCATCCGGGAACAGCTCCTGGTGGGGGCCGCCGCCGGGATGGCGCTCACCGGTCTGCGGCCCGTCGTGCACACGTTCGCCAGCTTCCTCGTCGAGCGCCCGTTCGAGCAGGTCAAGCTGGACCTCGGTCATCAGGACGCGGGTGCGGTGCTGGTGAGCGCCGCCGCCTCCTTCGACTGGCCGGCCGGCGGCTACACGCACATGGCGCCGGGCGACGTGGCGCTGCTGGACACCCTGGACGGCTGGACCGTGCACGTCCCGGGGCATCCGGACGAGGCCGAGACCCTGGTGCGGCACGCGGTGGCCGCCGGGGACGACAAGGTGTACGTGCGGCTGTCCCTGCAGGCCAACGCGCACCCGCTGCCGGTGGACGGCGAGCGGCTGCGCACCGTCCGCGAGGGCCGTGCGGGTGTGGTGGTCGCCGTCGGTCCCCTGCTGGACGCGGTGCTCGCGGCCACGGAGGGGCTCGACGTAGCCGTCCTGTACGCCACCACGGTCCGGCCCTTCGACGCGGCCGCCCTGCGTCGGGCCACCGAGGCCGCCGGGACGGATGTCGTCCTGGTCGAACCGTATCTGGCGGGTACGTCGGTGGCGGCGGCGAACGACGCGTTGTCCGACGTGCCGCACCGGGTGCTGGGGCTGGGTGTGGGCCGGCGGGAGCTGCGACGCTACGGGCGGCTCGAGGAGCATGTCGCCGCGCACGGTCTCGACGCCCGCTCGCTGCGGGAGCGCATCGGAGCGTTCACCGGGGCCGGAGCCCCCCTCCGGCCCCGGCCGCCGTCCACGGTCCCGGATCGTGCCATGGCCCACTGACCACGCCCCGGGGGTTCAGTACCCGGGCGGCCGGCCCAGCCGGGGATACGCTTCGAGCAGCCGGGGCGGGGCCGCCTGGCGCCAGGAGTCGGCGAGGATGTCATGCAGTTCGTCCTCGTCCTCCAGGGCGGCGAGGCGGACCCGGACCCAGGCGAACTGCGCCTCGTGGCCCGCGATCCAGAACTTCTCCGGCTCGGCGAGGGCCAGTTCGTCGCGCTCCTCCTTGGGACAGCGCACGGCGATGGACGTCTCGTCCTCGGGCAGGGTGACGAACATCTTCCCCGCCACCCGGAACGTGGGCATGCTCCAGGCCACTTTCTCCGTCGTGTCCGGCAGGGACAGCGCGACCCGTCGTACGTCTTCGGCATCCGGCATGGCAGGCACCGTAGCGGCTGCCACTGACAATCACCTGATGGCAGTGGCGAAGAGGCAGCCCGGGGCCTCCTTGCCGCTCCGTATGCCCGTCACATGCCGCTCAGCGCCACGCTCATCATCAGTACGGCCACTCCGAGCCCACCGAGGAGCGCGGCGGCCGAGATGACAAGGGCCTGGCTCCGCGCGAGGAGCCAGGCGACGCGCGCCCAGATGGACCGCCGCCGTGCCCAGGAAGGCGAGCACGGACAGGTAGAGCACGAACAGGGAGACCACGCCGACCAGGGCGGCGCAGACCGCGGTGGCCCACCAGGTGACCTTGCGGGTGAAGTCGCGACGCGCGATCAGACAGGTACCCACGCCGGCGAACGCGGCGCATCCCAGGGGCACACCGATCATCAATAAGGTGTCTGCTTCCACCCGTAGGCCATCTCCTCGAGTAGCTCTCGCCGCCGGCCACTTGGGCCGCATACCCGGTACGGGTGGTGTGCCGGGCCGTAATCGCTACGGGTGTTGACGACTGCAGTCAGTGGCCGGTTCCCTCGTTCCGGCACCGGACGGGCGGGGCGGGTGGCAGGCAGACGCGTGCCGGCCCCGCCTCGGGGGTCCCCGGCGATCGTGGGGTACCGGTCGGACGACTGACCTGGGTGGTCGCCGCCCGACCATTGCGGCCTGGAGCCCGTGTCCTCGGGCCCTACGCCTCGCCGGCGGCCTCGCCGAGGGCGTGCAGGACCGGGTTGATCAGCGGGTGTTCCTCGGCTCCCCGGCGTACGGCGGCGAAGACCCGGCGGGTCGGCGCGACACCGTCGACCGGGCGGACGACCACGCCGGTCAGGTCCATGCCGCGCAGCGCCGAACGGGGGACCAGCGCGACACCCACGTCCGCCGAGGCCAGGGCCACCACCGCGCGGAAGTCGTCCGAGGAGTGCTCGAGCAGGGGCTGGAATCCGGCGTTCTCGCAGGCCAGGACGACGACATCATGGCAGGGGTTGCCGGGGTACGGGCCGATCCACGGGTCCTTGGCCAGCTCGGCGAGTGGTACCTCCGCGGTGTCGGCCAGCCGGTGGGTGACGGGGACGACCGCGTCGAAGGGCTCCGCGTACAGCGGTACGTGGGACAGGCGGGGATCGTCGGCGGGCGGCGCCCCGCGGTACTCGACGGCCACGGCGACGTCGACCCGCCGGTCCAGCAGCATCGGCAGGCTGGCATCGCCCTCGGCGTCCTGGACGCGGATGCGGATACCGGGCGCCGTCGCGGCGAGGCGGACCACCGCGGGGACGACGACCTGGGCGATCCCGGTCGCGAAGGAGGCGACGGTGACGGTGCCGGCCGCGCCCGAACCGTACGCGGCGAGTTCGGCCGCGGCCCGCTCCAACTGGGCGAGGACCACGTTGGTGTGGCCGAGCAGGATCTCGCCGGCCGGGGTCAGCCGTACGCCCTTGGCGCCGCGCTCCACCAGCCGGTGGCCGGTCTCCTGCTCCAGCGCGGCGAGCTGCTGGGACACCGCCGACGGGGTCAGGTACAGCGCGGCGGCCGCCGCCGTGACCGTGCGGTGGTCGGCCACCGCACGAAGGATGTGGAGCCGCCGTGCCTCGATCATGGAACCGATTCTCTCAAACGCCGCCGTGCGCCCCGCCCGGGCAACCCGCGCGGGCAGGGCGCGTCAGGCCTCGCTCAGGCGTCGAGCTCCACCCGTGCCGCCACGAAGGCGTCCACCGCGCGGTTCACGTCCTCGGTGGAGTGCGCGGCGGACAGCTGGACGCGGATCCGGGCCTGTCCCTCGGGCACCACGGGGTAGGAGAAGCCGATCACGTACACACCGCGCTCCAGCAGCAGCTCCGCGAGGCGTCCCGCGCGGGACGCGTCGCCGATCATCACCGGGGCGATGGGGTGGTCGCCGGGGAGAATGTCGAAGCCCTCCCCGGTCATCCGGCGGCGGAACAGGGCGGTGTTCTCGCCCAGCCGGACCCGCAGGTCGTCGGCGGACTCCAGCAGGTCGAGAACCTTCAGCGAGGCCGCGGCGATCACCGGGGCGAGGGTGTTCGAGAACAGGTACGGCCGGGAGCGCTGGCGCAGCAGGGCGACGATCTCCGCGCGGGCGGCGACATAGCCGCCGGAGGCGCCGCCGAGCGCCTTGCCGAGGGTGCCGGTGAGGAGGTCGACGCGGTCCATGACGCCGTGCAGTTCGGGCGTGCCGCGCCCGCCGGGTCCGACGAAGCCCACGGCGTGCGAGTCGTCGACCATGACCATGGCGTCGTGGCGGTCGGCGAGGTCGCAGATCTCGGCCAGCGGTGCGACATGGCCGTCCATGGAGAAGACGCCGTCGGTGACGATCAGCTTGCGCCGCGCCCCGCCCTCGGTGGCCTCCTTCAACTGGCGTTCCAGGTCGGCCATGTCGCGGTTGGCGTAGCGGAAGCGGCGGGCCTTGGACAGCCGGATGCCGTCGATGATCGACGCGTGGTTCAGCGCGTCGGAGATCACCGCGTCCTGCGCGCCGAGCAGTGTCTCGAACACGCCGCCGTTGGCGTCGAAGCAGGACGAGTAGAGGATCGTGTCCTCCTGGCCGAGGAACGCCGACAGCCGTGCCTCCAGCTCCTTGTGCACCTCCTGCGTACCGCAGATGAAGCGCACCGAGGCCATGCCGTAGCCCCAGCGGTCGAGGGCCTCGTGGGCGGCGGCGAGCACCTCGGGGTGGTCGGCGAGGCCGAGGTAGTTGTTGGCGCAGAAGTTGAGGACCTCACCGGGCCGGCCGCCCGCGGTGACGTTCACGGTGGCGGACTGCGGGGTGCCGATCACGCGCTCGGGCTTGTGCAGTCCGGCGGCGCGGATCTCGTCGAGGGTGGTGCGGAGGTCGTCGCGCACGGAGTCGAACATGGAGAAGCTCCTGAAGGTGCTCGCGGAAGAGAGGAGGGGGCTGAGGAGGTGGCAACGGGGGTGCCGGGAAGGGCGCCGAGGAGGGCTACGCCGTCCAGTCGAGGATGATTTTCCCGCTGCGGCCGCTCGCCGCGTCCTCGAAGGCCGCCTCGAAGTCGCGGTGGGAGTACCGGCCGGTGATCACGGGGGCGAGGTCCAGGCCGCCCTCCAGGAGCACCGACATGGCGTACCAGGTCTCGAACATCTCACGGCCGTAGATGCCCTTGAGGGTGATCATCGAGGTGACGATCCGGGACCAGTCGACCGGGAACTCCTCGGCCGGCAGGCCGAGCATCGCGATCCGGCCGCCGTGGGTCATGTTGGCGATCATGTCGCGCAGCGCCTCGGGGCGGCCGGACATCTCGAGGCCGATGTCGAAGCCCTCGCGCAGGCCGAGGATGTGCTGCCCGTCGGCGATCGCCGAGTCCCGCACGTTCAGCGCCAGGCTCACGCCGATCTTGCGGGCGAGTTCCAGACGCTCCTCGCTGACATCGGTGATCATGACGTGGCGGGCGCCGGCGTGCCGGGCCACCGCGGCGGCCATCAGGCCGATCGGTCCGGCACCGGTGATCAGGACGTCCTCGCCGACGAGCGGGAAGGACAGGGCGGTGTGCACGGCGTTGCCGAACGGGTCGAAGATCGCGGCGACGTCGAGGTCGACGGGGACGCGGTGCACCCAGACGTTGGCCGCGGGCAGGGTGACGTACTCGGCGAAGGCGCCGTCGCGGCCGACGCCGAGACCGACGGTGGCGCGGCACAGGTGCCGGCGTCCGGCCTGGCAGTTGCGGCACTTGCCGCACACCAGGTGGCCCTCGCCGCTGACCCGGTCACCGGTCTTGATCTCGCTGACGTCCCGGCCTGTCCCGACGACCTCGCCGACGAACTCGTGCCCGATGATCAGCGGGGTGCTGATCGCCTGCCGGGCCCAGCCGTCCCAGGCGCGGATGTGCAGGTCGGTGCCGCAGATACCGGTGCGCAGCACCTTGATGAGCACGTCGCCGGGACCGACGGCCGGCTCCGGGACGTCCGCGAGCCACAGCCCGGGTTCGGCCTTGTCCTTGACCAGCGCCTTCAACGCCATGGCTCCTCGGGGTGAGTCCCGGCTCCGGGCATGCCGGAGCAGCCCTGGCCGGGAGCGGGGTGGGATCGCACTGCAATCTGCCGTACGACACCCTCACCGGTCCATCGAGGATTTCTTAAGCGCGGCCACAGCTTTCCTTCACGCCTCACCCCATCGGCGGCAGCACACCGCGTCCGCGGGTTCAGAACGGCAGTCCGTCACTCTCCCCGTGTTCGAGCCGTACGACGAGATCCGCGGCCTGTTCCTTGATGGCCGCGAGTCCTTCCTGCCCCCAGGCCCGCGGCCGAATGTCGGAGACGGACACGGTGCCCAGCGCCATGCCCGTGCTGTCGATGAGCGGGGCGCCCAGATAGGAACGCACCCCGAACTCGTCCACGACCGGGTTGCCCGCGAACCGGGGATAGTCGCTCACGTCCCCCAGGACCAGCGCCTTGCGGCGGGCCACCACATGGGGGCAGAAACCGTGGTCGCGGGGCAGCGACCGGCCCAGCAGTGCGCCGGTGCCGTCGCCGCGGACGACGGGCGCGACCGCCGGCGTGTACAGACCGGCGAAGAACTGCCCCTCCTCCCCCAGGAAGTTGACCATGGCGTACGCCGCCCCCGTGAGCTCGGAGAGGCCGTACGCGAAGGCGTCGAGTATGGGCTCGGGGCGCTCGCCCAGTCCCAGCCGGCGCAACCGCTCGGTGCGGGCCGGGGCCTCCTTGTCCTCGGGGGTGAGCAACAGACGACCGGCCGGACGCGGCGGGTCGTAGCTCATGGGCGGGCTCCCTGGATGTGGGCACATGTCATATACGGGCTCCGTGTTGGTGTGTGGGGATCACATGTGGGCGCCGTACCCCGTCGCGGGGGCCGGGGCGTGGGCGATGAGGTGGCGGACCAGGGTCAGCAGGGTCTGGACGCCCGAGCTGGAGATCCGGGCGTCGCAGCACACGACGGGGATCTCGCCCGGCAGGTCCAGGGCGGCGCGTACCTCCTGGGGGTCGTAGCGGAAGGCGCCGTCGAACTCGTTGACGGCGATGATGAAGCCGAGGCCGCGTTGCTCGAAGAAGTCGACGGCGGCGAAGCACTCCTCCAGGCGCCGGGTGTCGGCGATGATGACCGCGCCGAGGGCGCCTTCGCAGAGTTCGTCCCACATGAACCAGAACCGTTCCTGGCCCGGTGTGCCGAACAGGTACAGCACATGGTGCTGGTCCAGGGTGATGCGGCCGAAGTCCATCGCCACGGTCGTCTCGACCTTGTTCTCGATGCCGTCGAGCCGGTCGGTGGCGGCACTGACCGTGGTGAGCAGTTCCTCCGTACTGAGCGGCGCGATCTCGCTGACCGCGCCGACGAAGGTGGTCTTGCCCACGCCGAACCCTCCCGCAACAAGGATCTTGAGCGCGGTGGGGAACACGTCGGCGCCGGCGCCGTGGTCAGAGCTGTCGTCGTAGTCCATCGAGCACTGCCTCCAGAAGGGCCCGGTCCGTCGGGTTGTGGTCGAACACGGGGGGCTTGGTGGTGAGGCCTCCGCTGTCGACGAGGTCCGCCAGCAGCACCTTGGTGACGGCCAGCGGCAACTTGAGGTGGGCGGCCACCTCGGCGACCGGGAGGGGCGCGCGGCACAGTTCGAGTGCCTGCGCGTGCTCGGGGCCGAGGTAGCCGAAGGGGGTGGCCCCGGTGGCCATCACCTGTGACATCAGGTCGAGTTCGACGGTGGGGCGGGTGCGGCCGTCGCTGACGGTGAAGGGGCGCACCAGCCGCCCGGCCGCATCGTCCAGCCAGGGGCCGTCACCGGCCGCCGCCACGTTCAAGGCCTCATCGCCGGCGGTTCGACGGCGGGCCGCCGGGGGGCGGTCACCAGGTACGGCCGGACGCTCTTGACCAGCATGGCCATCTCGTAGCCGAGCACCGCCGCGTCGGCCTCGCGGCCGGCCAGCACCGCGAGGCAGGTGCCGGAACCGGCGGTGGAGACGAACAGCAGCATCGAGTCGAGCTCGACGACGACCTGGCGTACGTCGCCGCCCGCGCCGAAACGGACGCCGGCGCTGCGGCCGAGGGAGTAGAGGCCGGAGGCCAGGGCCGCCATGTGGTCGGCGCTGTCCGCGTCGAGGCCGTGCACGGACTTCACCAGCCCGTCGCAGGAGAGCAGCACGGCGCTGGAGGTGTGCGGCACCCGTTGCACGAGGCCGCTCATCAGCCAGTCGAGATCGGAAACGTGGGCGGTCGGCGCATCGCTCGCCATGGTGGATCGACTCCTTGGGGTACGAAGGTCTGCGGGAGCGCTGGGGGCGGGGACGGGCGGGGAGGTGGGGGCCCGGTAGGGGGTGGAGAATGCGGGTGTGCTCATCCGGCGGGTGCGCTCCCGTCGTGCCGTGCGGTGGGGTGGTCGGTGCGGGGCGCGGGCACGCCGTCGTGGCCGCCGCGCGTCTCCTGGGATGCCGTGTGCGGGGGACGCGCGTCGGCGGTGTGGGACTCCACGGTGTGGGACTCCATCGCGTGAGCCTTGATCGTGTGGTGCGGGTCCATGAGGTGGACGTCCGCATAGGGAACGCCCGTGGGGTGGGCGTCTGCATAGGGAACGTCCGTGGGACGGGCGGTGGGACTGGGGCGCTCGCCCATGGGTGACGACGGCAGCATGGATACGGACGCCATGTGGCCCCCCACCATGTGGTCACCCAGCATGTGTTCGTCGGCCGTGTCACCACGGCCCATGTCGACACGCCTCGTGTCGTCGGGGGCCAGGTCGTTACGGTCCAGGTCGTCGCTGCCCATGTGGCCCGTGTCCATGTGCTGTTGGGTTTCGGCGAGGCTGACGCCCCGCCGGAAGGACGCCATCAGGTGGGGGTCGTGCCCGACGACGTGCTCGGTGTCCTGACGCGGCGTGGGACCGTCGCGGAGCTGGGGCACCAAGTGTTCCTGGGCGCGGCGGCGGGGCAGTTGGGGCCTGCCCATGGTGCCGCGCACGGTGGGGCTGCGTGGGGTGAGGGGTGCGGTCCCGATCCCGCTCTCCTCGAGGGTCTGCCGGTCGTCCGGGGTGACGCCGGGCACGGCCTCGGCCGGATTGGGTCGCGCCGCGCGGGCGCCACGCAGCGGCAGGGGCGGCGCCACGCCGTCGGGGCTCGTCGGGGCCGGGGCGTCGGCCTGGTCGTGCCGCCGCGCCGCCGGTACGACGGGGGACGACGCCGGGGGGAGGGACGTCCCGCTCCCGGGCCCCGGCAGCGAGCCGGTTCCGGTCTGCTGCGCGACGCCCGTCCTCGCATCGGGTCCCGTCCGCATATCGGGCCGGGTCTGCGGGCCGGGGCCGGCGTACGGATCGATGCCTGCCCGCGACTCTTGCGGCCACGGTCCGTTCCCGTACCCGGCGGGACCGGGCAGCGGGGCGCTCCCGGGCGCGGGTACGGCATGCGCGGGCCGGTGCGTCGGCCCGCCGCCGGCCTCCGGGCCCGGTCCCGCGTCGCCCTCGGTCGGCCGGCCCTCGCCCGCGCCCGGTCCCGAGGACCACGGCTCGGCACCGAGCAGTGCCTGCGGCACCACGAGCACGGCCTGGACCCCGCCGTAGATGTTGTTCTGGAGCCGGACCTGGATGCCGTGCCGCCGCGCGAGCTGCGAGACCACGTACAGACCGATGCGCCCGTCGGCCAGCAGGCTGGCGACATTGACCTGGTCCGGGTCGGCGAGCAGGGCGTTCATCCGTTCCTGCTCGCCCACGGGCATGCCGAGCCCGCGGTCCTCGACCTCGACGGCGAGCCCGGAGGTGACGAGTCCGGCGCGCAGCAGCACCTGGGTGTGCGGCGCGGAGTACAGCGTGGCGTTCTCGACGAGTTCGGCGAGCAGGTGGATGACGTCGGCGACGGCGTGCCCGCGCAGGGTGCCGTAGATCGGCGGCACCAGCTTGACCCGCGAGTACTGCTCGACCTCGGCGATGGCCGAGCGCAGCACCTCGGTCATGGAGACCGGGTTGCTCCACTGCCGCCGGGAGACGGCCCCGCCGAGCACGGCGAGGTTCTCGGCGTGGCGGCGGATGCGGGTGGCGAGATGGTCGACGTGGAAGAGACCCTTGAGCAGGTCGGGGTCCTCGATCTCGTTCTCCATCTCGTCGAGGATGGAGATCTCGCGGTGTACCAGGGACTGCAGACGCCGGGCCAGGTTGACGAACACCTCGAGCTTCTGCTCGCTGCCCGCCTGGCTGGAGAGCTGGGACGCCTGGACGACGGCGGTGACGGCGCTGTCATGGGCCCGGGACAGGTCGGCGGCGAGCCGGTCGAAGTCGTCGGCGTCCTTGGGCGTCCCGCCCGGCTGCGTGCGCGGTGGCGGGCCGTCGCCACGGCGCAGGGTGTCCACGAGGGCGTGCAGGTCGGTCTCGCGCCGGGCCGTGCTCCGGCGCAGGCTCTCGACGCGGTCGTGCACGGACCGGGCCGCGCGGTCGGCGGCCACGGCGGCGATGACGATGCCGGCGAGGGTCACCGACACCGCGCCACCGAGCACACCCCACAGGGCCGCGCCCGGCCGTACGCCGGTGGAGCGGACGATGAACAGCACGACGGCGCTGGCGCTGAGGGCGACCGCCACGGGCGGCAGGACGGCGAGCCGCAGCAACTGGGGCCGTATCTGTGCCTCGGGGTGCGCGGGGGCGGGCCGGGAGGGCGGGCGTCCGTGCCGTCCGCCCTCCCGCCGGTCGGTGCGGGAGGGTGGACCGGCGGGAGCGCGGAGATCGGGCATGGGTGTCCTCGAACTGGTCCGTCGGTCCTGGGTGCCGGGGGAACGCCTGGTGTCACGGCCGCCGGGCGCGCGGGACCGGTTCCGTGCTCCGCGCGGCTCGCCGCCGCGCGCGGCAGGCGGACGTCCGTTGTCGGTACCGGCGCGCGGGCCGGCCGACGGCCCGCCCGGGGCAGCCGCGGCTGCCTGCGACCCGCTGGTCACGCCCGGCACACCGGTCACGCCCGAGGCACCGGCCGGGCCCGAGCGGCGGGGTGTGTCACCCCGTCCTCTCCCTCGTCCGCCTTCTGCCTGCACGTACCGGTCCCCGCTCCCTGATCCGATCTGATGGGCGCGACCCCGTGGCGCGATGCGCCGAGCGACGGGTGTCGCCGCGGTGTCGCCGTACCGGTCGGGGGAGCCCCGGAAGGCCGAGGGCGTCGGCCATGCGTCGCCCGACCGACACTCACCGTAGTCACCACCGCATCACGTGCGGTGGTCAGTTGACAAACTCACACGGACAGCGTCCCGCTCTGGTATGAGGCTTCGTACGACAGACCGATAAACCCGTCTCCTCTTCGTCACAGATCAGTCGCCACTCGATCCAACCTGGTCAGAGATGGTCATCGGGAAACATCGAGGGCCGGGGAGCTCAAAGCTCCCCGGCCCTCGTTCTTCCGCTCGGCCGCCCTGCCGAAGGGCCCCTCGGAAGCCCTCCACGCCCTGCGCGCCCCTCGTAGAAACATCACTCACCGTAGCGATCAAGGCCAAGGCTCATTCCTCCCCCACCAGGTCCAGGCCCTCGTGGGAGGAGTCCGTGACAGGGTCGGGCAGGGGCCACTTGTGGTTCGGGACGTGCCCCACGCCCCGCCACCACGGTTCGGCCGGTAGTTCCCCGGCGGGCTCGAACGGCAGGCCCGGAAGGGGGAAGGCGGCGGGCTGCCCGACCGCGTCGGCCGCAGCCATCGTCCACTCACCGGGCTCCGCCCACGGGTGCGGTGCCAGGTTGAAGGTGCCCCAGTGGATCGGCAGGAAGACCCCGCCCGGCCGGCCCTGCTGGAGGTCGAGATGGGCCTGGAGACCCTCTGCCGGGTTCATATGGATCTCCGGCCAGTAGCCAGGTCCCGGAATCGGGTCCGACTGCCCCTTGGGCCAGAAGTCCGAGTACGCGCCGATCTGGATCATCGTCGCGTCGAAGGGGCCGTGGGTGGCGCCGATGTCTTTGAAACCGTCGAAGTAGCCGGTGTCGCCGCTGTGGTAGACGCGGTGCTCCTCGCCCGCGACGACCCAGGAGGCCCACAGGGTGTGCTGGGTGTTGCGCAGGCCCCGGCCGCAGAAGTGGCGGGCCGGGGTGGCGGTGAGGGTGAGTCCGCCGACCCCCGTGGCCTCGTGCCAGTCCAGTTCGCGCAGCCGGCCGGCGGACACGCCCCAGTGCTCGAGATGGGCGCCCACGCCGAGCGGTACGGCGAACAGCGTGTCCGTTCCGGCGAGCGCCTTGATGGTGGGCAGGTCCAGGTGGTCGTAGTGGTCGTGCGAGATCACGACGACGTCGACCGGGCCGAGCGCGGCCAGCGGCAGGGGTGCCGGGTGCAGCCGCTTCGGACCGGCGAAGGGGAACGGGGAGCAGCGCTCGCCCCACACGGGGTCGAACAGCACCCGCCGCCCGTCGATCTCCACGAGCACACTGGAGTGGCCCATCCAGGTCAGGCGCAGTCCGGAGGCAGGCGGGCGGGCCAGGTCGGCGAGGGTGGTGGCGTGCACCGGCAGGGTGCCGTGCGGGGCACGGCGGGACCGGGTGTCCTTGTCGAAGTAGGTCTTCGCCAGGTCCCGGGACGAGCCCGGGGGCCGGAGCCGGGTGGGGCCTTTGGGGTTCTGGAACACGCCGTCCCGGTAGTGCGGGGACCTGCGGATGCGCGCCATGCGCTCACCGGTGGGGTCCGCGCCGAAGGCCGCGGGCCGTAGCGCACGGAGCCCGGAGCTCTGGGAACGGGTACCGGCCACAATGCCTCCAAGTGGAGTCGGTCAGACATTCCATTATGTGTGGCCGGTCCGGCCCCGGGACGCCTCACCGACCGGAAAGCGCCCCGGGGCCGCGCACGTCGTCCACCGCCCCGGCACCTGACCGGTGTGACGGCGTGACCAGGGTGCGGTTGAGCGTGGCGGCGGCGCTCGGGGTGAGCACCGCACGCGTACTCCCTCACTTCTCGACGAAGGAAAAGCTGGTGGCCGCCGCCTCCCCCACTCCCGCCCTCGCGCCCCGCGTCATGCCACCGAGGCGATGCGCTCCTTGATGTCGTCCGGGGACAGCATGCCCTTCGCCGTCACGTGGTCCCCCGACGACTCCCCGCGCAGCCTGCGCCCCATCCACGGCACCAGGTACTCGCGTGCCCAGTGGACATTGTCCCGCCGGACGTCGAGGCTGCCGCGCGGCGGCAGCGGGGGCCATGCCTGCTCCGGGTCTGCCGGGGTGTCCAGGCCGAGGGCCTGTCCCGCGCGGAGCGCCACGCGTGTGTGCCCCTCGGGCGACAGGTGCAGCCGGTCGGTGTCCCAGGCCCTGCGGTCCTGGATGCTCCTGAGGGACCAGAGGTCGAGCACCGGACAGCCGTACCGGTCGGCGACGGCCCGCACATGTCCGTTGTAAGTGGCGATCTTGCCACGCAGATGCCTGAGCAGGGGCACACCACGGGTGTCGAACCCGGTCGTCACCAGAACTGTGCCGGAGACCGCCGCGAGCGTGGCGATCGCCCGCTCGAAACGCTCGGCCACTTCGTCCGGATCGCTGCCGGGGCGCAGGATGTCGTTGCCGCCCGCACAGAACGAAACCAGTGCGGGGGCCAATTCGACGGCCCGCGGAAGCTGGTCGGCCATGATCTGGTCGAGCAGTTTTCCGCGCACCGCGAGATTTGCGTACCGGAAGTCGCCTTCGGGACGCCGGTCGGCGAGAAGTATCGCGAATCGGTCGGCCCAGCCGACGAACGCCCCGTCGGGGCCGGGGTCGCCGACGCCCTCGGTGAAGCTGTCCCCCACCGCCACGTACGACCCGATCACTGCCTTGCTGTCTTTCTTCGAATCGTCTGCCACAACCGGACATGATTCACCTTCGAATGTGACCTACGCGACCGTAGGAAGGCATTGACGGGCGGTGAGATAAGCCACTCGCAAAGCATTGGCCAATCCGGAATAGCCCTCCGGGCGGGGACGTTGACCGGCGAGCGACGTGACGCACGGAACACCCCCGGCGCTCCCAGCACTCCCTCGCTACGGGCGCACCGAAGGCCGGACCCCGGGATCGGGGTCCGGCCTTCGGTGGCGCGTCAGGCAGGTTGCCTCGGGGGTCAGCCGATGGAGACGCCCTTGCCGCGGAGGTAGGAGACCGGGTCCACGTCCGAGCCGTAGTTCGGCGTGGTGCGGATCTCGAAGTGCAGGTGCGGGCCGGTCGAGTTGCCGGTGGAGCCCGAGAGGCCGACCTGCTGGCCGCCGCTCACGGTCTGGCCGGCGGAGACGGACAGCGAGGACAGGTGGGCGTACTGGGCGTAGTGGCCGTCGTTCAGCTTGATGACGACCTGGTTGCCGTACGAGCCGGCCCAGCCGGCGGAGACGACGGTGCCCGCGCCCACGGCCTTCAGGGAGGTGCCGGTCGGAACGGCGAAGTCGACACCGGTGTGGTAGCCGCTGGACCACATGCTGCCGGCCACCTTGTAGGCGGTGCCGAAGCCGCCGCCGGGCACCGGCGAGCTGTAACCGGAGGCGGTCGCGACCTGGTTCGCGGTGGTCGAGCCGGAGGAGGACTTCGGCGCGGACTGCTCGGGGGCCGCCCCGGCCGTCGACGGCTTCGCCGCGGAGGACGGAGCGGATGAAGAGGACCTCTCGGGAGAAGAGGACTTCTTCTGTGCGCTGGTCGCGGTGGCCTTGCCGTCGACCGAGAGTTTCAGACCGGGGTGGATGAGCGACGGGTCGCCGCCCACGGCCTCGCGGTTGTCGGAGTAGAGCTGCTTCCAGCCGCCGTCGACGTTCTCGGACTCGGCGATCTTCGCCAGGTAGTCGCCGCCCTTCACGATGTACGTGCGGGCGTCGCCGTTCTTGTTGTCGTCGGCCTGCACGCCGTCAGACGTCTTACCGGCGACGGAATACGACTGGACGGCCTTTTCCGGTGCGGCCTGCGGAGTGGCGGCGTTCGCTCCGGTGGCGCCGAGAAGCGGCAGGGCGAGTACGGCGCCACCGGTTCCGGCGACGGCGATGGAACGGGTGAAACGAAAAGCGCTGGGACGGCGGTGCTTACCCTTTGCGGGCATGACGAATTCCTCTCCGGCGCCTACGAGGTGAGCTGTCGGGTGCGGACTGGAGATGCCCGGCCGCGCCGAAAGCGCGACTTAACCCCAAGCCGTTCCGGAGACCGGAACAGGCAGTCGTACCTGTGGGTCCCCCGCTCCTGCCATATACGGGTCAGAGTGTGAAGGTTCCGGACAGCGGCAGGATTAGGCGTCCGTCCGGATTGATGGCGAACGTAGGCGACCGAGAAGCAAAGGGACAAGCGCGATCTTCCGAGCGAAGGCGCTTTTTCGTGATCCATTGACCTGAAAATCGTCACCCAGAGTCGCACCGGGATTTCGGCACCCCCCGAATCCCCTTGCGAAATATCGGAATTACGTGAACATGGCGACAGCACATCGTCACCTCTATGACGATGCTCACCACCCCATTCCCATCTCCCCTTCTATCGGGGCACGTTATGGCGAAACGCCCTAAAGGGGCAGAACGCACCAATAGGGAAATATTGGATGATTCGGCCGGGTCGGTCCGGGGGCCCGGCACGGGTCCGTCCGCGCCGGGGACTCCACACCGGCGGCTCCACCGGGACAGCCCCGTCTCCACTCCGACGGCCCCGTCGCCAACTCATTGCCCCTGCCGGGCATGTCGTATCGTCGGGTGACACCCGCCGACGCCGACGCGCCGGCGGCGCAGAGTGGGAGAGGGGCCCCCGTGACGCAGCAGATCCCGTCGACCGAACCCGAGCTCACCGGAGTGCGCAATTTCCGTGATGTGGGCGGCCTGCCGACCGTCGACGGCCGCCGAGTGCGACACGGGGTGCTGTTCCGCAGCGGCCATCTCGCACACGCCACCGAGGAGGACGCCGCCTTCCTGTCCTCCCTGGGACTGCACACCGTCTTCGACTTCCGCAACGCAGCCGACCACAAGCTGGACGGGCGGGACATCGAACTGCCCGGCGTGCGCAATGTGAATCTGCCGCTGAGCGACCCGGCCGACGGCGCCACGTTCTGGAGGATGGTCCGCGACGGGGACCTGGACCAGCTCCGCTCGATCCTCGCCGGCGACAAGGGGGCGGAGCGGATGATCGCCTCGTACCGCATGACGGTGAGGCAACGCACCGCCGAGCACTCCCGGGTGCTGATCTCGCTCGCCGAGGAGTGTGTGCCCGCGCTGATGCACTGCGCGGCGGGCAAGGACCGCGCGGGCCTGTCGGTGGCGGTGACGCTGCTCGCGCTGGGCGTGGAACGGGACGCGATCTTCGACGACTATCTGAAGTCCAGCGCCGCGCACCGCCGCTACAAGGTGCGCCGCAGCGGCACCTCCGCCTCGGCCTACTCCCCCGAGGTCATGGAGCTGCTCGACCCTCTGTTCGACGCCCGCGCCGAGTATCTGTCGGCCGCGCTGGAGACGATCGAGGAGACCTGGGGCGGCGTGGACCCCTACCTCGAGCAGGCGCTCGGGCTCACCCCCGAGAACCGGGAGCGGCTGCGCGAGCGCATGCTGGACTGAGCGATCCCCCGGTCGAGCAGGTGCTCGACCGGGGGATCACGGGATCGCTCGGCTCCTGCTGTGTTCGACCGGGGGCTACTGCTTCGCGCCCAGCTCGAACAGCAGATAGATGAAGCCCGCGAAGAGGTGCCCCACCACCACGTAGACGAACAGCCTCACCCACAGGGCGCGGGGAAACTTCTCCTCCATGTCTTTCATGACACATCTCCTTGGGTGGGGCCCAGGCACAGGGCGGCCGTGGGACTCTGCAGCAGGGTATGGACGAACAGCAGCTCGACCCCGTCGGGGTCCTCGGCGGCGATACGGTGCGGGGTCAGCGAGTCGAAGTGCGCGCTGTCGCCCGGGGCGAGGCGGTGCAGGGCGTCCCCGAGGCGCAGCCGCAGCCGCCCCTTGAGGATGTACAGCCACTCCTCGCCCGGGTGGACCCGCACGATGTCGCCCTGGGCCCCATACGGGACCTGGACCCGCAGGGCCTGCATCCCGCGCCCGGGGGAACCGGCCTGCCAATACGTCCAGCCGCCCGCGG
The DNA here is from genome assembly GCF_042655885.1 of Streptomyces chlorus. Lineage (NCBI taxonomy): Bacteria > Bacillati > Actinomycetota > Actinomycetes > Kitasatosporales > Streptomycetaceae > Streptomyces > Streptomyces chlorus. The sequence continues at coordinate 17,806 of NZ_JBHSOA010000084.1, forward strand.
AGGTCGGCTCCATGTCGCCGACGCGCGTCACCGCCTCACGGGCGGCGGTCGTCTCACCGAGCAGTTCGGAAACCGTCGTACCGTAGATGCGGGCGAGGGAGAGCAGCATCGGCAGCGAGGGCTGGCGCTGTCCGGTCTCCAGCCGGGAGAGATGGGCGGGCGACAGTCCCGCGTCGCGGGCGGCGGCCTCCAGTGTCAGGGAGGCCCGGCGCCGGAGGGCGCGCAGCTGCGGGGCGACCGCGGGAAGCGCGGCGGCCGGTTCGACCGACGGCTCGGCCTCGGGGGAGCTCATGACTCCATTCAGCCGCTTTCTTGCCTGTGAGGCAAATTCCTTGCCTCACAGGCAAAAGTCGGGGACCAGGTGCGGGCGTCGCCGTCTCACCGTTCGGCGACCGCCTGCTTCACCGTTCGGCGACCGCCTGCTTCACCAGTGTCCTGCCGAACTCCCATACCAGACCGCCGTCATGGGCATCGTCCATGACCGCGGTGAAGGCATCCACGAACCGGTCCACCTCCCGCTCGCCGATGATCAACGGCGGGATCAGCTTGATCACCTCCAAGTGGTCGCCGGAGACCTGGGTGAGGATCCTGTGCTTCTGCAGCAGCGGGACGACCACCATCTGCGCGAAGAGTCCCTTCCGCGCTGCCTGCAGCATGGCCCAGCGGCCGCGCAGCTTCAGCGACCGCGGCCGGCCGAACTCGATACCGATCATCAGGCCCCGCCCACGGACGTCGGCGAGCAGCTCGTACGTGTCGACGAGGGCCGCGAGCCGGGACCGCAGCAGTTCCCCGGTGGCCCGGACGTTCGCGACGATCTGCTCGTTCTCCATGACCGCCAGCACCGCGAGGCCGGCGGCCATGGCCTGGGCGTTGCCCCCGAAGCTGGCCGAGTGGACCAGCACCCGGTCCATCGACGAGTAGACCTTGCGGAAGATCCAGTCCTTGCCGAGCGTGGCCCCCACCGGCACATAGCCGCCGGAGAGCGCCTTGGCCACGCACACCAGGTCCGGTTCGACCCCTTTCTCGTGCTGGTAGGCGTAGAAGTCGCCGGTCCGTCCGAGTCCGGTCTGCACCTCGTCGACGATCAGCAGCGCCTTGTGCCGGTGCAACAGCTCCTGGGCGGCGCGCAGATAGCCGGGCGGGGCCGCGTGCACACCCTTGCCCTGGATGGGCTCCACGATGAGGGCGGCGACGTCGCCCTTGGCCAACTCCCGCTCCAGCGCTTCCACATCACCCAGGGGTACGGCCGTGTCGGGCAGCAGCGGGGCGAATCCGTCCCGGAAGCCGGACTCGCCGTTGACGGACAGAGAGCCGGTGGTCAGCCCGTGGAAGGCGTGCGCGCAGTACAGGACGCGGGGCCTGCCGGTGGCGCGGCGGGCGAATTTCAGCGCGGTCTCGACCGCCTCCGTGCCGCTGTTGCCGAAGAACACCCGGTCCAGATGAGGACTGTGGGTGAGCAGTTTCTCGGCCAGCAGTCCGGGCAGCGGCGGGCAGTCGAAGCGGGTGAGATCGGCGAGCGAGGCGTCGAGGACGTCGTGCAGCGCCTTGCGGACCACGGGGTGGTGGCGCCCCAGGCCCATCACCCCGAATCCGGCGAGCATGTCCAGGTGGTCGTTGCCGTCCGCGTCCCAGAAATGGGCGCCCTCGGCGCGTTCGTAGACCTTGTCGAAGCCGATGGTGTGCAGCATGCGCGGGAGCTGGTGGTTGAGGTGTCTGGTGTGCAGCTCGTAGCGTTCGGCTCCGCGCTCGGCCAGCAGCGCGCCGAGGTCGAAGTCCCCGGCCCGCGACGGCTCCGGAGCGGACTCCGCGGTGGTCATGGCTGTTGCTCCCGTTGTTTCTCGGACGGTTCGCTCGGGGACTGCCGCTCCTGGCCCACGGCCAGGCTCGCGCCGATCCGGCCGGCTATCTCGACGGGCGTCAGGCCGATGTCCGCCAGCACCTCACCGCGCTTGGCGTGCGTGAGGAACTGCTCCGGAATGCCGAACCGCCGTACCGGTACATCGACATCCGCGTCGCCCAGCGCCAGCGCCACGGCCGAACCCACGCCCGCCGCACGGCTGTTGTCCTCGCCGATGGCCACGAGCCGGTGCCGCGCGGCCTGTTCGACGAGTTCGGGAGCGATGGGTTTGACCCAGCGCGGATCGACCACGGTGCACCCGATGCCGCGTGCCTCGAGCAGTTCGGCGGCCTGGAGGCAGACGGGCGCCATGACGCCGACCGACACCAGCAGCACCTCGGGATCGTCGGCGCGGTGCAGCATGTCCGTGCCGCCGATCCGGTCGAGCGCCGGGACGGCCGGGCCCACGGACTCCTTGGGGAACCGCAGCAGCGTCGGCGCGTCGTCGACGGCGACCGCCTCCCGCAACTGGGCACGCAGCTGGTCGGCGTCGCGTGGTGCGGCGATGCGCAGACCGGGCACGACCTGGAGGATCGACAGGTCCCACATGCCGTTGCGCGAGGGCCCGTCGACGCCGGTGACGCCGGCCCGGTCCAGGACGAAGGTGACCCCGCAGCGGTGCTGGGCCACGTCCATCAGCAGCTGGTCGAAGGCGCGGTTGAGGAAGGTGGCGTACACGGCGACGACCGGGTGCGTGCCGTCCGTCGCCAGTCCCGCCGCGGACACGGCGGCGTGCTGCTCGGCGATGCCGACGTCCCACACCCGGTCCGGGAACCGCTCGGCGAAGGCGCCCAGGCCGACCGGATGCAGCATGGCGGCGGTGATCGCGGTCCTGGCGACCGCGTGCACCAGGAACTCCCTTATGTCTTCGGACAGTTCACCGAGTTCCGCCTCGGACAGCGCCTTCAGGTCGCGTGGTTTTCTGATGCTCTCCAGTATCGTCACGCTCGGCCCCCTATCGGTCCGTGCCTCGTCTCAACCCACCGTCACCGCCGGCTTTCCGGTGCCGGTCGGGGCGCCGGAGGTCACGCCGTCGGCTTCCATCTGCTCGGCGATCTTCATGGCTTCCTCGATGAGGG
>NZ_JBHSOA010000085.1:0-28818 GCF_042655885.1 Streptomyces chlorus
CCAACGACGACGAACACGCCGTGTCCACCGTCACCGCGGGCCCCTCGAACCCGAACACATACGAAACCCGGCCCGAGAGCACCGAGGCCGCGGTGGCCGTGTTCATATAGGGCTCGACGCTTTCCGGCGGATTCGGATGCAGGTCCCAGTAATCCTGGCCGGCGGCCCCCACGAACACGCCAACCGATTCGCCGCGCAGAGCCTCCGGAACGATGCCCGCCCGCTCGAACAGCTCCCAGCTCGTCTCCAGGAGCAAGCGCTGCTGCGGGTCCATCGCCAGCGCCTCGTTCGGGGAAATCCCGAAGAAATCCGGGTCGAAGCTTCCCGCGTCGTCGATGAATCCGCCCGCGTGCGCGGCGTCGTCCAGTGCCTCGAAGTCCCAGCCGCGGTCCTCCGGAACCGTCGAGATGGCGTCGCCGCCCGAAGACACCAGTTCCCACAGGTCCTCCGGCGTCCGGACACCACCGGGATAGCGACAGCTCATCGCGACGACCGCGATGGGCTCCGACGGCCGCTCCTCGACGTCCCGCAGTCTTTCTCGTGTCCGGTGGAGATCGACAGTGACCCGTTTCAGGTACGCCAGCAGCTGATCTTCGTTCGTCACTCCAGCCCTCACCTGTGCGCGTCCCCTGTCTTCCACGAATTCATTCCAGGCGCGACGCGCATGCGTCAGACCCGGCACCACGGGCGGATAAGACGCAATATAGAGGGAAATTGCCCCTCTCGCAGACAGCCGGTAACGTCCCTGAAGAGGACGCTCTGAATCGATGAGCGGAAATCAAATAGACAGCATTTCAGATTAATCTGATCACTGTCTGATCCTCGATCGGCGTGTCAGAACTCTGGAGTAGAATAATGCCCCTTCAGGCCGGAACCGTGGCCACTCCCATCCCCGACGAAGTCGGAATGCTGTACGACGCTTTGATCGACAGCGCGTCAGTGACGATGGGGAAGAACCTGCACTTCGGATACTGGGAATCTCCCGACAGCGACCTCTCCTTCGACGAGGCCACGGACCTGCTCACGGACCTGCTGACCGAGCGCCTCCACGTCGGCCCCGACTCACGTCTCCTGGACGTCGGCTGCGGGGTCGGCACCCCCGGTGTGCGGATCGCCCGGCTCAGCGGCGCCGAGGTGACCGGCATCTCGGTGAGCAAGGAGCAGGTCGAGCGGGCGAACGCGCTGGCGCGCTCCCAGACGTCCGCATGCCGTGCGGAGTTCCACCAGGCGAACGCGATGGAACTGCCGTTCCCCGACGCGTCCTTCGACGCGGTCGTCGCCCTGGAGTCGATGATCCATATGCCGGACCGGGGGCAGGTGCTCCGGGAGATCCGGCGGGTACTGCGCCCGGGAGGCCGGCTCGCGCTGACCGACTTCCACGAGCGGACTCCGCTGCCCCCCGCCCACCGCGCCGTCGTGGACGTGATGCTGAAGGACCTCATGAGCACGATGGTGCAGGTCGACGACTATCCCCGGCTCCTGCGCACGGCGGGCTTCCAGTTCACGGAAATGCGCGACATCAGCGAGGAGACCCTGCGCAGGACGTTCCAGACCCTGACGGAGCGGGCTGCGGAGATGCCGACCGAGGTGCTGGACAAGCTGGACTGGAAGTCCGACCCGAAGGACATGATCGACGTCGCTGGCTTCGGCTACCTCCTCGTCGTCGCCGAGCGCCCCAGGGCCGACGACCGATCCTGACGGAGACCCCGGCTGGGCGGAGCGCGCCCGAGTCCGGGTCGACTGCGACGGCGAAACCGCAACGCCGGCGACGACGCCCGACATCACGTCACCTGAAGACCACGGTCCGGTTGCCGTGAAGCAGGATGCGGCCCCGGCGGTGCCGGTCGACGACGCGGGCCAGCGCCAGGCGCTCCGCGTCGCGGCGCACGATGACGAGGCGGTCGAGGCCGACGCGGTATCCCTCCACCGGAGCCGGCAGGCGCCCCCGCCCTCCGGCTCGGCTTCGGCTGTCCCCTGGTCGGTGGCGACGTTGGACAGCAGCCCCTGGTCATCAACACCGTTGCGTTTGAGTCTTGAGTCGCAGGTCAAGCCCTGGTGAATGACGCAACGGGACGTCCTGATAGATCAACTTGTGTCGAGCAAGAAGATCGTCGGGAGTCCCGTTGCCGGAGAAGTCTGTCATCACGCGCACGGTCGAGGCGGCCGGGGGTGTGTACGCGCCCTGTACCTGCCGAAAAACTCATCCGTCCTGGTGGGGGCTGGTGTACGGGTGGTGTCGAGCGCGGGCGCTTGGGCGGGTGCTCTGGGCACCTGGTGAGTGCCCCGGCAGGATGATCTGTCGTGCTGCTTCGACTTGCCTATCTGGGTGTGGCGAACGTGTTCGCCCTGCTGCGGCTGCTGCCGGTGAGCAACCAGGACAAGGACGCGGAGATCCTCGCGCTGCGTCATCAGATCACGGTGCTGGAACGCCAACCCGGACGGGATCGGGTGCGGTTCGCCCCCGAGTGACCGGGTGTTCCTGGCCGCGCTGCTGCACCGGCTCCCGCGCGGTGTGCTGCGCCGGACACTGTGCTGCGCTGGCACCGTGACCTGATCTTGCGCCGCCACGCGGCCCGTTCCCGGTCCAAGCGTGCGGGTCGGCCGCGTACGGTGCGCTCGATCCGCATTCTCGTGCTGCGTCCGGCGCGGGAGAATCCCGGCTGGGGCTACCGGCGCATCCACGGCGAGCTGCTGGTTGTGGGCGTGCAGGTGGCCGCCTCCACGGTGTGGGAGATCCTGAAGGAGGCGGGGATCGACCCGGTACCCGAGCGGGGTTCCAGCACCTGGACGGACTTTCTGCGCTCCCAGGCTGATCCCCTACTGGCATGTGACTTCTTCGAAGCGGTCACCCTGTCCGGGGCGCGGCTGTACGTGTTCGCGGCGATCGGGCACGCCGGCCGGCGCATCCGCGTCCTGGGCGCGACGGCGCACCCGACCGTCTCCTGGGTGGCGCAGGCCGCCAGGAACCTCGTCATGGATCTCGAGGATGCCGGCTGCCGGGCCCGGTTCATGATCCGCGACCGCGACGGGAAGTTCCCCGCCCTGTTCGACACCGTCCTTGATGATGCGGGGATCGAGGTCGTACTCAGCGGCATCCGCATACCGCGCATGAACGCGCTCATGGAACGGTGGGTGCAGACCTGCCGACGCGAACTGCTGGACCACACCCTGATCCGGAACCAGCGCCACCTGCTCCACACCCTGCGCGAGTTCGAACAGCACTACAACTCCCACCGGCCCCACCGGGGCATCGCAGGCGCCCGACCACTGCACCCGCTGCCCGCGCCGGTCACCGACCCAGACAGGATCGCCCACCTCGACATACGACGACGGGACCGCCTCGGCGGCACCCTCCACGAGTACCAGCATGCGGCCTGAACTGCACGGACGGAGTTCTCGGCAAAGGCAGGGTCTGACAGTCCCTCTGCGGTTATCGGTGCCGCGGTCTCTGCTCCGGGCACGACGAAGCCCCGCCTCACCGGGAGACGGGACCGCGGCGGTCAGCGGGTGCTGTACGGATTGCGCAGCGGCTTCGTGATCGTCTTCATCTTTGCCTTCACCGGATCCATGGCGGGGCCAGCGGTGTAGAAGCGTCCGCGGGCCTGCCCATGCGAGAGTAGCCATCCCGTGCGCACCATGGCCTTCATGTCGCGCATCGCCGTGTCCGAGCTCAGGTCCGCGTCCCGCTGGTACATCGTCCGGCGCACCTTCCCTCCGGCGAGGGCGGGCATCAGGGCGAAGGCCATGCGCTCGTCAAGGCCGGATGTCTCCACCTGATCGACGAGCAGGAGCCAGGCGTCGCGGAAGAACTCGATGCGCCGCTTCGCCGTCTGCGCCTGCATGTGGTGGGCGCCGAGACAGAATCTGATCCACGGCCCGGCGTCACGCTGAGGGCTCCACACCTCGCCGCCGACATCTTTGAGCATGTCGTAGTAGCGGTAGGTGTTCTGGCCGCGCCCGAGCCATTCCTCGATCGAGGAGAACTCCGAAGGCATCAGCGCCTCCCGCGAGAACACCAGCGTCGACAAGGCCCGGGATGTTCGGCCGTTGCCGTCGGCCCATGGGTGGATCTTCACGAGGTTCAGGTGGGCCATGGAGGCGCGAACGTGCACGGGCGAGTCGAGGTCGCCCTCGTTCAGCCACGCGACCAGCTCCGCCATGAGTCCGGGGACCGTCTCGTAGTCGGGCCCCGTGTAGTCCATGACCATGGGGTCATCGGGGCTCGTGATGTAGACAGGGCCCTTGCGGAGCCGGCCGGGCCGCTTATCGGGGTGATGCTCCTGGATCATGAAGTGGAGACCGTTGAGGAGCCCCAGGTCGTAGCGGAATCCCTCCCCGGCGTCTGAGAGACCCTGGATGTAGGTCATAGCCCGCTGATAGCCCTCCACCTCCCTGCGAGTCTCGTCGCTGGCCTCCAAAGGATCCTCGCCGGACATCAGGGCCTCGACATCGTCCACCGACGCGGCGTAGCCCTCAATCGTGTTCGACCCGGCGATATTGCGTGCCGTGAGGTTCCGGCGGAGCTGCTTGGTCCAACGCACAGTGGGCCGTAGGAAGTGGCGGAGGTCTTCGCGCAGGGTCTCGATCTCAGCGAGAACCCGCTCGTCCTCGTCGGTCAGGGCGGGAGTCTGGAACAACATACAATGATGCAACCAAAAAGGTTGGATGGTCGCAAGATGGCGCGCGTCACCAGTGCGACCGCGGGCCGAAGCCGGTGGCTCTGCCCCTCTTCCTGGCCCGCGGATATGCCCTCGTACGGCTCGGTCGGGTGCTCTGGGCGCCTGGTGAGTGCCCCGGCAGGATGATCTGTCGTGCTGCTTCGACTTGCCTGTCTGGGTGTGGCGAACGTGTTCGCCTGCTGCGGCTGCTGCCGGTGAGCAACCAGGACAAGGACGCGGAGATCCTCGCGCTGCGTCATCAGAATCGGGGTACTGGAGCGCCAACTCGACGGCCGGAGAGTGGGGAATTGCCTGATCGTCGACACGGGCGTTCCTGGCGGCGCTGCTCCAGGGTCTGCCGCCCGAGGTGCTGCGTCGGATGCGGCTGCTGGTGCTGCCCGACACCGTGCTGCGTTGGCACCGCGACATAGTCGCCCGCCGCCACGCCGCCCGGTCCCGGCCGAAACGCGGGAGCTGACCGCGCACCGTGCGCTCCATCCGCGCCCTGGTCCTGCGCCTGGCCCGCGAGAACCCGACCTGGGGCTACCGGCGCCTGCACGGTGAACTGCTCGTCCTCGGCGTGAAAGTGGCGGCGTCCACGGTCTGGGAGATCCTGAAGGACGCCGGGATCCCGCCGGCACCCGAGCGGACGTCCAGTACCTGGGCGGACTTCCTGCGCTCCCAGGCCGATGCCCTGCTGGCGTGTGACTTCTTCGAGACCATCACTCTGTCCGGGACGCGGCTGTACGTGTTCGCGGTGATCGGGCACGCCGGCCGGCGCATCCGCGTCCTGGGCGCGACGGCGCACCCGACCGCCTCCTGGGCGGCGCAGGCCGCCAGGAACCTCGTCATGGATCTCCAGGACGCCTGCTGCCAGGCCCGCTACGTGATCAGGGACCGGGACGGGAAGTTCCCCGAACTGTTCGACACGATCCTCGCCGACGCGGGGATCGAGGCCGTGCTCAGTGGCATCCGGATCCCCCGCATGAACTCCATCATGGAGAGGTGGGTGCAGACCTGCCGCCGTGAACCGCTGGACCGCACCCTGATCTGGAACCAGCGACATCTCCTCCACGCACTGCGGGAGTTCGAGCAGTTCTACAACGCGCACCGGCCGCACCAGGGCATCGCGAACGCCTGCCCGCTGCACCCGCTCCCCGAACCGATCACCGATCACCGATCACCGATCCGGACGAAATCGCCCGCCTCGACATACATCGAACCGACCGACTCGGCGGCCTCCTTCACGAGTACCAGCATGCTGCGCAACCAGGCCGGATGAGGTTTCCGGCAAGGGCAACGGCCCTGCGGGACGACGAGCAGCCAGCCGCCCTGCAACGACTCCTGTGCCCGCGAATTGGGAAGAGGCTTCCAGTCCACCCGGTAACGCCAGCGCTGTACCTTCCGACGCTGCCGCTCACGCCGCCGCCACGACGACGACAAGGCCGGCAACACCGTGTGCAGAGCCTCTGCATCTGGCCCCAACTCCTCGGCCACAACCGCCGAGTCCTCGCGCTTGACCGCATCCCAGAAGGCGACGTCTGCCTCACCGTCAACGCCACCCGCATGGGCCACGAGGTCGCCGGCGTGGAAGGTCTCTACTCGCACGTTACCCCTGCAAACCAGGTGGCTGCACTTCGCGGCCAGCGAGGGAGAGCACTGGAAAGTGCCATCTCCCACTGCTCTCGCATTCGATCTTGAAGAGTGGTGGAAACAGCAGGTCAAAGCCGCTCAGGACATCTACGCTTGAACCGGTTCATGAAGTTCATCACCACCAAGAGCTTCATGCCGTTCGTCTGGTATCGCATCGCGCTCGGCGTCGTCATCCTCGTCCTGGTGGCCACGGGCGCCCTCAGCCCGCACGCGGCGGAGTCGGGGGGCTGACCCGACGTCCGCGACCCGGCCGTCCGTGGGGGCGTGACCGAACCCATAGGTGACGGGTAGCCGTCCGGTAGCGCACTGTCAGTGCGTGGCCCTAGGCTGTTCGGCATGTCCCCCGATTGCGTGACCCCTGGTTCCGTGCGGTCGGCCACCGAGGTCAACGAGCACATCCGAGCACTGTGGCTGCGCGCGGGCGGTTCCCTGTCGGCCCAGGAGCGCGCGGAGTACGAACTCCTGGTGGTCGAGTGGGCGGCGGCGATCCGCGACCGGGTCGTCAAGGCGGCCTGAACCCCCGCCGTCGCGGCGGCCCCGTCCACGCGCCGGGACAGACACGCGCTCAGCGCCCACCCGCCACCCGCAGCACCGCCCCCGTCGTGTACGAGGCGTCCGGCGACATCAGCCAGGCGACCGCCGCGGCGATCTCCTCCGGCTGCCCCGGGCGGCGCAGCGGCACCGCGGCGCCGGCCTGCCGGGCCCGGTCCGGGGCGCCCATGGCGGCGTGCATCTCCGTGTCGATCACGCCCGGCGCGACCGCGTTGACGCGGATGCCGACCGGTCCGAGTTCCTTGGCGAGTCCCACCGTGAGGCTGTCGACGGCGGCTTTGGTCGCCGCGTAGTGGACGTACTCGCCGGGACTGCCGAGAGTGGCGGCCCCCGACGAGATGTTCACGATCGCTCCCTCGCCCCGGGGCATCATGAGCTGTGCGGCGCGGCGCGAGCACAGCAGTGTCCCCATGAGGTTGACGTCGACGACCCGGCGCAGAGTCGCGGTGTCGACATCGGTGAACCGCCCCAGCGGCCCGGTCACCGCCGCATTGTTCACCAACCCTGTCACCGGCCCCAGTTCCCGCTCCGCCGCATCGAACAGACGCTCGACATCCGCCTCGTCGGACGTGTCCCCCCGCACGGTGACGGCCCGCGCCCCGGCCGCACGCACCCCCTCCGCCACCCGCTCCGCCGCCGAGGCGTCCCGCACGTACCCCACCACCACGTCATGCCCCTCCCCCGCGAGCCGCAGGCAGACAGCGGCCCCGATCCCCCGACCGCCACCGGTCACCACAGTGACAAGCCTTTTCACACAAACCTCCGAACACCAGCCCGCCCCGACAACCGAAGATCCACAGCCTGACACACGCACGGCCGCACCCGTGCCTCTGCGGGGTGGGTGGAAGCAGACATTCACGCCGGGTGAATATCCGCGCAGGGCTCTTGGTTCCGGGCCTGCGATGGCCAACACTGAGCCGATGACGCAGCGTGTGGAGCTTGCGACCGTGCGGGACAGGCTGGCCCTGGACGAGGTCGTCACCGAGTACGCGGTGGCGGTCGACGACGGGGACTGGGAGACGTACCGAGGGCTGTTCACGTCGGACGGGCGGGCCGACTACCGCTCGGCCGGCGGCATCGAGGGCGACGCCGGGAAGGTGGCGGCCTGGCTCGCGGAGAGCCTGCGGGTGTTTCCGATGCGGCAGCATCTGATCGTGAACCGGCGGGTGCGCTTCGGGGTCTGGGAACAGGACACCGGTGACACGGCCCGGGTGCAGGCGGACTACGTGAACCCGATGGGCGCGGCTGCCGGTGGCGAGGACGGGTCGCCCGCGCCGGATTTCGTGTGCGGGGGGCGGTACGCGTTCGGGATGCTGCGCACGGACGAGGGCTGGCGGTTGCACGAGGTGGTCGTGCGCGAGAAGTGGCGGCGCCTTCCCGCCCGGTCCGCGGCACCCGTGGTCCACTGAGCCGACGCGCCCTGTCCCGGATCTTGTCCGGGGCGCACACTGGTGGCACGCATGGGACAGGGAGGGCAGGGAGGCGCCGTTGAAGACGCTCGGCCACTGGCTCGCCTCCCCGTGGGGACGCTCGGCCGTCGCCGCGGTCGCGGGTGCCCTGCCCGTACTGGCCTTCCCGGCGCCGTCCTTGTGGTGGTTCGCCTACGTCGCGCTGGTGCCCTGGATCGCGTTGGCGCGCACCGCGCCCACCGGGCGACGCGCCGCGTTCGACGGCTGGTGGGGCGGGTTCGGCTTCATGCTCGCGATGCACCACTGGCTGCTGCCGAACCTGCATGTGTTCACGTTCGTCCTCGCGGCCCTGCTCGGCCTGCTGTGGGCGCCCTGGGGGTGGCTGGTGCGGCGGCTGCTGGGCGGGGTGCCGTCGCGCGGACGGGTCACGGCCGCGCTGGTCGTGCTGCCGTCGGCCTGGCTGGCCGTCGAGCTGGTCCGTTCCTGGGATGCGCTGGGCGGCCCCTGGGGCGTGCTCGGTGCGAGTCAGTGGCAGGTGGCGGCGGCGCTGCGGCTGGCGTCGGTCGGCGGGGTGTGGCTGCTCAGCTTCCTGGTGGTGCTGCTGAACGTCGCCGTGGCCGTGCTGCTCGTCGTGCGGCGGGCGAGGGTGCCGGCCGTGGCCGGTCTGGTCGCCGCGGGCGTGGTCACGTCCGTCGCATGGGTGGGAGCGCCTGTCGCGCAGACCGACGGCCGGACGAGGATCGCGGTCGTCCAGCCGGGCGTCGTCTCCGGACCGGACGGTGCGGACCGGCGCTTCGACCGCGAGGAGCGGCTCACCCGCCGGCTCACGGGCCAAGGCGTCGACCTGGTCGTCTGGGGCGAGAGCAGCGTCGGATTCGACCTCGGCGCCCGGCCCGGCCTGGCGCGGCGGCTCGCCGCGCTGTCCCGCACGACGGGCGCGGAGATCCTGGTCAACGTGGACGCACGGCGCTCGGACCAGCCCGGCATCTACAAGAGTTCGATGCTCGTCGGCCCCGACGGCCTCACCGGGGACCGGTACGACAAGATGCGCCTGGTTCCGTTCGGGGAGTACATCCCGGCCCGCTCCCTGCTGGGCTGGGCGACGTCCGTGGGTGAGGCGGCGGGCGAGGACCGCAGGCGCGGTACCGAGCAGGTGGTGATGGACGCGGGCGGCGGGCTGCGGATCGGTCCGACGGTGTGCTTCGAGTCCGCGTTCCCGGACGTGAGCCGGAATCTGGCCGAGGACGGTGCCGATGTGCTGATCGCCCAGTCGTCGACGTCGACGTTCCAGCAGAGCTGGGCGCCCGAGCAGCATGCCTCGCTCGCCGCGCTGCGCGCCGCCGAGACCGGGCGGTCGATGGTGCACGCGACGCTGACCGGTGTGTCCGCCGTCCAGGGCCCGGACGGCGGGCGGGTCGGGCCGTGGCTCGGCACGGACGCGAGCACCACGCGGGTGTACGACGTCCCGCTCGCCCACGGCACCACGCTCTACGTCCGCTTCGGCGACTGGCTGCCGCACGCGGCGCTGCTGGGCCTGGCCGTGTGGGGGGCCACCGAGGGCGTACGGGCCGTGCGGCTCAGGCGGCGGCCCGCTCCTGAACCTCACGCACCACACGCTCGCACAGCTCATGGGTCGTCAGCGCGTCCCGGGCACTGAGCGTCCTGCCCTCGCCGACCGCGTCCAGGAAGGCGAGCACCGCTTGCTCGATCCCGCGCTGACGCGCCACCGGCACCCAGTCGCCGCGCCGGCGCACGGTGGGCCGGCCCTCGTGGTCGATCACCTCGGCGAGGTTGACCACCTGCCGCTTGGTGTCCTGGCCGGAGACCTCGAGGATCTCCTCGGCCGAGCCGCTGAGCCTGTTCATCACGCCGAGGGCGGTGAAGCCGTCCCCGGCGAGCTGGAGCACCACATGGTGCAGCAGCCCGTCCTCGGTGCGGGCCCGCACGGTCACGTCGTCGATCGGGCCGGGAACCAGGAAGCGCAGGGTGTCGACGACGTGGATGAAGTCGTCGAGGATCATCGTGCGCGGTTCCTCCGGCAGCCCGATCCGGTTCTTCTGCAGCAGGATCAGCTCGCGCGGGTGACCGGCGCACTGCGCGTAGCCGGGGGCGAAGCGCCGGTTGAAGCCGACGGCGAGGCTCGTGTCCCGCTTCTCGGCGAGGGCCACGAGGCGCGCGGAGTCGGCGAGTTCGTAGGCGAGCGGCTTGTCGACGTATGTCGGTACGCCCGCCTCGAGCAGCCGGGTCACGATCTCCGGGTGGACCTGGGTCGGAGCGTGCACGAAGGCGGCGTCGAGATCCTGGGCGAGCAGGGCGTCGAGGCCGACGTGCCGCTGTCCGGGCGGGAGGTGGAGGCCGTCGGCGACACGGGTGAGCGTCGCGGGGGTGCGGGTCTGCAGGTGCAGTTCCACGCCGGGCCGGGTGGCGAGCACCGGAAGGTAGGCCTTCTGCGCGATGTCGCCGAGTCCGATGCAGCCGACCTTCACGGGGTGTTCTCCTCCAGTGGTTGCCTGGCACGGGCACGGCCGCGGTCACCGACTCCGACTCCGTCACCGCCGTGATCGTCACCGCCGTGATCGTCACCGCCGTGATCGTCACCGCCGTGCTCACTGTCGTGGTTCTGCCCCGAAGGATACGGCGTCCGATGTCGGCGGCCGCCAGGAGGCGACCTCGTCGAAGTTTTTCAGGAGCAGTCCCGAGGCGGTCCTCGAAAGCACGGCGATCGCGGTGTCGCGTACGGCGATCCCGGCATGGTTGGTCATCAGGAGGCGGTGCGGGCGAGTCTGCGGGAGCTGCTGGACGGGATGCTCGCCGCCCGACAAGCGCCTGACGACTGAAAAGCTCTGGCGGCGGACCTCCGCGACCGGAAAGAATGCGGGCATGACGACCCAGCGCCACGAACCCGCCATGGACGCCGACGACCGCACCATGCTGGAGGGCTGGCTCGACTACCACCGCCAAACCCTCGCCCGGAAGTGCGAGGACCTGACCGACGAGCAACTGCGCACCGCCTCGGTGCCACCGTCCGAGCTGTCGCTCATGGGGCTGGTGCGGCACATGGCGGACGTCGAACGCGGCTGGTACCGCAGGGTACTCGCGGGCGAGGACGCCGACCCGCTCCACTACAGCGAGGCCGACCCGGACGGCGAGTTCCACCTCACCGGGGCGGAGACCTGGCAGGAGGTGTACACCACCTGGCAGGCCGAGACCGACATCGCCCGGCGCAACGCGGCCGGCTTCGGTCTGGACGACCTGGCCAAGGGGCGGCACCGGTTCGGCGAGCGGATCACCCTGCGCTGGATCCACACCCACATGATCGAGGAGTACGCGCGTCACAACGGCCACGCCGACCTGCTCCGCGAGCGGCTCGACGGTGCCACCGGCGACTGACGACGGCACCGGGCCGGCCGGGTGCGCCCCTGATCACGGTATGCCCGCCTGCCCCTCTCTGTTCCCCGGCCGGGGCCTGACCGCACGTCACCCTCGGCACTCCCATGACCCCCATACGGGGTCGGAGATCACCCTTGCGGGGCATCCTCCGCCCGTCCTCCGGCCCGCGGGCGGCCGGAGGCAGCAGAGTGACGTGGGTGCATCGAAAGACGACCACAGCAGCACTACTGGTGACCGTGGCGGTCTCCGCTCTCGCGGGCTGTGTGACGGTTCAGCGTCCCCCCGCGCCCGGCCCGCCCGCCGGCGCGGCCCGGTTGTCGGAGCCGCGCCCGGACGGCCGGACACGGCAGGCGGTCCAGGCACCTGCGCGCGAGGCCCTGGAGATGATCGCTCCGTCGCGGCCCACGAAGCCGCCCGCGTCCCCCTCGCACCGTGCCACCCCCACGGCACCCGCACCGCAGCGGACCGCGCCGTTCGACGACCGGAACCCGCGGCCTGCCCCCGGCGGCCCAGCCCAGGGCAGGACCGCCTCACCACGAGCATCCGCCGCGGAGGTTTCCGAGGCCGCGAATGCGGTCCGCCGCGACCTGCGCGGGCGGGCGGAGGTCTGTGCCCTGGGCAGGGAGTACGGCCGCTGGCCCGCGGACAGCCCGGAGGCGGCCATCTGCGAGGAGACCTACGGGCGTTGACCGCCGCAGTGCCTGCCCTACGGACGCTGCCTCGGCGGCCCCCACCTCCCGGCCGTCCCGCTCTCCTCGTCCAGCCGGATCTCCATGCGCCGGATGGCGGCCCGGACCCTGTCGCCGTAGGTGTCGTCGGCGAGGACGCGGGCGGCGCCGCGGGCCCGGTGGAGGTGGGTGCGGGCGGCATCGGGGCGGGCGAGCCGGGCGTAGTCGGCGGCGAGGTTGAGGTGCAGGGAGGGATAGAGGGCACGCACCGCGGGCATGCCCTCGTACCCGGCGGAGCGGTCACCGGCGGCTTCACCCTCGGCCTCGTTCGCTGCCGCCAACGCCCTCAGGTCCCAGGCGAGTTCGTCCTCGGGGTCGTCCTGGGTGTCGGCCAGGTAGTGGGCGAGTGTGCAGCGGTGCAGGGCGTCGCCGTGGGCGCCGATCTCCGTCCACAGCCCGAGGAGACGATGCCTCGCCTCCTCCCGGTCCCCCGCGTGGTGCAGCATCACGACCTGCCCGATCCGCGTCAGTACGGAATCCGGCGCCGCCTGCTTCTGTTCGTCCGCCACCACGCCCTCCGTACCGCTCGCCGGATCGTCGCTCCCGACGCTACCGGCAGGCAGGGACGATCCGGGGCGAACCGCCCCGCGACGCACCGGACCGCCCCTGCCACCGGGAACCGGGCGCGCCCCGGACCGGCGGGCGTCAGCCCAGGTTCGGGATGGTCCAGTCGATCGGCTCGTGGCCCTGCGCCGCCACCGCCTCGTTGATCTGCGTGAACGGACGGGAGCCGAAGAACTTCTTCGCCGACAGCGGCGACGGGTGTGCCCCCTTGACCACCGCATGGCGGTTCTCGTCGATCAGCGGCAGCTTCTTCTGCGCGTAGTTGCCCCAGAGCACGAACACCGCCGGGTCGGGCCGGTCGGCCACGGCGCGGATGACCGCGTCGGTGAACCGCTCCCAGCCCCGACCCTTGTGCGAGTTGGCCTCGCCGCCGCGCACCGTGAGCACCGCGTTGAGCAGCAGCACGCCCTGCTCGGCCCACGGCATCAGATAGCCGTTGTCCGGGGCGGACGTGCCCAGATCCGCGTGCATCTCCTTGTAGATGTTCCGCAGCGACGGCGGAATCCGCACCCCGGGCCGCACCGAGAAGCACAGGCCGTGTCCCTGACCCTCGCCGTGGTAGGGGTCCTGACCGAGGATCAGGACCTTCACCTTGTCGTACGGCGTCGCGTCCAGTGCCGCGAAGACCTCCTCGCGGGGCGGGTGGACGGGACCCTTCGCCCGCTCCTCCTCGACGAACTCGGTCAGCTCCTTGAAGTAGGGCTGCTGCAGCTCGTCACCCAGAACCCCGCGCCAGGACTCGGGCAGCATGGCGATGTCGGTCACGTCAACGTCCTCACGATTGCGGTCGCTTCCATGCCTCAGAACCTACAGGCGACCACCGACAATCAGCTCCCTGGACCGTCTACCAGCTGATCTTGCGGGAGAGCTGCCACATCATCATGATCGTCGACGGGTCCAGCGCCCGCTCCGCTCCCGAGATGTCCCGGCTCGCCGCGACGTACTGCCGGCCCTGCCACAGCGGCAGCAGCCGCGCGTCGTCCACGAGGATCTGCTGGGCGTCCTCGAAGTCCTTCACGACGTTGCCGCGGTCGCTCTCCCGGCGGGACTGGGGCAGCAGGACGTTGCTGATCTCGCGCGCCTCGTAGGGCGTGCCGAGCGCGTTCTGCTTGCCGATGAACGGGGCGATGAAGTTGTCGGCGTCCGGGAAGTCGGGGGACCAGCCGCGCCCGAACACCGGGTACTCGCCCTTCTGGTAGCCCTCGACGTACGTATTCCAGGGGCGGCTCTCGAGGGTGATCTCGAACAGCCCGGAGGCCTCCAGCTGGTGCTCCAGCTCCTGGAACTCCAGCTTGGTCTCGGAGCCGTAGCGGTCCGTGGTGTACCAGAGGGTGAGCGGCACCGGCTCGGTGATGCCCGCCTCGGTGAGGATCCGCCGGGCCTTGTCGACGCTGGGGTCGCCGTAGTCGTCGAAGAATCCGGTGGTGTGGCCGGTCAGCCCCTTGGGGACCATCGAGTACAGCGGATCGACGGTGTCCCGGTAGACCTTGTGCGCGATCGCGCTCCGGTCGACGACCTGGGCGATGGCCTGACGCACCGGCTTCTTGCCCGCCCACGGGTCCTTCGGGTTGAACACCAGGTAGTTGATGCTGGTGCTGGTGCCCTCCACCAGCTTGATCTCCTCCTCCTTGGAGGCCCTGCCCTGGAATTCGACGACGTCGTCCGCGGCGAGACCTCGGTAGGTGAGGTCGACCCGGTTCTCCCGCAGCGACTTGACCATCTCGGCGGAGTCCTGGAAGTAGCGGATCGTCACGGCGCTGTTCTGCCGCTCGGCGTAGCCCTTGTACTGCTCATTGCGGACGAGCCGGGCCTCCTTGCCCTCGTCGTACGACTGGAGGTCGTAGGGCCCGGAGCCGACGATGCCGGAGTCCTCGCGCAGGGCGTCGGCCGGGTAGGCCTTCGGGGAGACGATCGACAGAGCCGGCGTGGCGAGCACGAACGGAAACGTCGCGTCGGGCTTGTTGAGGTGGAAGACCACTTCGCGGCTGCTCGGCGCCTGCACCCGTTCGAGGCTGCCCAGCAGACCGGCCGGACCGCCGTTGACGTTGATCTTGCGGATACGGTCGACGGAGTACTTGACCGCCCTGGCGTCGAGCGTGCTGCCGTCGGAGAACTTCAGCCCCTCACGCAGTTCGCAGCGGAACACCTGGCGGGATTCGTCGGAGAACTCGCAGCCCTCGGCGGCGTCCGGCTGGGGCGTGCTCGCGCCGACCGGGTAGCTCAGCAGCGTCTGGTAGATGTTGCGGAACAGTTCCCAGGAGCTGTCCCAGGAGGCGGCGGGGTCCAGGGTGCTCGGCGGGCTGGTGGTCCCCACGACGATCGGCTTTCCGTCGTCCGGAGTGTCGGACGTCAGCACACCGCAGCCGGTGGCCAAGGACGACAGCGACGCGATGGCCGCCACCCCTCGCAGGCATCGGTTCCGCTTGAACACGCGCACGCTCCTCGATCTGCCGTCCCAAGAGTCGGCAGACGATACCGCGGTATTTCGTCCTCGTACCCTCCTTCGTATGCTTGTTGAGATCAACTCGTTGTAGATCACGTTGTCACTCTGCGTTGACTACGTTGTCATCGGTCCACCCGTCTTCGAAAACACCGGAACGGGCGCCGTTTCGTCAACGGACGCCCGTACCGGAATCATTGTGGCCCGCACCACAACGGCTCAGCACCCGCGGGCTCAACGCGTGCCGGCGCACTGCGCGCCAGAACACCGCATGCCGGGGCACCGCATGCCGGGCTCAGCTCACGCCGGCGTTCAGGAGGATGCCGCCGTCGATCACCAGGGTCTGGCCGGTGACCCACTCCGACTGGTCCGAGGTGAGGAACGCGGCGGCCCCGCCGATGTCGGACGGCACACCGAGCCGGCCCAGCGGGTAGGAGGCGACGACCTCCTCCTCCCGGCCCTCGTACAGCGCCTGGGCGAACTTGGTCTTCACCACTGCCGGGGCGATCGCGTTGACCCGTACCCGCGGCGCGAACTCGTGCGCCAGCTGCCCGGTCAGGTTGATCAGCGCCGCCTTGCTCACGCCGTACGCGGCGATGAAGGGCGAGGGCGCGACGCCCGCGAGGGAGGCGACGTTGACGATCGCCCCGCCGTTGTCCTTCTGCCAGGCGTGCCAGGTTCGCTGGGCGAAGCCGAGCGCCGAGATGACGTTGGTCTCGAACACCTTGCGCGCCACGTTCAGGTCGAGGTCGGCGATCGGCCCGAACACCGGGTTGGTGCCGGCGTTGTTGACGAGGAAGTCGACCCGGCCGAAGGCCTCCATCGTGCGCTCGACGGCGATGGCCTGATGGCCCTCGTCGTGCGCCTTGCCGGCGACGCCGATGACCCGGTCGGCGCCGAGCTTCTCGACGGCCTCCTTGAGGGTGTCCTCGTTGCGGCCGGTGATGCAGACGCGGTCACCGCGCGCCACCAGCGCCTCGGCGACGCCGAGCCCGATGCCGCGGCTGGCCCCGGTGACCAGGGCGACCTTGCCCGAGAGTTCCACTGAAGTCATGTTCCCTGTCCCCTAGTCGTGCCTTGTCGTCCCCGGGCCCATCCACGAGCGGCCCCTGGCCGTCCCTGGTCGCACAGCGCGGTCGTGCGCGAGCTTGAGCGGTCCCGGGTCACGGCGTTCCTCAGTCGAGCGGTCCGCCCGCCACGTACAGCACCTGGCCGGAGACGAATCCGGCGGCCTCACCGGTGAAGAAGGCGATGGCGTTGGCGATGTCCTCCGGCTCGCCGACCCGGGCCACCGGGATCTGGGTGGCGGCGGCGGCCTTGAAGTCCTCGAAGCCCATGCCCACGCGGTCGGCGGTGGCCTTGGTCATCTCGGTGGCGATGAAGCCGGGTGCGACGGAGTTGGCGGTCACGCCGAACTTGCCGAGTTCCTTGGCGAGCGTCTTGGTGAAGCCCTGCAGGCCCGCCTTGGCCGCGGAGTAGTTGACCTGGCCGCGGTTGCCGAGCGCGGAGGAGGAGGACAGGTTGACGATACGGCCGAAGCCGGCGTCCACCATGTGCTTCTGGCATGCCTTCGACATCAGGAAGGCACCGCGCAGGTGCACGTTCATGACCGTGTCCCAGTCCGAGGCACTCATCTTGAAGAGCAGGTTGTCGCGCAGCACGCCCGCGTTGTTGACCAGGATGGTCGGCGCGCCGAGCTCCTCGGCGATCCTGGCGACGGCGGCCTCGACCTGCGCCTCGTCCGAGACGTCGCAGCCGACCGCCAGCGCCCTGCCACCGGCCGTGGTGATCTTCTCGACGGTGTCCTTGCAGGCTCCCTCGTCGAGGTCGATCACGGCGACCGCACGGCCCTCGGCGGCCAGTCGTACGGCGGTGGCGGCGCCGATACCGCGCGCGGCACCGGTGACGACGGCGACCCGCTGCTGCTCAGTGGTGGACATCGCTGCTTCTCCTCGACCTTGGGATGCGGCTCCTGCGACCGCCCAGATGGGTGAGCGACCGCTTAGTACCTTCAACAGACGTGACGCTAGAAGCCCTGGCACCCGGTGTCAACGGTCCACCCTGCTGTGTGATCCATTCCCCGGCCCGCCGGACCCCCGGGCAGACCACGCCCGCCCGGTTCCGTCCCCAACCCGGGTCCCGCGTTTACCACCCGATCGGCCCACGGCTGCGCGCCTAGCGTCGAAACGCGAGCCACTCGTGGCTGGAAAGGAGGCGCATCATGCGCCGACGCACCGATGCCCTCGGCATACTCATCGCGCTCGCCACGACACTGCCGGTGGCCCACACCGCTCACGCCCAGGACCTGGACTGCTCAGACTTCACCTACCAGGAGGAAGCCCAAGCCCTGTTCAACCTGGACCGGAGTGACCCCAACCGACTCGACGAGGACCAGGGCCCCGACGACAACGTCGCCTGCGAGGCCCTTCCCCGCCGTGGCGACTCCCTCACCTCCTCCACCAGCGCTCCCCGTCCGGCGGCCACCACCGCCGTATCCGCGACTCCGACCGCACCCGCCACACCCGCGACTCCCCTCGCCTCGATGACGGCCCCCGCGATGACCGCCCCTGCCACGGTCGCGCCGACGCACGGTGTGGAGGGCGTGCTGGGCGGCTCGTCGGCCGCCGGACCGAGCGACTGGGACACGGAAGTCGGCCTGGCCTTCGCGGCCGGTGCCCTCGCCGCGACCGGTTACCTGGTGAAGCGCCGTCGCAGCTGACGCGCGGGCCGACACCCGTACGTCCGTACGCCGCCCCACTCCCGTGCACCTCTGAGCGGCGGGCCGCCGCAGCCTCCTGCTGAGGCGGCCCGCCGTGGTGGTTCGCCGTGCCGGCCCGTCGGGTCAGCGCACCAGCAGGTCGAGCAGTCGCTGCACCTCGGCCGCCGGATCGGCGGTGAGCCCGGTGTGCACGGGACCGGGCTGGACGATGGTGGAGCGCGGGGCGATCAGCCAGCGAAAACGCCGGCCGGCGTCGTCGCCGGCGGCCTGACCCGCCGCGTCCCCACCCGCGCACACCCCCTCGACGGCACGCAGCGCGGCCCGGACGCCGGCCAGGTCCACGTGCGGGTCGAGTGCCAGCAGCCGGGACGCGTCGAGGTGAATGCCGGCCCCGACAAACGCCTCGTGACGGCAGTACACGATCACCCCGGCGTTGACGCACTCGCCCCGTTCGATCCGCGGCACGACCCGCAGCAGCGCGTACTCGAAGACATGCCGGTCGATCCGGTCACTGCGGTCGCTCACTGGTTCTCCTTCTCCCCGATGCCGTGGACGCGCTCGTGGACGGTGGCCGCGCGGGCGAGCAGGGCGCGCGCGTAGGCCTGCCGGAGCTCGTCCGGCGTATCGAATCCGGGTTCACCGGCCAGCCATACGTCGGGGATCTCCGCGGTGACCTCGGCGAGCAGGTCCGCGGTGACGTGCGGCGCGAGTTCCGCCGCCGCGGCGGCCACGTCCGGCCCGAATGCCTTCAGGGCATGGTCGGAGGCGTCGTAGGGTCGGGCGACGGAGCGCTCCACGCCGGGCCAGTTGTGGTGCCAGATCATGGTCGCGCCGTGGTCGATGAGCCAGAGTTCGCCGCCTCGGCGGAGCAGGTTGGGGTTGCGCCAGGAACGGTCGACGTTGTTCACCAGCGCGTCGAACCAGACGACCCGCCCGGCCTCCTCGGGGCTCACCTCGAAGGCGAGCGGGTCGAAGCCGAGCGCGCCGGAGAGGAAGTCCATGCCCAGATTGGTGCCCCCGCTGGACTTGAGGAGTTCCTGAAC
The DNA here is from genome assembly GCF_042655885.1 of Streptomyces chlorus. Taxonomy (NCBI): domain Bacteria; kingdom Bacillati; phylum Actinomycetota; class Actinomycetes; order Kitasatosporales; family Streptomycetaceae; genus Streptomyces; species Streptomyces chlorus. Next base: position 19,157 of record NZ_JBHSOA010000085.1, read on the forward strand.
CTGTTCGTCGGGCTCGCCCAGTCCCAGCACCGGATCGAGTTCGACCGTCACCAGGCTCGGCACCCGGAACCCCAGCCGTCGGGCGAGTTCCCCGCAGACGATCTCGGCGACCAGGGTCTTGCGGCCCTGGCCCGCACCGGTGAACTTGAGGACGTAGGTCCCGAGGTCGTCGGCCTCGATCAGTCCCGGCAGCGAGCCACCCTCGCGCAGGGGCGTGATGTAGCGGGTTGCGGTGACCTCGATCAGCATTTCCCCAGGCTACGCGATCCCTTGGCCTTGCAATCCATGACCTTCCCAAGACCCCCGTGTTCCGGGGAATCGGCCACGATCAGCCCTGGGGAGAATCTGGGGAGTTTCGGCCGGCACACTGATCTCCCTTCTCCCCGAGCAGTCCGTCGATCACGGTGCGCCCCTTGCTCCCGGCCTCCGGCATGAAGTGAGCGTAGTAACCGAGCGTGACGGCTGGCGAGGAGTGCCCGAGCCATCGCGCCGACGTCACCACGGACTCCCCCGCCTCCAACATGATCGAGGCATAGGTGTGCCGCAGTACGTGGAAGCCGTCCTTCGGCGCCGCCTCCCACTGCCACTGCTTCGCATCCTTGGCGCGCGGTGGAATAATCCCGGCCTCGGCGAGCGCGGGCTTCCAGGTGTAGGTGTTCCACGTGTTCACGGCAATGGCGTTGCTGAAGCGCGTGGTGAGCACGAGGGAGAACTTCCTTGTCGGTCTGTCCGGCCCCGGCTTCTCCCAGGGAAGCTCCACCTCCACCGGTGGGAACATCTCAGCATGACGCTTCAGTTCATCTGCCACCGATGAGGGCATGTCGACGGTACGCGTCTTCGCACCCTTCGGCAGGGTGAAGTACAGCTTCCCGTTGATCGCCTGGACCTGGTGGCGGACATGCAGCACACCCCTCGCGTAGTCGATGTCCTCCGGACTCAGCCCGAACACTTCGCCCTGTCGAGGCCCGCACCCCTTCGTCCCGGGCGCGGCCGACCGCGATCTCCTCACGCTCCTCGAGCGTCAACGGTCTCCGCACTGCCACGAGCAACCCTTCTCACCTGCACTGTTGCTTCGAGGCTATGACACCGCCGGGTGTAGACGTCGCACTCAGCCGAAGCGATCTGAATTGGTTGATTCTCCGTCCCTCACTCCTCCTCGACGATCCGGGAACCGGCACCGTGTCTCTCGGGCCGGCGGATCTCCATGGGGAGATCGCTCGCGAAGACGTCGCCGCTACCCTCGCTGAACTGCTCCACGAGCCCCGGATCGGTCGGCAGATCCTTGAACTCAACACGGGGTCGACACCCATCGAGGAGGCGGTCCGTGCGAACGTCCGTTCCTGAACCACGCATTGGCGCTGGACTTCGACAGCCGGGCTGAGTAGTGCAACGGTGAGAAGCCGTAGGCGCATCTGTCGTCACTCTCATGGGCGACGATGAGCAGAGTTGCCCACTCGACCAGGGCGTGAGGTAGGCCGAGTGCGGCGGGACATGGGACCAACGGGGCGCCTGTGCTGATGAGTCGAGACGTCGAACACCTCTCTCAACGGCACAGGAGCCTCGTGCGTTGCGGACGCCGGCCCAGTCATCCGACCAGCGGTCACTCTGAAACACTCACTGATGCGACGACGCTACGGCGGCTGTGCTGATGACGCTATTGACGATGACTGCGGTCATGGTGCGTGTGACCGCTTCGCTGGTGGCTCCGGCACCCCAGTTGCCACGTTTCAGCTCCTGAGCACGGTTGATCACCGCCGAGGTCCAGGGGATCTGCGGGTCGAACTGGGGGAGCGCACCGCTGGCCCCGATCAGAGCCGCAAGTGCGGCGATGCGAGCGGTTGGCTCCGTACCGTCGACGAGGACGTCACGGACTTCTTTGAGGAGGCCGGCCCGACGCCCGTTCTGGCTGTCCTTGAGGACGGTCATCTTGAAGAAGCCGAGTACCTTGCGGTTGCCCCTGCGAATGTCGCCGCGTGCGATGAGGCGTTCCAACAGGGGGTGACGGAGTCTCGGACCGATCGCGGGGAGCACAGTCTGCACGCCACGCGGTTTGTCCGACACATACTCCCAGGCGGAGAGGAGGATCTCATCCGACGGCGGCGCCTTCTCCCGGACGGCTTCCACGTTGATGGACCCAGCCCGGGTTGTCGTAATGGCTACGGATTCGTGAAGGGCAAGGTCCGCGAGCACAGCCCCGGCGAGCACGTAGAAGAGGGTGTTCTCGCCTGCGATGACTCCGGACTCGGGTTGAAAGAGCAGAAGTAAGAGGTCCTCGGGCAGGATCGGGGAGCCGGGACTATTCGCCGTCCAGGGTGTCTTTGCCCTTGCCTCGATGGATGGTTCGTCAGGTTGTTGAGTCATTTGTCGGTACCCTCTCCTGTGGTGTGAACTGCTCTCTTTCCTGGGATAGACGGATCTGTGAACAACGGGGCTTCGATGGCGTGTTCGGCGTTCTCATCGAGCGGTGTCCACGGCTCGTACGTGGACCGCTTCAGGGGCAGGGGTTTGCCGGCCGCGGCAATAGTCTGAGCGGGGCGGTCTCCGCCGAGCAGGAAGTCGAGCACTGGGCGGTCCACTTCCTTCGTGCCGTAGGGGAAGACACCGTGGATGCTCTCGTTGTCGACCGCGATCAAGCTCGTGTTTGCCAGCCCCGTGCCGGCCGTCCAGCCCTGCTCAAACGGCGTCATCGAGTCGAGCTCGCTCTGTAGGACAATGGTCTCGGGGAAGCTTTCGTCCTGCGCCGGCATCCTCGACTCGGTCGGCCAGAACGCACACGGCGGCGTTACGATGGTGATGGTGGCGGGTGGTGTTCACTGTTGTGTCCGCCAGTTCAGCGAGCTGGCGAGTGTCCCACGGCATGTCGTATCTCTCCCGCGTTCGAGGGGCGTATGTGGCGCCTCAACATCAGTTCGGCGCCACATACGCCCCTCGTCGGCGGCGATGACGCGGTTCCGCGTCATGAGAAGCCTCAGGGGAACAGCCGGTCATCCACCGTCACTTCGAGAGGAAGTCGCGCAGCGCGGTGTTGACCTCGTCGGCGTGGGTCCAGAGCAGGCCGTGCGGCGCTCCCTCGACCTCGACGTAGTCGGCCTCGGGGAGTGCCTTGTGGAATCGGCGCCCAGTGGCGTCGATCGGGAGGATGTTGTCCTTTGTTCCGTGCAGGATCAGTGCGGGCTTGCCGCTCGCGCGGACCGCCTCGACGTCGGCGCGAAAGTCCTCGATCCATGCCGGTACCACAGCGTACGCAGCCACCGGAGCGCTGCGGATCGCGACGTTCCAGCTACCGGTCACGACCTCCTCGCTGATACGGGTGCCGAGGTTCTCGTCGAGGTTGTAGAAGTCCGCGTAGAACTGCTTGTACCAGGCGTACCGATCCGCCTTTGCAGTCGCGGCGATGCCGTCGAAGACCTCCTGCGGCACCCCGTCGGGGTTGTCGTCGCGGGCGACGAGAAACGGCTCGAGCGAGGCGAGGAAGGCAAGCTTCGCGACACGCTCATGACCGTAGCGACTCACGTAGCGGGCGAGTTCCCCGGTGCCCATCGAGAAACCGACAAGGACGACGTCCTGCAGGTTGAGGGTCTCAAGGACCGTGTTCAGGTCAGCGGCGAAGGTGTCGTAGTCGTAACCGGAGTTCACCTTCGACGACTGGCCGAAGCCACGACGGTCATAGGTGATGACCCGATAGCCCTGGGCCAACAACTCGCGCGTCTGACGCTCCCAGCTGTGCCCGTTCAGTGGGTAGCCGTGGATCAGGACGACCGGCTGCCCAGAACCCTGATCCTCGTAGTAGAGCTCGACCGGCGTACTGTTCTCCGTGCCGACGGTGATGTAACCCATGACTTCTTTCCCTTCTGGCCGACGAAACGAACGCCGACCCATATCTGTATGTGGAAACCGTGTGCTCGGAGGCGGGTCAGAGGTCTCGCCGTTCCGCATCGGCCTGCGGTGGGACGCGAATTCCACCATGCGCTTTCAACCGCCCTGACCTCCTCCCGCGATCGCGGCGTGTAGGTCAGCGTGATCCATGTTGTCCACGAGTGTGACTCGGCCACCATCGCCGGGATCGGGATCGGGCATGATCGATTCTGGGTCGACGAGGTAGACCTCGTGACCATTCAGCGTCAGCCGGCGCGCGACCTCCAGCAGCACGCGCCGTGCCACGTCGTCGATCGAATAGACCCTTGTCAGGTCCAAAGCCACCCTGACGTCCGAAGGCGAAATGTCCATGGCTTCCTGAACAACTCTCTCGGCTCCGGCAAAGCCGATGCCACCTTGCAGTTGCAGGACCCGGAGCGCGTTCGGTCCGCTGCCGACGACATGGTGGGACCGCACGACGGCACGCGCGGCGGCGGGGACCTCCATCACATGCAGGCCCATGTCTGAAGAGAACCGTTCGAAGAGTGACACTCCGCGAACGCTGTTCCCGTGACTATCCAGTCGTGGTGAGAACGTGGCAATGCCGATCTGTCCAGGGAGCGCGCCGATCAGGCCCCCGGCCACCCCGCTCTTGGCCGGAATACCGACCTGGGTCGCCCAGTCACCAGCGGCGTCATACATTCCACAGCTGAACATGACGCTCAGCACCTGACGCACCACCGGTTCCGGCACCACCTGCTCACCCGAGAGAGGGTTTATCCCGCGGTTGGCCAACGTCGCGGCCATCATGGCCAGATCTCGCGTGGTGACGAGCACGGAACACTGACGGGTGTAGCCGTCCACGATGGCCCTTGGGTCCTTGGTGAGGACGTTGTGACTGCGGAGCATGTGTGCAATGGCGAGGTTGCGGTGCGCGTGCTCCATCTCTGACGCACATACCGCCTCATCCGTCTTCAGTCGACGACCGGCGAACGCCGACAGGCCGTGGAGCACGCGCTCCACACGCTCTGTCGGATTCAGGTCCTCCGCGCCGGCCAGTGAGTGCACGGTGATCGCACCGACGTTGATCATGGGATTGAGAGGGCGCCCCGTATCGCTCTCGAGAGAGATCTCGTTGAACGCCTCTCCGGACGGCTCTACACCGACTTTGGCGAGCACAGGGTCGAATCCGCGATCAGACAGGGCCAACGCATATATAAACGGCTTGGAGATCGATTGGATGGTGAACTCGATATCGATGTTACCGGCACCATAGACCTCTCCGTCAATCATGGCAAAGGCCGCACCGAGGCGCTCGGGGTCCGCTGCTGCGAGCTCAGGAATGTATCCCGCCGGCTCTCCGGACGTGTCCGACTCCACCTCTCTCAGCACCTCGGCCAGATAGTCGGGAATGATTGGCCGCATTCGTCCTCCATGCATAATTGCAATCTTCACGCTGTGAGAACCGCGTTGCGTCCGCCCTTGTGTCAGGCTGCCCCTGGCGGCACTTCACGGCGTCACATTGCGATGCAGCCCAGGGAGATGACCCCACGTTTCGCCAGGCGCGGCGCGCGCGTGACGCAGATGGCGAGCGAACATCGGGCACAACGGCACGACGGTGACGTCTTCGCGAATGCTGTCTGCGAGTGCCTTTCTTGTGTTGTCAGTCAACCCTTGAGTCATCTGACTGTCCTTCTTCAGAGAGCGTCACGGCGTGGCCACAGTCCTCCGGTCCGGCCGAGGTGCTTCTGTTTCTCTGTTACGAGTACTCAAAAAGTCTTGTCGGAGCAGGGGTGGCGGTAAGCACGCGAAGCTGGTCGGCGTCGACATTGGCTCCGAAGGCGGGGGTTCCGGGCTCGAGCCGGACGCCCGCTGCGAGGTCGCCGATGGTGAGTGGGTCGAATCCGAGAGTGTCGATCAGCGCAGAGACGACAGCGAGATCCTCGGGCGAGTCACCGGCGATCGCGATGGCCTTGCGTCCGAGGTCGCCGGCTGGGCGAGCCCCGTCTTCGAGGTCGTGGTAGCCCATGTGGTTGAGGGCTTTCACGACACGTGCGCCCGTCAGGAACCGCTGAACGACTTCGCTCGAAGAGGTGTCGGGCGGGAGGATCGCGTCGCGGGGACCATCGACCTCCCACCAGTGGTTCATCGCGTCGATGACCAGTTTTCCCTCCAGCTTCGGGACTGGGAGGTCGCGGTGTTTGCCGAGCGGGAGAGCGAGGATCACCACGTCGGCGGCATCCGCGGCCTGGGCCGGCCACACGGCGGTCGCTCCGGGGGTGAGGATTTTGGCGGTAAGCACGATCTTGGAGGGGTCACCGGACCCTGAGATCAGGACGCGATAGCCGGCGGCGACCGCCCGGCGCGCCAGGACGGTGCCGACTTTCCCGGCTCCCAGGATCCCGATGGTGGTGACAAGGTTAATCATCGCGTGGCTCCCGCCGTGGCCGCGGGCTGCTCGGCCAGAAGCTCTCGGATCCGAGGGATGACTTGGGTGCCGTACAGCTCGACCGAACGTAGACGTGCGGAGGCGGAAACGGTGCCGGCGGCGGAGTAAATCATGTCGAACCGGCCCGCGTTCAGTACCCGGATGGCATGGGCGATCTTGGCCGCGACCGTCTCAACCGAGCCGACATACAGCGAGCCGCGGTCCACCTCGGCGTCGAAGTCTTCCCGGCGGAGCGGCGGCCAGCCGCGCTGCCCCCCGATCCGGTCGCGGATCTCCTTGTACCCGGGGTAGAAGAGCTCCTTGGCCTCTTCGTCGGTGGAGGCGACGAAGCCGGGCGAATGCGTCCCGATCGGCTGTGCGATCGTGCCGAACTCCTGGCTGGCACGCCGGTACAGGTCTACGTAGGGGGCGAACCGGTCGGGGGCGCCGCCGATGATTGCCAGCATGAGCCGGAAGCCATATTGAGCGGTGCGGAGCACGGACTGCGGTGTCCCGCCAACCCCTACCCAGGTGTTGAGATGTCCCGAATCCGTCTTCGGGTACACATCTGCATTGTGCAGGGCGGCGCGCGTGGTGCCTTCCCAGGTGACCGGCTTCTCGTCCAGGAGCCGATGGAAAAGGTCGATCTTCTCCTCGAACAGCACCTCGTAGTCCTTGAGGTCGTACCCGAACAGGGGGAACGACTCGGTGAAGGAACCGCGTCCGAGGATCACCTCGGCGCGGCCGTTGGAGAGCGCGTCGACCGTGGCGAACCGCTGGAACACCCGCACCGGGTCGTCCGAGGACAGCACTGTCACGCCCGAGGCGAGCCGGATGCGCTTCGTGGCTGTCGCGATGCCCGCCAGTACTGTCTCAGGGCTGGAGATCGCGTACTCGGGTCGGTGGTGCTCGCCCAACGCGACAACGTCGATACCGACCTGGTCGGCAAGGACCGCTTCGGCCACCGCGGCGCGGATCGCCTGCGCGTGCGAGACGATCACGCCCTGATCGTTTCGGGGCCGGTCTCCGAAGCTGTCGACACCGAACTCGATTTGCGAAACATCCATCGTGTCCACTTCGCTCAACGCTTTCGTTGTGTCGGCGTGTGGCGGTGCGTGGTTCGTGACGACCGGACGGGACGTTCGTCCCGAGCGACCTGCGAGAGTTCCCCGCCGGTCAGGTCCCGCGCCCACACCACCTCCGCCGATCTAGTTGACGTGTAAACCATGACACTCCATGGTTTACATGTCAACTAGATCGTGGCGTGGTGGGTGCAGCTGCACGCCGCCGGTCGGGGTCGCCCCTCTCGACGGGCCCCGGCGGCGCGAGCACTCCCAACGTCACGAGATCCGCGCCCCGCTGTTCAATCTCGCCCATCAGGCAGGGCTGGCGGTGATCGACCGGCCACTCGGGTTCGGCGACCTGACTGGCTCACGCACCCTCGCCACGGCTCTTGCCGAGGAGCGTCCGGTATGGGAGCCGGGCACCCGGCACGGCTACCACGGCCAGTCATTGGGCTGGTAAGAGAGCGAGCTCATCAGCCGGATCGATCCTGGAAAACGTCGTATCGGCCGGTGTTTCGCCGACGAGGTCGCGACGCCGTTCGGCCTCGACTTCCACTTCGGTCTGCCGCAGGACACTGATCGCGATCGGGTCGCCCGTATCCACGGATTTCGCACCTGAGAGCGATGCCGGCATCATTCGTCCGGGCATACGCGAATCCGCGGAGCTTGACCGCCAGGGCGTTCGGCAATCCGCGGGTGCTTGACACCGTGGAGAACTTCAACCGGCCGGATGTGCAGGCCGCGGAGATACCGGCGGCCAACGGCGTCGGCCAGGTGCGGTCGATCGCCAAGCTCTACGGCGAGGTGGCGACCGGCGGCGCCGCCCTGGGTCTCACCGATGCCACGATGGACGCGTTGCGCGTCGCCGCCCCACCTCCGACGAACGGACTGTTCGACGAGGTGCTGCGCGTCGAGACGAGGTTCTCCCTGGGGTACGTCAAGCCGTTCCCGGCGTTCAGGTTCGACTCCGAGTCGGACCGGGCCTTCGGGACGATGGGCCTGGGCGGGTCGTTCGCCTTCGCAGACCCGGACACCGGTACGGGCTTCGCGTACGCGATGAACCGCTCTGGCTTCCGGCTGTGGGACGACCCTCGTGAAGTGGCCCTGCGGGAGGCGCTCTTCGCGCGGGTCCTCGCCGAGCGGCCTCAGCGGCCCGACCCGGCCTCCGGGGGTTCTGGCCTCTGATTCGCGGAGCACTTGAGTGTGTGCCACGTCTCAGAAGACTTGCGCAAACACCGGCCGTGAGTTGAAACTTCAACTCGCCATCGAGGATGTGAGCCTCCGTCTGGAGGACGTGTCATGACCAGGCAACTGACCGGCCGCAGCTACCGCTTCGACCCCGGCGAACTGAAGGTGCGCTTCACCTTCGACTCGCCACCCAGGGCAGCTTCGTGGTGGTGCACGGTGCGGGGCTCGCCCCTAACGGTCACGCCGAAACGGTGGCTCCGAACCTGCGGGAGATCCGCGAAGGCGTCTACCTGAACTCCTGGACCGAGGCGAGCGGGGCCACGGTGACGCACCTGGAGGACTTTGAGAACGGGACGTTGTTCCAACGTGACCGTCGACCGCAAGCTCCACCACTTCACCGGAACGATCAAGGAGGCATTACCACGACCCAGCACGCCGCCGCGCAGGACGATCAGGCAAAAGGCAACGTCGACATCGTGCTCACCGCGATGCGGGAGCTGTTCGCCGACAAGGACCTCACCGCGATAGATCGATACTGGGCTGAGCCCTACGTTCAGCACAGCCCGCAGATGCCCAATGGGCTCGGCACTCTCCGCAATGTCGTTCCAAACCTGGAGGGCTTCTCCTGGGAGCCGCAGCGGATCGCCGCCCAGGGCGATCTGGTCTTCACTCACAGTATCGTCCACGGCTGGGCCCCGAATCCCGTGGCCATCGTCGACATCTTCCGGCTGGACAACGGACGCATCGTGGAACACTGGGACGTCGTCCAGGACATCGTCTCTCCTGAAGAATCTGCCAACGGCAACACAATGGTGTAGACCCGGCAGCGCCGCCCGGCGCCGGCCTCGCCGCCTCCTGTGCGGAGAGCGCCAGAGAGTGGTCGGCCTGCCGTCGCCAAGTGCGGCCGACGTGCGGCTACTTCTGACCTGATCCTCAGAGGTTGACATGTCAACCATATCGCCCTAGGGTTCTGGGAGAAAGCTCAGCTAACCCTGCGCCCTTCCGGTCCTGGCGCGGGAGGGGAGGAGGGAAACCCCATTGGCCGGCGGCCCCGCACGCCGGTGCGTCCCTTCGGTCGGCACAGGGCTGACCTCTCGTGGTCCAGGCAGTCGAGTCCCCCCGCCCGG
>NZ_JBHSOA010000086.1:0-4414 GCF_042655885.1 Streptomyces chlorus
CCAACGACGACGAACACGCCGTGTCCACCGTCACCGCGGGCCCCTCGAACCCGAACACATACGAAACCCGGCCCGAGGCGCTGCTGCCCGTGCTGTGCGCGGTCGGGTAGTCGTGGTGCATCAGACCCGTGTAGATCCCGGTCGGGCTGCCCTTGACGGACGTGGGCGGGATGCCCGCGCGTTCGAAGGCCTCCCACGTCGTCTCCAGGAGCAAGCGCTGCTGCGGGTCCATGGCCAGCGCCTCCATCGGGCCGATGCCGAAGAAGGCGGCGTCGAACTCCGCGGCGTCGTGCAGGAAGCCCCCGCCGGACACGGAGCTCGTCACCGGCGTGTCCCAGCCACGGTCCTTCGGGAACTCCGACAGCCCCTCGCCCCTCTCACTGACGAGTCGCCACAGGTCGTCCGGTGAGGCCACATCGCCCGGGTACCGGCAGCCCATGCCCACGATCACGACCGGGTCGTCGTTCATCTCCGCCGGGTCCGGGAGGGCCACCTCTGCGGCCGTCTCCCCCGGGAACAGTTCGGCCAGCAGATGGTCGGTCAGCGCGGCGGGGCTCGGGTGGTCGAAGATCAGGGTTGCCGGGAGGCGCAGTCCTGTCGCGGATCGCAGCCCGTTGCGCAGTTCGAGCGCTTTCAGCGAATCGAAGCCGACTTCGCTGAACGCCTGGTCCGGTTCGATCGCGTCGGCCGTCTCGGGCTCCAGCACCACCGCGATGTGGGCCCGGACGAGATCGGCCACGGCGGTACGGCGCTCGGCAGGCGTCATCCCCGCGAGCCGCTCCGTGAACCTGTGCGCAGCCGCTGTCCCGTCAGCTGCGGCTCCCCGGCGCGAGGTGATGCCCACCAGATCGCTGAAAAGGTGCGGTAGTTCGTCTCGTCGCGCCGCCCGCAAGGCCGGCAGATCGAGATCAATGGGTGCGACCACGGGCTCGCGCACCGTCCAGGCGGCGTCGAACAGGGCCAGAGCCGCCTCCGTGGACAGCGCTCGTACGCCCAGCCGGGACAGTCGGGCACGGTCGGCCTCGGTCAACTCCCCCGTCATGCCGCTGGCGCGCTCCCACAAACCCCATGCGAGCGACACCGCCGGCAGCCCCTGTGCGTGCCGGTGCCCGGCCAGAGCATCCAGGTACGCGTTCGCGGCCGCGTAGTTGCCCTGTCCGGGCGCGCCCAGAAGCGCGGATGCGGCCGAGAACAGGACGAAGGCCGTCAGGTCCTTGTCGCGTGTCAGTTCGTGCAGGTGCCAGGCGGCGTCCACCTTGGGCCGGAGCACAGCGTCGATGCGCTCGGGAGTCAGCGCATCGACGACGCCGTCGTCGATGATTCCGGCCGCGTGCACCACCGCCGTCAGGGGATGCTCGGCCGGAATCCTCTCCAGCACCGCGGCCAGCGCCGCGCCGTCGGCGACGTCGCAGGCGGCGATGGTGACCTGGGCGCCCAGCGCGGCCAAGTCCGCCGCCAGTTGCTCGGCTCCCGGGGCCGTACGGCCTCGCCTGCTCACCAGTGTCAGATGCCGCACCCCGTGCTCGGCCACAAGGTGGCGTGCCAGAAGGCCGCCGAGGGTTCCCGTTCCTCCCGTCACCAGTACGGTGCCGTCGGAGGGGAACGCCGTCGTCGCCGGGTCGGACACCGTGGGGGCGAGTCGGGCCGCGTAGGCGGAGTTTCCGCGAAGGGCGACTTGGGGCTCGCCGCCGGCGATGACGGACGGCAGGAGTTCCGGGTTCCATGTGTCCAGGTCGACGAGCCGGATGCGTCCGGGGTTCTCGGCCTGCGCCGAGCGTACGAGTCCCCAGACCGCCGCTCCGGCGAGGTCGGTCACGGGTTCGTCGCCGCAGGACACCGCTCCCTGGGTCGCGATGACGAGCTTCGTCCGCGCGTATCGTTCGTCGGCCGACCACGTCTGGAGGACGTCCAGTACCTGGTGCGCCGCCGTACGCACCGCCTCGGGGTCCGTGCCCGCGGCACTGCGAACGACCACGAAGTCCGCGTCCGAGGCCGGCCAGTCCGCCCAGCTGGGCGTGTCGGTGGACAGTGGAGCCGGAGACCACCCCAGGTGGAACAGGGGCGGCCGGCGGGCCGCGCGCAAGGCCTCGGCGGTGACGGGGCGCAGGCCCAGGGATCCGACCGCCGCCACCCTGCGCCCGGAGGAGTCGGTCACCTCCGCGGAGACGGCATCCGGCCCGGCGGGAGTCAGTCGTACGCGCACCGTGGTGTCGTCTGTGGGGTGCAGCTCCACTCCCGACCAGCTGAAGGGCAGTGACACTCCGGCCTGGCCGGGGCCGCCGAGTCCGCAGAATCCCGTGGCGTGCAACGCCGCGTCCAGGGTGGCGGGGTGGATGACGAAGCGGTCGTCGTGGCCGCGTGCCTCCGAGGGAAGCATCACCTCGGCAAACACCTCGTCGCCGAGGCGCCAGGCGGCGCGCAGTCCCCGGAAGGCAGGCCCGTAGGCGCGACCGTCCAAGGCCCACCGGTCGTAGTGGCCGTCCAGGTCGACGGGGGTGGCTCCGGGGGGCGGCCACGGGGCCGACTGATGCCCCGCCACCTCCGTGGCCCGGCTCAGGACTCCGGTGGCGTGCCGGCTCCAGGGTGCGCCCGAGGCGGCTGTGCCATCCCGGCGCGCGTGCACTTCCACGGTGCGGTGGCCGTTTTCGTCCTCCGCCCCGACCGAGACGCGCAGGGTGACTCCCCCGTGGTCGGGCAGCACAAGGGGGGTGGTCAGCGTCAGTTCCTCCACGCGCGGGCAGTGCACGGCACGCCCCGCATGGACGGCCATGTCCACCAGCGCCGTGCCGGGGAGCACGACCGCTCCCAGCACGCCGTGGTCCGCCAGCCATCCGTGCTCCTCCTGCAACAGCCTGCCGGTGAGCACCACCCCGCCCGACTCGGGCAGTTCGACCATGGCCCTGAGCCAGGGGTGGTCGAGCGTGTTCTGCCCGAAGTCTGCGGCGTCCGTCGCCGGTGCCGGTCCGGAAGTCAGCCAGTATCGCTGCCGCTGGAACGCGTAGGTCGGCAGTTCCACCCGTCGACCGCCACAGCCGGTGAAGACCTCATCCCAGTCCACGCCCACGCCGCATGCCCATGCCCCGGACAACGCCTTCATCAGGCAACCGGGCCCGCTCTTGTCCCGTCGCAGCGACGCCAGTGCCGTGACCGGTGCTCCGGCCGCCTCGGCCGTCTCCTGGACGGCGGCGACCAGCACAGGGTGCGCGCTGATCTCGACGAAGACGCCGAATCCGTCGCGGACGAGGGTACGGACGGTCTGATCGAACCTGACGGTCCGACGGAGGTTGGTGAACCAGTACGTGGCATCCAGTCCGGCAGTGTCCATGAGTTCGCCGGTCACACCGGAACAGAAGGGCACGTGCACGCTTCGCGGCCGCAGCCCACTCAGTTCCGCGGGCAGCCGCTCCCTCAGTGGCTCCACCTGTTCCGCGTGCGAGGCGTAGTCGACAGGAAGCATCCGGACCCGAACACCTTCTGTCCGCCATGCGTCGAGCGCCTCGCGCAGTGCTTCCTCGTCCCCACTGACGACGACGGAGGCCGGACTGTTCACTGCGGCGACCGACAGTCGGCCGTCCTGGGCCGCGAGCCGTTCCTCCACCTCGGCGGACGGCAGGGCGACGGACGCCATCGCGCCCTTGCCGCGGATCTCTTCGGCGATCAGCCGCGACCGTACGGCCACGACGCGTGCGCCGTCCTCCAGGGACAGCGCGCCGGCCACACACGCGGCGGCGATCTCTCCCTGCGAGTGCCCGAGGACCGCTCCGGGCTCCACCCCGAAGGAGCGCCACACCTCAGCGAGCGACACCATCACCGCCCACAGCACCGGCTGCACCACATCGGCTCGGTCCATGGACGGCGCTCCGTCAGCACCCCGCACCACGGACAGAAGGTCCCAGTCGACCAGCCCACCCAGGGCCCGCGCGCAGTCGCCCATCCGCGCGGCGAACACCGGCGAGGAGTCCAGCAGGTCCACCGTCATGCCCGCCCACTGGGATCCCTGCCCCGGGAAGACGAACACCACCGGGACGTCCTCACCCGGGGAAGCGCCGGCGACGACCTGCGGAGCCGGGGAGCCCTCGGCGACCGCGCCGAGGCCGGCCAGGAGTCCCGCGCGGTCCGGAGCCAGCACCACCGCCCGATGTTCCATGGCGGTGCGTGAGGTGGCCAGCGACCAGCCCACATCCGCGGGTTCGAGCTCCGGGTGGTCCTCCAGGTGGGCCCGCAGCCGTGCGGCCTGGTCGCGCAGCGCGTCCTGGCTTCGGCCCGAAACCGGCCACGGCAGGAGGCTGGAATCCAGGGTGCCGGGAGTCCCGTCCCCGTTGTGCGCGGTATTGCGCTCGTCGGCCGGGCCGGCTTCCTCGACGATGACGTGGGCGTTGGTCCCGCTCATCCCGAACGAGGACACCCCAGCCCG
>NZ_JBHSOA010000087.1:0-23017 GCF_042655885.1 Streptomyces chlorus
CGCCTTCTCCGCAACCGCCCTCAACGTCGTCAGACTCGACGCCTACTGGACCGGTCACGACCAACACCGCCCCCGCAGCAGCCGCCTCGAACGCCTCGCCTACCGACTCACGGCCTGACTCGCGAATTGCGCAGCAGAGTCGCGTACGGGCAGGTACTCGGGGGTCGAGTAGGAACCGCGCAGAGAGTGCAGTTTGGTGTCACATGATGTGACAGTCGTGGGTGCAGGTCGAATGACAGTGGGGGCGGAATCGGTAGCAGCGGCCTGCTCATCGGGGCTGCGCGGCAGCGAGACCAACGACGAATCTCCGGCTCAGGAGACCAGGCCGTGAGAGTAGCGCTTCAAGAGTGTGGCGAACCTCGATCCCGGCGCCGTGACCGCCACCTCGGCCGCGTCGGGTGCTGTGTCCACGTCGCGCAGGAGTGGCAGGTCGCGTACCTGAAGGCCCGCCCTGGTGAGGCGGTGGCGCTGGGCGGCGCCGGTGTATGCGGTGGACATCGGGATGTTTTGCAGCAGCGCTGGGTCGGGTGCAGCCAGGCCGAGCGCCCAGAACCCGCCGTCCTCCGCAGGGCCGAACCACGCGTCGCACCCCCGCCATGCGCCGGGATCCAGTACGGGGGCGAGGAGCTTCGGGGTGAGCTGTGGGGTGTCCATGCCGACCAGCAGGGCGGGGCCGTCCGCTACGGCGGCGAAGGCGGCGGCCAGCCGCTTGTCCAGGCCGCCGGATGCCTGCGGGACCACCTCGATACCAGGCGGCAGCCAGCGTCCGGGCGCGCCGTCCAGGAAGAGCACTCGGCGGCGGGCCGGGCAGCGCAGCACGGTCTCGAGGGTGTCGGCGAGCGCTGCCTCCGCCAGAGCGGCCGCCTGTGCAGGGGTGAACGGCGGGGTGAGCCTGGTCTTGACGTGCCCAGGCCGCGGCTCCTTGGCGATCACCAACAGCGCGGTCAGTCCGTCCGCGCTCTCGGGCGTCATCCCGGCCGGGCCGCTCACCGGAGTGCTCCCGCCGGGCTCCGCGGCGGCTCGCTGAGCACCGCGCGCATGTCGCGCACCGCGTACCAGGTCCCACGCCAGGTACCCGTGACCTTGGAACGGCCGGCGCGCGGGTAGTACGGCACGTCGACCTCGCGCACCCGCCATCCGGCGTCGGCGGCGCGGACGATCATCTGCAGCGGGTAGCCCGACCGGCGGTCGGTCAGGTCCAGGTCGAGCAGGGCCTCCGGGCGGGCTACCCGCATTGGGCCGAGGTCGTGCAGGTGCAGGCCGGTGCGGCGGCGGATCAGCCGGGCCAGCTCGCGGTTGGCGAGCCGGGCGTGCATCGGCCAGGCGCCGTGCGTCGTCGGCCTGCGCCGCCCGAGCACCAGGTCCGCCTCACCGTCCAGGACGGGCTGGGCGAGGGACGGCAGCAGCCCCGGGTCGAGGGAGGCATCGCAGTCGCAGAAGCAGACCACGGGCGCGGTGGCGGCGCGCAGCCCGGCCGCGCAGGCGGCGCCGAAGCCGCGTACCGGTTCGCCGACGACGTGCGCGCCCAGCGACGCTGCGAGCTTGGCGGAGCTGTCGGTCGAGCCGTTGTCGACGACAATGGCTCGCCAGCCGGGCGGGATCCGCTCCAGCACCCAGGGCAGGGCGGCCGCTTCGTTGAGGCACGGGAGTACGACGTCCGCCAGGGGCCGATGCCTATCGGTCACGTCTTTCAGCGTACGGAGAGAAATGGGATAACGCGCCCGGATCTCACCTGATTCGCGCCGCCGCGCCGTCTTCGATGCCCGCTGGCGCGGTTCGGCCGCCGGGCGCTTCCGTCCGATGAGGGCCCCCAACGTCTCCAGCGGCTGCGGGTTCGAGGCCGTCTCCCGCACGCGCCTTACCGAGGCGCCGATGCCTGGCCGCGCAGGGGGGCCTTCGCGAACTCCCGCATGCCGACGGCGAACGGTACCTGGGGCAGCCAGCCGAGTTCCTTGCGCAGCCGTGACGAGGAGGCGGTGATGTGGCGGACGTCGCCCAGCCGGTACTCGCCGGTCACCACCGGCTCGGGCCCGCCGCAGGCCGCGGAGAGCGCGGTGGCCATCTCGCCCACGGTGTGCGGGCTGCCGCTGCCGACGTTGTAGGCGCGCAGTGTCCCTGCCGGGATCGCGGCGCCGACCGCGTCGAGCGCCGCCAGGTTGGCGGCGGCCACGTCGGCGACATGGACGAAGTCGCGGCGCTGGCCACCGTCCTCGAAGACCCGGGGCGGCTCGCCGCGCGCGAGCGCGGAGCGGAAGAGCGAGGCCACCCCGGCGTAGGGGGTGTCGCGCGGCATGCCCGGCCCGTAGACGTTGTGGTAGCGCAGGGCGACCGCCCGGCCGCCGGTGGCCCGCGCCCAGGCAGCAGCCAGGTACTCCTGGGCGACTTTCGTTGCCGCGTAGACGTTGCGCGGGTCGGGTGGCGCGTCCTCTGGCACCAGGCCGGGGGTGAGCGGATCGCCGCAGCGTGGGCAGACGGGCTCGAACCGCCCGGCATCCAGGTCGACGACCTGGCGTGGGCCGGGCCGGACGGCCCCGTGGCGGGCGCATGCGTAGCGGCCCTCGCCGTAGTACACCATCGAGCCGGCCAGGACGAGTTCGCGCACCCGCAGCCGGGCCAGGGCCGTGAGCAGGACGGCGGTGCCCAGGTCGTTGCACCCCACGTAGGCAGGCGCGTCGTCGAAGTCCCGGCCCAGGCCGACCATCGCCGCCTGGTGACAGACCGCGTCCACCCCGCGCAGCGCCTCCTCGACCACCGCCTGGTCCCGCACGTCGCCGCGCACGAACGCGACGCCGGGCGGGAGCTGCGGCGGCTCGGGGGGCCGCACGTCCAGCACGCGTACCCCGTGCCTGGTCTCGACGAGAGCCCGGATGACGTGGGAGCCGATGAACCCGGCCCCTCCTGTGACGAGGACGAGCATGCCTTCGAGGCTACGGGCTGGATCCGGACACGCGGCGCCGCGGGGCCTGCCGGCGTGTTCGCAGCTGCCACTGTGGCGGGTGTGGGAGTACGCACGCTCTGCGCCACGGTACTGCTTGCCGCCCTCGTTGCCGTCGTCGCCGCGACGGTCCGCTCAGGCGGTGATCTCGGCCATCCGGCTGCGCTGCTGTACTGGTATGCCGCCGCGTGGGTGCTGTTCGCCGGAGCGGCGTGGATGGTGCGCCGCGTGCCGGTGCGCACCGCCGTGGCGCTGATCCTGGCCGGCGGGATCGCCCTGTGCGCGGCGGCGCTCTCGGCTCCGCCGCGCACCAGCGACGACATGTACCGCTACGCGTGGGACGGCCGCGTGCAGGCCGCAGCAGTCTCCCCGTACGCCTACCCACCGGACGCGCCACAGCTTGCCCGGTTGCGTGATCATTGGCTCTTCCCCGCCGGAACCGCGTGCCATGGGTGGGACCTCCACTCCGTGGCGGGTGTGTGCACGCACATCAACAGGCCGTCCGAACACACGATCTACCCGCCCGTGGCCGAGGGATGGTTCCTGCTGGTGCACGCGGTCTCCCCAGCAGGCGGGCGGCATAAGCCACTGCAACTCGCCGGTGCGGTGCTCGCCGTCGCCACGACGGTGGCGCTGCTGCTGGTGCAGCGGCGTACGTGTCGTGACACGCGGCAGGTGGCACTGTGGGCATGGTGCCCGGCGGTGCCGTTCGCCGCAGTCAACGACGCCCATGTGGACACGCTCGGGGTACTCCTCACGGTGGCCGCGCTCGGCACGGCCGCAGGAGCACGCCGTGGAGCGCTGCTCGGGGCGGCGATCGCCGTCAAACTGCTACCCGTGCTCGCCCTTCCGGGCGCGCTGTCGGGGGTGCTGGCCCCCGGGCCTGGCCTGCGGGCCAGGGGGCGGGAGACGGCGAGCGTGCTGCTCGCCGCCGTTGGTGTCGTGGCGCTCGCCTATCTCCCGTACCTGCTGGCGTCCGGTTCCGCGGTCCTGGGCTATCTGCCCGGCTATCTGCGGGAGGAGGGGTACGAGCCGGGCAACGTTAGCCGGTTCGCGCTGCTGCGGCTGGTGCTGCCGGACGCGTGGGCCGCTCCGGCCGCCGTCGCACTGGTGGCGCTCAGTGCCTGGTACGTCCTGCGGCGCGGCGATCCGGAGCGGCCGTGGCACGGATCGCTGCTGGTCGCAGGCACTGCGCTGCTGCTCACCTCGCCCGCGTACTACTGGTATGCGCTGCTCGTCGTGGCCCTCGTGGCCATGGGTGGCCCATGGGAGTGGCTCGCCGTCGCTGCCGCGGGCACCGTGCTGTATGTCGCGGACGGACTGCAGCCGCAGGGCGTTCAGGCCACCGCGTACGGGATGGCCGCCGTGACGGTGCTCGCTGGTGCACTCGTCCGGGCGCGCAGCGGCGGAGACAGGCGGCGGGACGGTGCGTGAGGGCAGGCATGTCGGCCATATCGGGAGCGAGGGGGTCATCGGTGGCGGCGTCTGAAGACGACCATCCGCAGGACGGTGAAGCGCACCACGGTCACCAGGGCGAAGCTCGGTGCGAGCACCAGGGTCTCCGCCGCTGGTGAGGCGGTGGGCCGGTAGTGGCGGAAGAGCAGGACAGCGCCCGAGGTGACCAGATACGCCAGGACGAACAGGCCACCTGCGGCCCCATGCGCCTGGAGGACCCGGACCGCGGACCCGCGAAAGGTCAGCCGGCGGTTGGCCTCCGTGTTGAGGACGGTGACGACAAGAAGGGAGGCGAAATTGGCCAGGATGGGCGGCGACCAGTGACGCAGCACCCAGTACAGCAAGGCCTGGGCCCCCGTGGAGGCGACACCGATCACGACGAACCAGAACACTTCCCTGGTCAGCGCGGTGCGGCCGGGCCGGGTGGAGGCGCTGCGCCGTACGCTGTGCCGTGCGCTGAGGCGTCGCACCCCACCATCATGAGGCCACCGTGCGACCGTCGAGCCGTGCGGAGCGCCGGTTCAACCGTTCGGCTGGCGACGGACACCCGCATGCACGCCAGACACGGAAAGCCGACCCGATCTGTGCCAGTTTGTAGCTGACGACTTGGCAGGCACCGACGGCGCGATGGGGTTCGACCCACCCCTTTGAGAGTCGGCCTGGGACAGAGGAGGCGGCCGATGGGCAGTGACGGACGGCCGCCGACCCCGGGCTCCGGCGGGCCGCAACGCCCGAGATCGGACGAGGATCACGTACAGGGGCGCCTCAAGCGCGTTCGCGCTGCCGTGGCGGCGCGGGCCACCAAGGGGGCCGCTCGTACCCGGGCCCTGGTGCGGCGGGTCGAGCAGACTCCTCCGCCCCCGGGGCCGTTCCGTCCCGGCTTCTGGCGCAGTCCCCTCCGCGGACCCTGGCTGACGTCCGTGTTCGGCCTGGTGCTGCTGATCGGCATCCCGCTGATCTTCGTCACCGGGATGCTCTCCTACGCCTCCTACAACCCGGGGCTCGGCCGCGTCAACGACCAGACCCCGGACAAGGACCTGCTGGGCTTCTACCTCTTCGACTGGCCCACTCGTCCTTACTGGCTGTACCGGCTGACCCAGGGCGTGCACGTGACGCTCGGCGTGGTCCTCGTGCCCGTCCTGCTGGCCAAGTTGTGGTCAGTGATCCCGAAGCTGTTCGAGTGGCTGCCGGTCCGCTCCGTCGCCCACGGGCTGGAGCGGTTGTCCCTGCTCATGCTGGTCGGCGGGGTGATCTTCGAATTCGTCACCGGCATCATCAACATCCAGCTCTTCTACGTCTTTCCCGGCTCCTTCTACACCCTGCACTTCTACGGCGCCTGGGTGTTCATCGCCGCCTTCGTCGTCCACGTGAGCCTCAGACTCGGCCGGATGACCCGCGCCCTGCGCTCCCGCAGCCTGGCCGCAGAACTGCGCACCGACCTCGCCCACACCCGGCCAGAACCCCCCGACCCCGACGGCCTGGTCCCGACCGCTCCCGCGCCGCCGACCATGACCCGGCGCGGCGCGCTCGCCATGGTGGGGGGCGGATCGCTGCTCCTCCTCGTGGTCACCGCAGGACAGAGCATCGGCGGCCGGCTGCGCAGCACCGCCCTCCTCGCGCCGCACAACCGTACTCCGGGCAGCGGCCCGAACGGCTTCCAGATCAACAAGACGGCCGCTTCCGTCGGCGTCACCCCCGCGCACGTCGGCCCCGACTGGCGGCTGGAGATCCACGGCCCCGGTCCGACGCTCGTCTTCACCCGCGCACAGCTCCTCGCGATGCCCCAGCACGCCGCCGCACTGCCGATCGCCTGCGTGGAAGGGTGGTCCACCCCCAACCAGCAGTGGAGCGGCCTTCGACTGGCCGATCTCGCCGCCCTGGCAGGCCTCCCCGACGCCGGAAGCGTCCTGGTGCAATCCGTCCAACCACCTGGCCCCTACAGCTCGGTGGTACTGCGGGGCAACCAGATCCACGACCCCCGATCGCTGCTCGCCCTGCGCGTCAACGGCGCGGACCTCTCACTCGACCACGGCTACCCAGCCCGCGTCATCGTCCCGGCCAACCCCGGCGTGAACAACACCAAGTGGGTACACCGGCTCACCTTCAGGACCTGACCATGGCACGCTTCATGCGCTGGTACGGCTCCGGCCCCCTCCACCTGCTCGCCCTGATCGCCTCGTTCGCCATCACCGGCTACGCCCTGGTACGCCTGTTCGCCGTCCGTCCGCTCGAGGTCGCGATCTGGTTCGTCGGCGCGGCGATCCTCCACGACCTGATCCTGCTGCCCCTGTACTCACTCGCCGACCTGTCGGCACACGCTGTCCTGCAACATCGCGCCACCCGCATGCCACAACCACCGTGGATCAACTACCTGCGCGTGCCCACCTTTCTCTCCGGTGTGCTCCTGCTCGTCTGGTTCCCCCTCATCTTCGCCCTCTCGACCCCCTACCCCGGTGCCACCAGATTGTCCATGGACGTCTACCTCGGCCGGTGGCTGGCCATCACCGCCGTGCTCTTCGCCGCCTCCGCCGTGGCCTTCGCTCTCAAGCTCCGCCGCGTCCGACGGGCCGCCCACGCCGACGAGGAACGACCTGCACCAGGTCACGACGCTGCATCGTGACGACCGACGAGGACAGCTCGCCCTGCGCCGGGGGAGACCCTTATGCGCTCGCCCTGCACACCGGCCACGGACCGGTGTACCTACGCTTGGAGGACGGGTGCCGGATCCGGATGCCTGTGCATCGCTGGTACGCGCATCCCACCGTGGCCGACGAATCCGTGCTCAATCGCTGCGTCGGCCCCGTTCTCGACGTCGGCTGCGGACCGGGCCGGCTGTGCAGGGCACTGCTGGGCCGCGGAGTCTTCGCGCTCGGCGTCGACGTAACCCCCCGCGCGGCGGCCCATACCATCGCTCTCGGCGGAATCGCACTGTGCCGATCGGTGTTCGACCGGCTACCGGCCGAGGGAGACTGGCAGACCGTCCTGCTCATCGACGGCAACATCGGCATAGGCGGCGACCCGCGCGCCCTGCTGGACCGCTGTATCCAGCTCACCGCCCCGACGGGGCTTCTCCTCGTCGAGGTCGACCCCGACGACGTCGAGGAGCGCTGCACCGCCCGCTTCGAAGACATCCATGGCCACGAAGGCCCGCCGTTTGCCTGGGCACGTCTGGGAGCACCAGCACTCCACAGAATCGCCGAGAACCTTGACCTCAGCGTCACCGACCAGTGGAGATACAGCCACCGACGCTTCCTCGCCCTCGGCCGCCAGGACTCGGCCTCGGGGCCTCGCTGATGACGCGGGGCCGCCTCGCCACGCGGCAGCGGGGAGACACGCCGTACGCCGACCAGACGCCGAGCGCGGGGCGCGGCACCAGGCCGTGCCACCCGGTCGGGGCAACCGGCAACTGGCACGTGCGATGCGCCGATCGTGCTGATTGGCTGGAGGTGAATCCGCTGTTCAGGGAGGCTGGGATCCATGACACCTGTCAGGCACCTGGAGAGACCTGCGGCGCAGGCAACTGCTCACGTCGTCCTGGCCGGGCCGCGTCCGGCCCAAGGTGGACGGGCTGCCACGCATGAGTACGCGGCCGATCGGTGACCACGCCCTGCTGTCCGACTGCCGCTCGGCCGCGCTGGTGACCTCCGACGGCTCGGTGGACTGGCTGTGCCTGCCCCGGTTCGACAGCCCGGCGATCTTCGCCCGGCTCCTCGACGAGGACGCCGGCCACTGGTCCATCCGCCCTGCCGGCCCGGTCGACATCAGCCGCCGTTACATCGAGGACACCCTCGTTCTGGAGACGGTCTTCCGCACGACCGGGGGCACGGCGGTCCTGCGGGATGCCCTTGCCCTGGGACGGCGCGAACGCGGGCACGCGCTCGGCACCGCGTCCCCCGGAACGCTGCTACGGCAGATCACCTGCACCGAAGGGAGCGTGAACATCGAGATCGCCTACGCGCCGCGTCCGGAGTTCGGACTCGTCCACCCACTCCTCTCAGCCGTGCGAGGCGGGCTCGCGGCGTACGGGGGCGCCCATGTGCTGCTGCTGTCGAGCCCCGTCGACCTGCGAGTGAGCGGCTCCACCGCGCACGGCAGCATCCCGCTCTCGGCGGGGCACCGCCTCGGGTTCGCCCTGCACGTCGGGTCGACGTGGGAAAGAGAGTCGGTGGGCTGGCGGGCGGGGCGGATCCGGCACCGCATGTCCGACACCATCAAAGGCTGGCGCTCCTGGTCGAAACTTCACCGCGGCTACGTCGGCCCCTGGCAGGACGAGGTGGGCCACAGCGGACGCGTGCTGCGAGCCCTGACCTTCGCTCCCACCGGGGCCATCGTCGCCGCGGCCACCACCTCCCTGCCCGAGAAAACGGGCGGGATGCGCAACTGGGACTACCGCTACACCTGGGTCCGCGACGCGAGCTTCACCCTGCAAGCGCTCGCCACGGCCGCCTGCGAGAAAGAGAAGAACCGGTTCTTCAGCTTCCTCGCCCGGGCGGCGGCAGCTCAACTCGACCGCGGCGTCGACCTGCAGATCATGTACGGCATCGGCGGAGAACACGATCTGAGCGAGCGGCTCCTGCCCCACCTGACCGGCTGGCGCAACAGCGGCCCCGTTCGGATCGGCAACGACGCCTGGCGCCAACGCCAACTCGACGTCTACGGCGAACTCCTCGACGCCGCCCACGAGTGCCTCCCACCCGGGGAGCGCCTGGACCCGCCCACCCGCGCCTTCCTGGTCCAAGCGGCCGACACAGCCGCCCGTCGCTGGACCGAGCCCGACCAGGGCATCTGGGAGAGGCGCGGACCGAGCAGACACTTCCTGCACTCGAAACTGATGTGCTGGGTCGCCCTGGACCGCGCCATCTCCATGGCCCCCGCCCTTCAGGCCCACGAACGCGTACCCCACTGGCGCCACGAGCGAGACAACGTCCGCCAAGCCATCGAAGAGCGCGGCTGGAGCCCCCGTTCGGGCGCCTTCACCCAGGCGTTCGGCAGTGACGAACTGGACGCCTCGGCGCTGATGCTGCCCATCGTCGGCTTCCTGCCTCCGCAGGACCCTCGTGTCCAGTCCACCGTGCTCGCCGTCGCCACCCAGCTCGCCGACCGCAACGGCCTAGTCCGCCGTTACCTCGGCGACGAGATCGAGGAAGCGGAAGGAGCCTTCCTGCTCTGCACCTTCTGGTTCGCCCACGCTCTCGCCCTGACCGGTCATGTCGTCCGTGCACGGCAGGTGTTCCAGGCCGCTCTCGCACACGCCAACGACGTCGGCCTGCTTGCCGAGGAGACGGACCCCGCCACGGGAGAAGCCCTCGGTAACTACCCCCAAGCCTTCAGCCACATCGGACTCATCAACGCCGCCCGTGCCATCCGCGACGCCGGGCAGCAGCCCCCATCGCAAGGAATGGAGTAAGACCGGTCCCCGACACGGATCGGGACTGCCGCACGTACGCCGCTGGGAGGGGCGGACCAGCGTGGATGACTCATCCTGCGCACCCGCCTCTCTACAGTGGGCCGCATGCGCGGACACCCAACCCTGGCAACCGTCGCGGCCACGGCGGCACTGCTGGCGTGCGCTTCCTGCTCCGGCACATCAGAGCCTGCCCCCGGCGCACACACGTCCTCCACGGCCACCACGCGCACCACCACTGCGCCCGCCGGACCCCTCACCCTCACCCGGGGACAGGGATTCGACCGCACCGGAGCGTTCACCTCGCTCATGACCTGCGACGATCCAAGGGATTACTCGCCAGGCCTGAACTTCGCGAACGTGCCGACCGGAACACGGGAACTCGCCCTGACCATGGTCGACCTCGATATCCACAAGATTCACTGGCTCCAGCTCGGAATCCCCCCAAGTGCCCACGGAATCGGCGCCCACCACCTTCTCCCAGGCGCCCGTGAGGCACTCAACGACTTCGGGGAGGCCACCTACGACGGACCATGCCCACCTCACGGCAGCACCCACAGGTACCAGCTGACCCTGTACGCGCTCCACGAACCGATGCCCACCTCCTTCGACGGCAGCACGCCGCCTGCCCGGACCCTGCAGGAGATCAAGCGACGAGCCTTCGCCTCGGCGGTGCTCGTGGTCCCCTACACACGCCACTGACGCAAGATTCAGCGATCAGGCAACCCAACATAGCCGGGCGTCGTGAAGCTGTCTGAAAGATCGCGTAAGTCCGTAATGTGACAGGCTGGCCGAGGCCCGGCCGGGCCCTGCTCACCCTCGACCCGGCCAGCGGCTTCATCACCTGCCTGGACAACACCGCCCGTTGCAAGGACAGGTGACCGCCACCTCGTACCTGCCGTCAGCTCCGCGCTGCCCCGGGTTCCGCCCCTGCCAATCATGTGACTTAAGGTGAACGCCGTCACAGCGCCGGAGAAGCGATGGAGGGACCGGGCCGGTGGCGTTCCTGACCGACGAACAGCGCTGCAACTACGGCACCTTCGCCGCCGTACCGGACGACGGGCAGCTGGCTGGCTACTTCCTCCTGGACCGCGACGCGCGGCGGCGGGTGATGGCCTGCCGGGGTGCGAGGTCGCAACTCGGTTACGCCGTCCAGCTCGGCACCGTGCGGTTCCTGGGCACCTTCCTGGGCAACCCCGAGCACGCGCCCGCCGAGGTCGTCGAATACATCGCCGACCAGCTCGGCTACTCCCCGTCGGTGCTGACCGGGTACGGCGCCGAGCGCACCCGCTGGGACCACCAGAGTGCCATCGAGGACGCCTACGGCTACACCGACCTCAAAGGCGACGCCTGGTGGAAGCTCGCCCGCTGGCTGTGGGACCGGTGCTGGTCGGGCAACGAGCGCCCCATCGCCCTGTTCGACCTCGCCACGCTGCACCTGGTCGAGAACAAGGTGCTGCTGCCCGGTGCCACCGTCCTCGAACGCCTGGTCTCCTCCATCCGCGAGCGCACCAACCGCAAGACCTGGCGCACTCTGGCCGCCAAACCGACCCCCGCCCAGCGTGCCGCCCTGGAAACGTTGCTGCCGGTAGAGAACACGCGCCGCACCTCCAAGCTGGACCGGCTGCGCCGCTCTCCGCGCGACATCACCGGCCCCGGCGCGGGCAAGGCCATCGACCGGTTCATCGAGCTCAACAAGCTCGGCGCTTCCGGCTGGGACCTCTCCGACATCCCCGCCAGCCGCCTCAACGCGCTGTCCCGCTACGCCTCCCAGGTCCGCGCCCAGGCCGTCGCCGACCTCGCCGAACCTCGGCGGATGGCCACTCTGGTGGCGTTCGCCGCCGCGATGCGCACCCGGGCCGCGGACGAGGCGATCGAGGTCTTCGACATGCTGATGTCCGACCTGGCCCGCACCTCCGCGAACCTGGCGGCCAAGCGGCGCATGCGCACCCTGGGCGACCTGGACGCCGCCGCGCTGATGCTGCGCGAGGCGTGGATCACCCTCAGCCACGCGGCGGCCGACCCCGAGCAGGACGTCCGCAGCGGCTTCGACGTGCTCGACATCACCGCCATGCACCAGGCCGCTCGTACCGTCGGCGAACTGGCCCGGCCCGAAGCCGAGACCATCGCCGACGAACTGACCGCCCGCTACCGCACCATCAACCAGCCGCTACGGCGCCTCGCGAAACACCTCGACCTGGAGGGCGTCGAGGAGGCAGGACCGCTGATGGAGGCCCTGAAGTTCCTGCCGAAGCTGGAGCGGACCCTGGCCAAGAGCCGCCAGAGCGAGCTGTTCCCTCCCGTCCCCACCGACCACCTCGCCCCCACCTGGCAGATGCGCGTTTTCCCCACCGAGGGTGAGCACGCCGGCGGCGTCGACAAGCACGCATGGATCGTCGGCACCGCCGAGGCCCTGCGCGGCGCTCTACGCCGTCACAACGTGTTCGTGCCCGGCCTCGACAAGTGGGGCGACCCACGCAAAGCCCTGCTTGAGGATGCCGCCTGGGAAAGCGCCCGCACCCGGGTATGCCGCAGCCTGGGCCTGTCGGAGAAACCCGGAGTC
Source organism: Streptomyces chlorus (assembly GCF_042655885.1). Taxonomy (NCBI): domain Bacteria; kingdom Bacillati; phylum Actinomycetota; class Actinomycetes; order Kitasatosporales; family Streptomycetaceae; genus Streptomyces; species Streptomyces chlorus. The sequence continues at coordinate 12,358 of NZ_JBHSOA010000087.1, forward strand.
GATCTCACACGCTGGTGCCGGGAACTCGACGACGACTACCGGCGCCTGGCCGCCGGGCTCGCCGACAACCCGCACGTGCGTATCGAGCAGCGCACCGAGAACGGCAGGATGCGCGACCACCTCATCCTCACCGGCCTGGACAAGCTCACCGAGCCGGCCAGCCTGAAGGAGCTGCGCGAAGCGGTCGACGCCCGTATCCCCACCGTCGACCTCCCCGAACTGCTCCTCGAAGTCCACGCCTGGACCGGGTTCCTGAACCACTTCCACCACGTCTCCGAGGCCGGCAGCCGAGCCGAGCAACTGATCATTTCGCTGGCGGCGGTTCTTGTGGCGGAGGCGTGCAACATCGGGATCCAGGCGATGGTGTCGGAGGACGAGCCGGGCCGCTCCCGCGACCAGCTGTTCTGGGTCGAGCAGAACTACCTGCGCGCCGAGACCCTCCGCCTGGCCAACGCGGTCCTGGTCGACTACCAGGCGACCTTGCCCATCGTCGGGCACTGGGGCGGCGGCGAACTCGCCTCCGCCGACGGCCTGCGCTTCGCCACCCCGCTACGGGCCCTCAACTCCGGGCCGAATCCGAAGTACTTCGCCGCCCGCGGCATCACGCTCTACAACTACCTCTCCGACCAGTACAGCGGCTTCAACCACATCGTCATCCCCGGCACCCGCCGCGACAGCCTCTACCTGCTCGACGGCATCCTCGACCAGCCCACCTCGCTGAACCCCACCGAGATCGCCACGGACACCGCAGGCGCCTCCGAAATGATCTTCGGGCTGTTCCGGCTCCTCGGCTACCAGTTCTCCCCGCGCCTGGCCGACGCCGGGAACACCCTGCTTTACCGCGCAGACCCCCCGGCCGACTACGGTCCGCTCAACCCACTCACGACCGGGCGCATCCGGCTGCGCACCATCACCGACTATTGGGACGACCTGCTCCGCCTCGCCGGCTCCCTGCGCGAGGGCACCGTCCGCGCCTCCCAGATCCTGCCCGTCCTAGCAGGCCAGGGCCGCCCCAGCCCGCTCGGCCGCGCAGTCATGCAGATCGGCCTCCTGGACCGCTCCGCCTTCCTCGCCCGCTATTACCACAGCGAACTCTTCCGCCGGAAGGTCAACACCCAGCTCAACCGGCAGGAGTCCCGCCACGAACTCGCCCGCCGCATCTTCTACGGCCAGAAGGGCGAGCTGAGGCAGAAGTACAAGGAGGGGCAGGAAGACCAGCTATCGACCCTGGGACTCATCCTGAATGCCTGTGTTCTGTGGAATTCGGTGTATATCCAGGAGGCCGTCAACCAGCTCCGCGCCGAGGGCCACCACGTCTCCGACGCCGACCTCGCCCGGCTCTCCCCGCTCGGCCACGACCACATCCGCATTTATCTGGACGATTTCTGGGACAGTGAGGGCTCACTCGTAGAAGCAAGCCGCCCTCAGCATGCTGGCGATCAAGCTCCAGTCGGGCCGGTCGGGAACGGACTCTCCGCGGTTGATGAAGTAGCCGTCCATATCGTTGGTCCAGGAGCTGAGCGTTTCGAGGTAGCGGTCCAGTGATTGGTTCTCCCAACCGCTGGAAGGGACCCCGGCCTCTTGGCTGAGCTGTCTGATGTAGGAGACGAGGTCCGCCCGTGTTGTGACCCAGGTGGTGTCGTTCAGCGAGTTCATAGCGAAGATCTTGCACGGGTTCGCGGGCAGACCTGTAGGTGGGGGCTGATCGGCTTTCCTCTGTTGAGGATGGGTTGGTCAGCAGTGGTCGTCAGGGCCGGGTGCGGTGCTCTCTCCGAGGTCGGCGAGGAGGTTGCGGATTCGGTCGGCGATGGCGTTGTGCCGCTCGGCCTCGCGGGGCCAGCCGCGTTCGACGGCGTCCTGGGCGAGTTGCTGCTCGCGGGCGAGGCGGGAGCGCAGGCGCGGTGTGTACTCGCTGGTGGTGAGGAACTTCGAGCAGCGGAGGTAGAGGTCGCACTCGCAGGGTCCCTCGGCGGGGGCCCGCAGGCAGTGGCCGAGTTCGAGTTCGGTTTTGAAGAAGTTGGTCTTGAGCCAGTTCAGGCTGTTTTCGCCGATCCGGCTGGTCAGGAGTTCCTCTGCGGCTGGGCCCGCGATCCGTCCGCCGGCGGCGATGACTTTCTCGTACTGCTCCTTCAGGACGGGGTCGCTGATGTGGGAGTAGGTGGCCGACATCTGTGCGTTGCGGTGCCCGAGGATCGCCATGATGGTCTGGATCTGGGCGCCGCCTTCGGCGAGCTGGGTGCCTACTGAGGAAGTTTCATCGTGATTCGTGCAGGTCACCGGGCCTGGTGTGACGAGTCGTTGGGGTGCTCGCGCAGCTCATCACGGTGATCGTGGCGGGGAGATCACCGGTCACCGCGCCATCTGGTGGTGCGTCAGCACCAGCAGGGCCCGCACCAGCGCGGTCGCGTGCCGTGGATGCATGCGCACCTTGGTCAGGATCCGGAAGGTCTTCAGGCTCGCGAAGCCGTGCTCGACCGGTGCCCGCAGGCTGCTGATCAGCCGGTTCACGACCTTCTTCGCCGGCGACAGACGCTTGCCGCCGTTCGCCTTGAACCCGGTGATGACCGCCGGCTGTTCCTCGGCCCCGTCGTCCAGGCCGACGAAACCCAGGTCGGCCACCGCCCCCAGCTCAAACTCCCGCAGCCGCGCGCACAGCTTCTCGTAGCGGGCGGCCGTGATCTCGCTGCAGGCGCCGCGGCGGGCCGAGGAGATCCACAGCAGCCGCCCCTTCGCATCGGTCAGCGCGAGGAAGAGCAGGCCGTGCGCCTTGTGCTTGCCCGAGTAGTTCTTCCGGTTCGCCCGACCGGTTCGTCGCCGGGTACGGATCAGCGTGCCGTCCAGCAGCACCAGGCACCCGCTGTCCTTGACCACTTTCGCCAGCGCGCGGTCCAGACGCGGGGCGCGTGCGGCCAGCAGGCCGATCACCTCCAGCACCCAGCGCCGCACCGTGGAGGCCGACACCGAAGCGCCGCCGGCCAGATCGGCCAGACGCTCGTCGTTGCGCAGGTGGGCGAGCACGATCACCGCGATCCGCCCGTCGTTCAGCGTGCGCCACCGCGAGCGGATCTGTCTGCGGTGGGCGCGGATCAAAGAGGCCACATGGTTGACGGTCGAAGTGGACAGCGGCAGGCGGACGGAGTAGACAAGGCTGATGTCGCCCCCGGCGGGGCTGGACTTGGTCTTCACACACCGTCCAACCCCCGCCGGGGGCACGCTCGTTACGGCAGGAATCGGCCCTTGCGCGGGGCCGGGCCGCGGGCTACCGGGGCAGGTAGCGTCCGGCCGGGGTACGGGTGATCCAGCCGCGCTCGGCCAGCTTGCGCAGCTTCCCGCGCACCGCCTCCACCTTCGCCGGCACCGCATCCAGCCCCAGCCGGCGGGCCACGTCCCTGGCCTGCAGCGGGCCGTCACCGCCCGCGACGATCTCCATGATCTTCTGGTAGTCGGCGGGCAGGTCGCCGGTGTCGGCGTCGGGGCCGTGGCGGGGAATCAGCAGCTGGCCCGCGGCTCCGGGCGTGCCGGCGGGCCGTGGGGGCGCCGCGGGCGTGCCGCCGGTGGCCTCTTCCAGGGCCTGCTGCCAGGCCGCGGCGTCGGGGTGCCCGGCGTCGGCGTCCTGTTGATACTGCTGGTAGACGACCTCGGCGGCCCCCAATCGGGTCACTTCGGCCTCGGTGTCGGCCAGCTGCTTGCGCAGCTGCTCGGCGCGTTCTTCCAGCACCACCCGGCGCTCCAGCAGCCACACCATCAGGTTCTGGGCCATGCCCCCTCCTTCGCAGGCCTTCCGTCGCGGCCCTGCACGCACGGTAGGGGGACCGGTGCGCAGCGTGCAGGAGATCCGAGGAAGACGACCGAAGCGGGACGACAGATGATCTCCCCGACGCGATCACGCTTGTGACATGCGCAAGCAGCCCAACCGCCCGTCACACCAGGGCCATTGACCTGCACGAATCACGATGAAACTTCCTCACTGTGTGGCGGAACCGGTGGGGGGTCACGGTGGGGTGGCCGTCGCCGTCGACGAGTCCGGCCTTGCGGCAGGCGATTTCCAGGGCGTCTTCGTAGAGGAAGTGCCGGCCCATGGGCTTTCCGCGCCGCATGAATACGTAGCGGACAGGCCGCTGGGCCCATGCGTCGTGGCGGGCTGCGGCGTTCGCGGCCTTGGCCGCGTCGATCAGCTCGCGCAGCGCGTCCGCTGCCTGGGGATGCAGGGGGACCATGCGCTCGGTGTAGGTCTTGCCGACCGGGATCCGCAGCCGTGGATAGCCGTCGGGGTAGGCGTCCAGGCAGTCCAGGGTCAGCCGTGCGATCTCCCCGCGCCGGGCACCGCTCCAGCGCAGCAGAAGCAGAGCGGCTCGTTGGTGGGGGTCTTGGAGTTCCTCGACCGCTTCCATGAGGCGGTCCAACTCGGCCCGGGGGATGAACCGAGGCAGTGTTGAGGGGAGTTTGGGCATGTCCGAGCGGCCGAGGAGTGGTCGGCCCGGGACATCGTTCCAGCCCCACTGGCTGGTCTCGCGGAAGAACTGAAGCAGCGGGCTGAGATAGGTGTAGCGGGAGCGTGCCGTCAGCGGCCGTCCGGTGCGGGCGTTGGTGTGTTCGTGCAGGTGGGCCATGAAGCCCTCGACATGTCGGCGCTCCAGCTGGGTCATCGCGTCGATGTCAGGGTGGGCCTGGGCGAGCCAGCGCAGGAAGTAGCGGAAGGCGTCGCGTGAGTGGCGGACCGACTCCGCGCGGTCGCTGGTCTGCAACCGTCCCGACAGCCAGCGCGTCACCGGGGCGGCGAGCGCCGGCGGTGTCTCGGGAGGGGTGAGTTCGGTTCGCCAGAGTTCGGCGGTCTTCAGGCCGTGGAACGGCGGCTCGGGGACCTGCCCGATGTTGAACAGCAGCACATGGACGCCGTGCAACCTGGTCAGACACGCCTTCTGGTAGATCTCAGCGAGCTGGTCCATGGGCATGCGGCGGCGTGCGTTGGAGACATGGCTGGCCCGCACGAACCCGGCCTCCGGCCGGGCGCAGTAGCGTTTGATCTCTTCGGCGAGCGCGGTGAGGTCGTCGAGCCGGATCGCGCGCAGATCGGGGTCGCCTCGCATCAGCAGAAGGCGGGTGAAGGTCCAGGTGAGGACGGACCGGCCGCTGACAGGCGCGTAGCCGAGCTGGAGCATGCGGGCGGAGAGCGAATCGAGCAGATCCAGGTCCAGCCCGAGGCCGGCGGCGACCTTGGGGACGAAGAGGCTGTCGAAGTTCCGGCTGAGGACGTAGTCGGCGTCGAGCCGGATGCCGTGCACCAGCGAGAGGTAGGCGAGGTAGGGGCCTGCCTCGTGGGACGGCCCGATGCGTTTGCCGGGCTCGTGCGCGAGGCGTCCGTGCAGGTCCAGGCGGACCAGCAGGGGCTCGGCGAGCCAGTCCTCCAAGTCCGGCCAGTGCTTGAGGAAGCGGTTGTAGAAGTAGCGACGGGACTTGATCGACGCCGGAGCATCGGCGAACGTCGCGCGGACCCAGGCGAAGTACTCCTCTCTCGGCGCGTGGCACCGGCGGCAGTCCGGTTCTGGAGCGGGCGCCAGGGCGAGCGCGGTCACCGGTTGTTCTCCAGCGCGCGGGTGTAGTCAGCCAGCACGGCCTCGTCGGAGACGCGGGTGTAAACCTTCGTCGACTCGGGCGATGCATGTCCCAATCGCTTCTGCAGGGACAACTCCCGCATCCCGCCCTCCCACATCGCGGTGGCGTGAGTGTGCCGCAGCGCGTGGGGCGTGGTCTCCGGCGTGCGCAGACCGAGCTTGTCCAGCCGCCGCGCGAACAGCCGCACCACCGCGTCGTAGCCCAGCGGCTCCAGGCGGCGGGTGCCCTTTCCACCGACCAGGAACACGAACGGGCTGGTCGCGTCGAGCGGGCGCTCGTGCATCACGTAGCGGCTGACCGCGTCCAGGGTGCGGGGCTCGTGCAGGTCCACGACCCGTTCAGTGCGGGACTTGCCGCGGACCCCGCGCGGGTGGTCGTCGCGCTTGCGGACCGTCACCCGGCGCCGGCCGTAGGAGATGTCGTCCAAGTGCAGCGACAGCACCTCCCCCGGCCGCAGCCCGCCGTCCAGCATCAACAGGAACATTGCCAGGTCCCGTAGCCGCTTCAGGCTGCCGATGAACTGCTCCAGCACCGCCTCGTCCACCGGACGCGGCAGTCGCCGCGGCTGCTTGACCGTCACCGTGCGGCGCGTCGGCTGCTGACGGCTCGCGCGGCCCATGAATGGCTGATGCCGGTCCGGCACCCGTGCAAGCGCCGGGTCAAGGCGCTTCTGCATGGGGGAGTCGCCGTCGTACTCCTCGGCGACCACCGCCCAGTCGTAGAAGCTGGAGACGGCAGCCAGGATCCGGTTCACCGTCGCCGGAGCGAGCAGGCTGCCCGGCGCCTCCGGGCCACCGACCACCACCGTCAGGCCGAGCCGCTGGGCCGGTCGACGCGACGGTGCCCGCCGCAAGAATGCCAGCAGCCGCAGCGCGTCCGGGCCCCGGAACTCATGCCAGTCCATGCGCTCAGTGACGAGGAAGGCGAACAGCCGCCGCAGGTCGTACGCGTACGCGCAGATCGTGTGCGGCGAGAAACCCCGGTCGACCAGATGGTCCAGGAACCGGCAGGCCGCCGTGACCGGTTCACCGTCCCCGTCGACCAACCGCACTCGCCGTACGACACTGCCATCGCGTTCCTTGACCACCCGCACACCGGCCTCCCCGAGCCTGCTCGGATGGCCCAACGAGACCTGCACCTCCACCGCCACGGCGCCGGTTCACGCGTCACTCGAAGGTGTCCAGATAAGGGTTCACGTGGGTCCAGAACAGTGGGGACAGGGCCCTCCGGTCGGCGTCGGTGAGCCGTTTCTGCCACGTCTCCTCGCTCAGGATGTCCTGAAGCAGCAGAGTGTTGACGTGCACCAGCGCCGACTGGAGCAGGTGCAGGGCGAGCATGGAGACCTCCTGGGACTCCTTGTCGGAGCCGGTCAAGTCGCCGTCCTTGCCGTAGAACAAGTCGTGGTTGGCGGAGTTCCAGTTCTCCACGACCTGGAGCCCGTCGTTGATCTCGCGCCGCAGGTCCGCGTCGGCGAGGTAGTCGCAGATGAACGCCGTACGCACTGCGCGGCCCAGTTCCTCGATCGCCCGGTAGGTCGGATGCTTGGGCCCGCCGCGGGTGAAGCGCCGCAGGACCTGCTCGGCCTCGGCGGTGCCTAGGCGCAGGGCGGTGGTGTACTTCACGATCTGGTCGTATTGCTGGCGGATCAGGTCCCAGTCGATCGTCTTGGTCGACAACACCGGCGCCAGGTGCGGCCACTTCTCGTCCTCCCCGGCCGCTGGCCGGTACAGCCGCGCCGAGCCGACGTTCTTCAGCCTGGGGAGCAGGTTGAAGCCGAGCATGTGGGCGAAGGCGAACCCGACGATGGACGCGCCGTGTGTGTCGGTGTACTGCCGGTCGATCTCCACGTCCGTGCAGTGCCGCAGCACGCCCTCGATCATCGCGGCGACCTCGGAGGCCGAGCAGGATTTGAGCTGGCTGTAGACGCACAGCGACTTCTTCTCAACGTGCCAGTAGATCATCACCCCGGGCCCGCGGTACCGCTGGTGCCACTCGGTCATGAAGTTCGACGACCAGGAGCCGAACTTCTTGGAATCGCTCGCGCACGCGGTGCCCTCGCCCCACCACGCCGCATCGCGGGCGGCGAAGGTGGCGTTGACCAGCCGCACCAGCGCCGCGCGCAGGTTGGTCCGGTTGACGAACAGGTGCCGCACCCGGCGCAGGACGGCCTCGCTCTCGCCGTGCTTGCCGGTGACCGCGACCCGCTTGATGCCCATGTTCGTGCCCAGCGCGAACAGCACCAGCAGCAGTCGGCGCCGCAGCACCGCCTTCGGGACCGCCTCCCTGGTGGCGACCGAGGTGAACTCGGACGTGAAGCCGGTGGCGAACTCGGCCTCCTTGAGGATGTCGATCAGGTCGATGGTGCCCCAGCGGCGTTCGATCTCCGCCTTCAGGGCGACGAGGTTCTCCGGTTCCTCCTGCTTGCCCAGCGGCGAGACCTTGATCCACGGCTCACCGTGCCGACGGACGATGTCCACCCCGCCCGTGGTGCCCAGCTCCAGCGCGGTGTCGAAGCGGGTCAGGGCCTCGCGCAGCCGCTTCTGAAGGGCCTCGATGAACTTCTCCGGGTCCTGCGGCTGGCGGATCGCGTCGTAGTGCACATCGCGGTTGTCCTCGAAGTCCGGCGGCAGATCGTCCTCCGGGTTCCGCCACCGGTTCGCCCCCGGCACCCAGATCTCCCGCCGCCGCAGCGCGTCCCGCAGCGCCACGAGCACACACAGCTCGTACGGGATGCGCTCGACCCGGCCGCGCTCATCCACGACCGCCTTGCGCCACTCCTCGCGCACCACTCCACCCAGCGGGATCTTCTCCGCCTCGTCGAAGAACGCCCCCTCCTTGGCGATGGGCTGGTCCAGATACCGCTTGAGCAGATCGATCGCGTCCATCACCGGCCGGTAGGCGGTGTTATTGCACTTCAACTCCAACGCGTTCAGCAGCGGCGAGAGCATCCGCCGCCAGTGGTTCGAGTACGACGAGCGCAGCACCGTACGCACCCGGGCCCGATAGCGCGCCTCGTTCGCCGCGGCCTCCGCCGCCAGCGCCTTCAGCGTGGACTCCCCGGCCACCGGATAGATCACCTTGCGAACCGTGCCGCCCGGCTCCGCCACCGCCGCCTCCGCCAGCCGCAGCAGAATGCCCTCCTTGCCGCGGACTCGCTTGAGCTCCTTGTTGAACTCGCCCTCGACCTTCTTCTCCGCCCGCGTGTTGATCTTCTGCACGAGCTGGATGAACAGCTCCACCAGCGAGTCGGTGATCTCCGTCTCCCGCACATGGCACAGCGTCGACAGCAGCGTGTACCGCACCGGCCCGGCCGCCGCCCGCAGATCCGAGGGATACTCCTTCGCCGCCCGCGCCCGCCAGGCCGCCACCAGCTTCCCCGACACGTCCCCGAACAGCTCCGGCGGAAGCTGAAGCCCGCGCACCCGCTGGAGCTTGTTCACCTCCGCCAGCAGGCTGTCCAGCCCCAGCGCACCCGGGTCCGCCTTCAGCTCGGTGAAGAACGTGCCCCCGCCGCCCGCGCTCTCCGCGTCCGTGTCTGCGTCCTCGGCGATCAGGTCGTCCAGTCGGGACCGGGTCGCCGCCGACAGCCGGCCCACGGTGGCCGCGCAGAACCGTTCCTCGAAGGTGCTGACCGCCTTGCCCACCAGCCGGGCGATCTGTCCTGGGGCCGGCGGCTCCAGCCGGTCCTTGCGGCAGCGGGCCACCACCGCCTCCGCGAGCCGGTCCCGGTTCAGCTCCACCCCGCACAGCTCGACTGACAGCCACTCGGCGAGCTGGGCCTGGTCCTCCTCCGTGCACTCACGGAAGCCGAACGCTCCCCGGATCTCCATCCGGTGCCGCTTGATCGCCCGCCCCGACCAGTCGTACGCGGCCCACTCCTCCGCGGCCACCTTCACCTGCTGGGCGACGTACGACACCGCCGGCACCGGGATCTCCCCGGAGTCCTCCGGGAACCGGGCCTCCACCTCGAAGAACTTCAGCAGCAACGCGAACCCCAACCGGTTCGCCCCCGACTTGTTCCGCAACCGCTCCTGGTCCTCCTCCAGCAGCGTCCAGACCTCGATCAGGTCCTCCGGCTCCCACTCCTGCCGCACCCCGCGCTCCCTCCGGTCGTCACGACCGGACCAACCTCGCCGAGCACGGCCCCCCCATGAGCCCAGAAGATCAAAAACGCTGACAAGCACACCCCAGATCCGCTACAGAGAGCTACTTGTCACTTCGCCGTAGCTTCGGGAGAACAGGGCCTCCTCGCCCGGAACGCCCTGCGCAACCAGTTGAAGGAGGGCTGGCCGCCCGCCTACGCCATCCTCGGCTACGCCCACGACGCGCCCATCACGCTCACCCCGCTCATCCTGGAGCGCACCGAACTCCGTGAGGGCGACACCCTGGACTTCTCCGCCGCTCTCACCGCCACCACGACCGCTCCGGTCCACGTGATGATCGTGATCGCCACCACGGGTCAGAACGGCCGGCCGCGGGAGAAGGTGTCCTTCCTGCGCCGCGCCACGGCCAAGCCGGGCCAGGAACTGCGGCTCGTCAAGGCGCACCCGTTGCGCTCGACCGCACGGTGGAAGGTTGCACCGGGCTCCTACTCGCTCGCCCTCCAGGTCAACGGCCGCCGCTTCCCAGCCGTCGCCTTCACCGTCCTCAGCCCCTGATCTCCGTCTCGTCCTGAACTGAGCATCCGTCGCCAGGCCGTCGGCATCCCCGCCGCGGCCCGATCTGTGCTGTCCGCTGCCCCCTGAAAGGACGACCCCCAGAGATTGAACGCGTCTGCTCCGGCAGCGACCTTCGCGGCAGCCGCGAGCGTCATCGTCGGCGTTTCGGCCAACCACTCTCCTTCGCACGCCCGTTACGGCGGACGGGTCCATGCATCCTCCACCTGCCGACGCGCGCACTATCTCGGGATTCCGGACCCGACCGAAACACATGTGTTCGATATCGCGGCGTAGTCGTTGAGCCACACGACCACGCCGCACGACCGTCTAGGCCCGGACTTCGCGGGTCACCGTTTCAGGTTTGTGGCCAGCGGGTTTGTCCGATGTCG
>NZ_JBHSOA010000088.1:0-3099 GCF_042655885.1 Streptomyces chlorus
CGACCGCACGAGCGATCATCCCGTGCCCGCCGTCACCCCGCAGGGAATTGCGCAGCAGAGTCGTACGCACCCACAAAACCCCGCACTCCACCAAGACCCAAGGCCCCCTGCTCCTCTCACGCACCGGCCGCGCACTCGACCACGTCACCTTCACCCGACTGCTACGCGACGTCGCCGCCACCCACCCCGACCTCAAGGACATCGCGCCCACGCTGCACCCCGACGTCGTCGCCCACTCGCCGTCCCCATTCGCCGACGAGACCAGCAGGGACCGGCCATGACCCTCTACCGGGCAATCCTCCAATTCGAGGAAGGCGGCCCCGCGGTCACCGGCGAATGGCAGGACAACGAAGCCGTCGCCCGCGCGGCCTACAAGACATGGATCGGGCTCTACACGCGCTGTCCTCCGGTGGCGGGCGAACCGGCTCCGGCGTTGACTCGTGCGGGGCGCACTGCACGCCAGACGACCGAGGGATAGACGATGACCAGACCCGTCACCGGACTGCTGTACGGAGCCGCTGCCGGTGCCGCCGGTACCACTGCTCTCAACACCGTCGGCTATCTGGACATGGCATGGCGTGCGCGGCCCGCAAGTGGCACTCCGCGAGCCACCGTCGAGAAGCTGTCACAGGCGATGCACCTGCCCATTCCCGGTCACGGCGCTGAGAAGGAAAATCGAGTCGCGGGCCTGGCGGCACTGACCGGCATCGCTGCCGGGATCGGTCTGGGTGCCCTTCTGGGCCTGGTGCGGGCCGAGGGCTGGCGTCCGTCCAGGTTGATCGCCTACGCGACCGCTGGATTCGGCGCCCGTCTGGGCACCGACGCCCCCATGACCCTGCTCAAAGTGACCGACCCGCGCACGTGGTCTGCAAAGGACCGGATTGCCGACATCGTGCCCCATCTGGCTTACGGGGTAGTGACCGCCGCAGTTTTGGAAAGACTCGATCCCTGAGTCGATGGGCCCGACGGGCACTTGCGCACAGGCAGCGAATCCCTCAGTAATCGTGTGGCGCTGGGACTCGAGAGCCACACCTCTGCGTTGCTCCAATGACCTTAAGCGGCGAGCCATCCGTGTACAGCTGCCCGCGAATCTTCCAGGAGGGCGAGCCGGTGAAATTGCCGGGCACTTCGAAGGGGGAACCTACCGTCAATGCACATCATCAACGGAGCATAAGACCGACAAGTGGAGGCACCAGATGGTCGATCTCCCGCCACCGCCAGAGGGAATTGTGCTGGCCCACTTCATCGTCTCGGACGATGTCGAACGCTCTCGACGCTTCTACACCGAAGTGCTCGGCGGCCGGCTGGCCTACTCCGGCCCTGGAGGCCTGACCTATGTCGCACTGGCCAACAGCTGGATCATCATCAACGGCGGCGGAGGCCCGACGGACGACAAGCCCTCGGTCACCCTGGAGGCGCCGCGCGATTTCGGCCGGGTCAGCAGTTTCCTCAATATCCGCGTCAAGGACATCTACCCCTTGTACGAGGAGTGGAGCGCCCGAGGTGCCCAGTTCCTGACGCCGCCGAAACAACACGCGTACGAGATCCGCTGCTACATCCGCGACCCTGACGGCCATCTGATCGAAGTCGGCCAGACCACCGACCCGGAGGGAGACTGGACACCGGCTCACTGGCCCCCAAGTTCCCGCACCGGCGATTCCGAGTGAGCTCCGAGATCGACTTGTCTGATCAACAGGGTCCGTAATTCCTTCGGGCGGATCCACTCCACCGCCTTCGCGCCTGAGCAGTGGGGTGCTCGTGGTTCCCGGCAGGATGGCAGGTATGGGCCACTGGGTGTACGAGTTCTCGGGCTGCCCCGACTCGGCGGACTACCAGCAGATCGCGGACGATGAGAAGCCGGGCGACGTAGTGCTGCGTGAACGCCAGGGCGGTCTTGGCATCGTGGACGGGTTCGTGCGTGAGAGCGTCGACAACATGATGATGGTGGCCCGCTACCGGTGGGTGGCCAGCGGAGACCCGTCCACGGTGGCACCGGCGGTGCTGCAAGCATCCAGACTTCCGCCCCCCGCGCGGCGGGATGCGCGGCCGGTCCCCACGGGCAGCGAGCCGGATGCCAGCCAGTCTGCTTGAGGGGCGTCCCGAGACTGCCGTCGTGGTTGTGCGCGACGGTCGTCGCGCACAACCATTCTCCTACTCTTCTGTGGCGGCTTCTTCGGTCCCGGTCTCCTCGGCCTCGGTCGTGGCCGGTTCTTCGGTCCCGGTCTCCTCAGCCTCGGGGGTCGCAGGTTCTTCAGCCTCGGTCTCCTCGGCCGCGGGGGGAGCGGGTCCTTCAGCTCCCGTCTCCGCCGCCTCGGGGGTCGGCTCTTCGCCCTCCGCAGGGCCAGCCTCAGTCGTGGCCGGTGCCTCCTCGGGGGTGGTCTCCGCCTCTGTTCCTTCGGCCGCAGTGGGCTCCTGCTCGGCGTCGCTTACGTGCTCACCGCCTTCCCGTACTGGCAGGCAGGAAGAGGCTCAGGTGTCGTCTGGTCGGACGACCGTCATGATGCGGAATTCACTACTCATGATGTCACCGAACAGCATGCCCTGAGGCTTCGCGAGGCCATCAGCAACGCTCCGGAAACGTGCCGTAGGCGCTGTGATCAACCCCGCCGGCGGGCGGCGGGATCAGACGCGGCGACGTGCGCTGCGACCGCGTCGACGCCGGGGCGGGCGTACCGCTCCAGGGAGCCCGGAGGCGTGGCGGGAGCGGGCCGGCAGCATCGGGGTGGAGTCCGCTTCCGCGCCCTTCCACCCTCGCGCGCCAACTCGGGGTGCCGGTAAGAACGCTGTCAGTGCGCCACGAGGCGCTGTTGTTTCGGACGGAGGTGGAAGACCACCGTCGCCTCGCCGTCGTAGCGGCGAGGTGAAGCTGGAGGCAGCCTGAACCGGGGATCGCCGGGAAGGGCGAGAGCAGCCTCGACAAAGTCGGGTCGGCCCAGCACTGCCGGATGGGTCGGGCCCGGTGAGCGAGACGAGAAGGTATACGCGAGGAACCGGCGTCATTACGCCTCTTGAGTTCTTGCCAGCTCCAATCCGGTTGATATGGGCTGGTCAGCGGTGCGCAACCGCCCGGAAGGGCGGGGAACTCCCGGTCCGGTATTG
>NZ_JBHSOA010000089.1:0-93549 GCF_042655885.1 Streptomyces chlorus
TTCACCAGCATCGCCTGCACCCTGATCTGCTACCGCAGACTCACCAAATGAGATGACTTCTTAGTAGGAGAGGAGAGCACGCGCGCCTAGTACGAGAGCTCGATGACCGCTGGTCGCGCGCCCTCGATCGTATGCGGGCCGTGCGCAATTCACTCGCTCACGGCGGTCCCGTCACACCGGCCCAAGGGGAGCGATAAGCAGCTTGCGGATCAGCCGGTAGACCCATTCCAAGAACTGGCGCTGAAGCACTGACGGCACTCGCGACACCCGCCGGTTCTGCAGTCGACGTGACATGACCACCTCGTCACAGCCTTCCAGACGAAGGCAGATCGCCATGCGGCTTGAAGGAAGACCGCATATCGGCTCATCCTTGGCACCATGAGTCTCCTCTCCCCCTCCTTCGACATGCCCGCCATGGGCGACTACGCCTACGACTGGGCCCTGATCGATGTGGAGACCTCGGGGCTCATGGCCCGGCGGGACCGGGTACTGTCCGTTGCGGTCATCACGATCGGTCCGGACGGCGAACAGACCGGGGAGTTCTCGACACTGCTCGATCCTGGGTGCGATCCGGGCCCAGTGGAGGTGCACGGGCTCACCGTCGAGCGGCTGCAGGGTGCACCGACCTTCGACCAGGTCGCCGGGCGGATCGGAGCGATGCTCCAGGACCGGATCCTGGTAGCCCACAACGCCCAGTTCGACTATGACTTCCTGGCCTACGAGTTCGCCCGTGCGCGGATGTGGCTGCCGGTGTCGCAGCGGCTGTGCACCCTGGCCCTGAACCGTCAGGTGGATCCGCCTACGGACGACCTGAAGCTCGGCACCCTCGCCTCCCACTACGGCGTCCCCCAGCAGCGCGCTCACGATGCGCTGGACGACACCCGGGTGCTTGCCGGGATCCTGCGGGCGTCACTGCGCGAAGCAGCTCGGCTCGATCTGCCCCTGCCGCTGGTGACCTGCCCACCGCGGGCAGATTCCCAGTTCACGCCGAAGCCGCCGAAGGCCCCCTGTGCCTACCGCAATCCGGGACGTCCGACTCCCGGCGGACCGCTCCGGCAGGGGATGAAGGTCGCGATCACCGGTGAGACCGCCCACGCCCGGGCGGAGCTGGTCGGGCGCGCGGTCGCCGCCGGGCTGAACCTGATGACCTCCGTCAGCCGGCACACCAGCGTGCTGGTCACCAACGAACCGGCGTCCGATTCGGCAAAAGCCCGACGTGCACTCGCCGAAGGCGTGCCGGTCATCGACGAGCAGACCTTCCTGCGGCTGCTGGCCGACGTACGGCCGGGAACAGCGCATGAGGCGACGGCCGTCAGGGGTGCCCCGGTGGCTGAGCCGGAAGCAGAACGGATCAGGCCCCTGGAGCCGGTGCCCACCACAACCTCTGCCGCGCCCGCCCCGGAAGCAGCGGCCCTCCCCACGGCCTCCCCCGGTGTGTCAGTCCCCGCTCCGCGTCCACCGAAGCCTTCCGCCGGCACCTTGGACAAGCCCCTGGCGGGACGCCGGGTGTTGGTGCTCGGTGGTGTCCATGCCGATGCCGTGGCAGCTCGTACCCGCGTCGTCGAGCTGGGCGGGTCCGCGGCGATCAACCTGTCCGCCGGCGTCACCGACGTCGTGCTCCTGCCGGAAGGGGAGGGCGACCGGCGCATGAGGCGCATCACCGCCCTTGGACTCCCGGTGCACGACCTGCACTGGCTCACCTCTCCGACCGCAACGGACCAGAACACGAGGGCTCTCCGGCTTCAGGAGCCGCACGTGATGCCAAGGGGCGGCGTCATCGACCTGCCCATGCCGCACAGCGGACCCGCGCCGGAGTGGTACGTCACCGCCGGTTGGGCCCCGCAGTCCGACTGCGAGATCGACGTCGTCGCCTTCCTCCTCGACGAGGACGAACAGGTCACCTTCGACGAGGACTTCATCTTCTACGGAGCCCCGGAGAGCCCCACCGGGACAGCGCGCCTGCTGACCGGAGGCCCTGCCGAACAGACCATGGCCCTCGACCTGGCGTCCCTGCCGCCCGCGACGCGGAAGATCATCGTCGCTGCCGCCATCGACGGCGCCGCCGCCTTCGGAACGGTCGGCGCGATCCAGATCGGTGCGGCCCCCGGCAGCAGCGGGGCGCCTCTCGCCCGGGCCACCCTGGACGCCGCCACCACCGAACGCACCATGCTGCTCGCGGAGATCTACCGCAGGGGTCCGGTCTGGCGCCTACGCGCCGTCGGCCAGGGCTACGACCACGGCCTCGACGCCCTCGCACGTGGATACGGGGTCGACATCGCCGACTGAACGACGGTGCCGGATGCGGAGACTGAGTTACAACTTTCTCTACTGGTTCAAGGCGGCTCGCTCCGCTCACCGCGCGGCCCGGCCCCCGGCCGGGCCCGCGCTCCTGTCTCCGCCCCGCTCCAGGCCGCTCGCGTCTATGTCCACAGCCCCGCAGCCGGAGCCGAAGCAGCTGCAGCCGCGCGCGAACTGGCCGAGCTCCTGCACAAGTACGTCGTCCGGCACCATGAAGCCCTCGTCACCTTCATGACCCACGAGGACCTTCTCGAGTACGACCGGTTGGGCGGCATCGTCGCTGCGGGGCTGACAGGCTCCGCCCGCACGAGGACTGAGCACACAGGCAAGGCACCCATACAGGAACCGGTGGCCGGTGATTGGGAGTCATCCCCGCCACCGGCCGCACCCCTGTCGTCCGGTCGGCCGGCCCCGCTCAAGCCAGACCACCTGCCCAGCCGCCGCCGGCCTGGGAGCCAGCAGGCGCCACAACGACTCGCAGGCTCCTCCGGCGCCTGCGGTGACCTTCGTCAGCGGTGCAGGACCACATCGAGGTGCTGCTGCACCGGCTCGAACAACCCATACGGGACGTACCGCGGGATCTCTGCGTGGGTAACCCACGCGAGCTCGGCCAGCTCGTCGGTGTCCGCGACGTACGCGCCCCCGCCGGCCACCTCGCAGGCCGTGTACGACATCAGCCGGCCCGTCTTCAGGTGAACCCGCTCGCCGAGGTTCCCCCGAGATGCGGGGAGAGGTGACAGCAAGTCAGATGGGACTCATGAGAGGAACATCGGTCATGGCTGCCCCCAGGAAATACTCGCTCGAGTTGCGTGACCGTGCAGTGCGGATGTCAGTGCGGCGCAGGGCTTCGCCGTGGCCTTCTGGCGTATGGCGCGCCGGCTTCGAGAACAAGAGTCACGTTGTCGAAGCCGCCTGACATCGCCAACCCGGTCAATGTCGCTCAGCCCCAGGTCGACGATGTGGTCGGGAAGGATGCCGACGCAGGTGCTGGACAACAGCACGCAGGATGGCGCCGTGGCAGTGACGCCGCTTGCGAACGCCCGCTGGTCTCCCCGCACTTCGGATGCCATATCCTCCACTGGCGAGCGGTGCCGGGGGGTGCCGCTCAGGGTCTCTCAGGGGGGTCACCGTGCTCGTACTGTCATGCCTGCTCGTTCTCGCCGCCGTGGTGATGTACTTCGTCGCCCGTGCCCGAAACTCGCTCCGGCTTCGGCTGGGTGCCGGCGCCGCACTGCTCGGCAGCGTGCTCTGTGCCATCGCCAGCACGGTGTACGTCGTCAGCGCCTACGAGGTCGGCGTGCCGGTGACGTTCGGCAGAGTGGGTGCGCCGATGACGTCCGGGATGCATCTGAAGACGCCGTTCACCGATGTCACGCCCTTCTCGACCCGTCCGGTCGACCTCAACCTCTCCGACAAGGACGTCGTCGAGGTGCGGTCCTCCCAGGGGGGTGTGATGTACGTGGAGGCGACCGTGAAGTGGGCGGTCACACCGGCCAAGGCGGGGGAGCTGTACCGGCTGGCAGGGAACGAGGAGGCCATTCAGCAGCGGCTGGTCTACCCGGACAGCCGGGAGATCGTCCGGAACGTCTTCGCCCGCTACACCAGCGAGCAGGGCTACGCCTCGGCCCGGGAGAAGATCAACGCGGAGATCGGTGAGTTGATCAAGGAACGACTCGCGCCCCGCGGTATCGACATCACCGCCGTGAACCTGCGCAACGTCAAGCCTTCGGACGCCCTCCAGAAGCAGATCGACCGCAAGATCCAGCAAAAGGAGGCCACTGAGCGGGCCGTCGAGGCAACCCGCACGGCGGAAGAGGAGTCCAAGCGCCGCAAGATCGAAGCCGAGGGCATCGCCCGCGCCAACAAGATCCTCAACGACTCTCTGACCGACAAGGTTCTGATGAACCAGTGCATCGACGCGTACAGGGAAGCGGCCAAGGAGAACCCGGTCTACGCCGTGCCCTGCGGCTCGGGCAACGGCACCCCGGTCATCGTGGACGGCAGCGGCCGGAACTGATTCCTCCCGCCGGCCAAGCCAACGCATCGTGCGGCTCCTGCTCCAGAACCTCCCAGTCCTGCGCAGCCTCTTGGGCAGGACTACTCCCTCATCCTCGCCGCTGGTGTACTCGTGGTAGAGCCGCTCGGCCAGAGGGATGTTGTCGCGGTACCAGCGCCCCCGGTTTCCGGCCTTGTCACCGCCGAGGAGCAGCAAGGCCGCGCGAGTCGGAGTGAAGCCGAAGAAAATCCGGATCTCGGAGCGGCCGCCCGACCCCGTATAGGAGCCGGAGCTGCCCCGCCCCACCGGACACGGCGCCCGGTTCGGACCCCTGAAGCGGTGTTCATGTGCCGGGTGGGCCGGGAGCGGGGCGGGGACTTTCCAGGCGAAGGACGAGTGCGCGCAGGGCACGAAGTTCGGCGTCCAGTGCCTGCGCGCCTTCGCGGGGGAGGGCAATCCACGTGGGGCCGTAAGCCCCCTCTCTGCGGTTTCTTCCGTCGGCAGGGGGCTCCTGCTCGTCCGCCCGGTGTCAGTGGGGGAAGGGGCCGCCGAGCGTCTTGTACGTCAGCTTGAGCGATTTCACCGTGAACGACTTCGAACCGGTGCCGGTGATGCCGGACTTCGAGCCCTTCAGCAGGTGGACCAGGCCCCAGCGGGTGTTGTCCAGCTGGTCGTTCGTGTCGACGACCAGGTCGGCGCGGCCGTCGCGGGTGTAGTCGGTGAGCTTCAGGTTCTGACCGAAGTAGTCGTCGTTCTCGACGGCTCCCCCGACACCGGACGTGTTCTGGTGGTACGCCTTGGCTCCGGTGCCGGACAGGCCGCCCTTGCGGCCGAGCAGGACCGTGACCGTGCCGCCCTGGCGCTTGCCCGCATGATCCTCCCCGGGGGCGCCGACGGCGAGGTCCGCGTAGCCGTCGCCGTTGACGTCGCCGGCGACGACGGCAGCACCAAAGTAGTCCCCCTTCTCCGAGGAGCCGGGCACGCCCGCCGTGTTCTGCGTGAACTTCACCGGCTTGCGGGCGGTGTTCGGACCGGAGGAGCCGCCGTAGTGGACCGTGACGTAGCCCTTCTCGCCGTCCGGCTGCTCGTAGCCGCGCCCGATGGCGAGGTCGCCGTAGCCGTCCTTGTCGAAGTCGCCGATGGCGGTGACGGGGCCGCCGCCCAGCTGGTGGCCGCCGTCGTCCGGTACGCGGGTCTCGCTCGCGCTCCGGGTGAAGTCGGCGCCGCCGCGGTGGAAGTAGGCCCGCAGGTCCACGCCGTCGTCATCGCTCTGGAGATCGCTGCCGAGGATGTACAGGTCGGTGGCGCCGTCGGCGGTGACCCGGCCCGCCGTCAGCTGGGACGCGTGCAGGTAGCCGTAGCTCTTGCCGAGGGACTGCCAGCCGCTCTTCCCGCCGCTGCGGGTGAAGGGGCCCTTGAGCAGGACCGCGCCGGCCTGGCTGTTGCTGATCGCGACGAGGTCCTGGTCGCCGTCGCCGTCGAAGTCGCCCGCGACGACGTCCAGGCCGAACTGATCGCCCGAGTTCTCGTACTCCGGCGCGATGGGCGAGTGGAAGACGGTGCCGGCGCCGAGCCCCTTCGACCCGCCCCAGACGACGGTCAGGCCTCCGCGCATCTGGATCTTGCCGACCTTCTCGCCCGGTGAGGCGACGACCAGGTCCGCGTAGCCGTCGCGGTCGAGGTCGGCGCTGGTCGCGGCGAACCCCCAGTCGTCACCCGACTCCACCGCACCGGGTATGCCGGGCGAGTCCTGATGAATGGTCTGGACGCGCGTGCCGGGGCCGGTCGACGTGCCGTAGACGACGGTGACCCTGCCGTCCTTGCCGTGCGTCCCGCCGAGCATGACGAAGTCGCGGTAGCCGTCGCCGTTGAAGTCGTCGGCGAACTTGGCAGGGGCCGCGACCGCCGCCGGGGCGACGAGGAGGGAGGTGCAGACCGCTGCCGCGAGTGCCGTGGCGGTGGCGAGGATGGTGCGTGAGGCGCGCATGGTTCTCCGTTGTCCGTGCGGTGCCCGTGAGCACCTGACCTGCAATCCTGGACACGGACGGATGCCCAATGGTTGTACGTCGGTACGAACGCGGATACGGATGCTGTCGGCTCACGGCCCGTCGGTCGGCACTTCGACCCTCGCACTCCGCCCGGACCGTCTTGCCCCACCGGATGGCAGTGGATCACTCACGGCTTCTTTCCGCTGTTCGCATCACGCCGCCAGGACGAGCAGGAGCGATCGGCATCGACTCCCGGGGCGGAGAAGTCCTCAAGGCTGGAGAAGTCCTCAAGGCTACGGGCGTACGTCAGGCCCGGCCGACCAGAGGCCACCGTTTCGCCGGTAACGATGAATCCAGCACGGGCCAGCACGGCCCGCGACGCCGCGTTGTCGAGGTCGGTCGCGGCCCGCAGGACGGTCAGCCCGTACCTGCTGACGGCGAGGCCGCACACCTCCCGCACGGCCGAGGCGGCCAGCCCTCGGCCCGCGGCCTGCTCCGCGATCCGGTACCCGAGTTCGGCACCGCCGTCCGCCACGTCCACCAGGTTGACCCGCCCCAGCACCTCGCCCGCGGCGCCGACCAAGACGTGGAAGTAGCAGTTCCCGGCCTGTTGCTCGGCAAGCAGGGCGCGGTGCCGCTCGTCGAACCGGGCGAAGTAGTCATCGCCCCGGTCAGGGACGGACGCGGCGAAATAGGCGCGGTTCTCCCACTCGAAGGCGAGTAGCGCGGAGGCATGGTCCGGACGGAGCAACTGCACCTCGGGCATGGGGAGGACTGTACGCGGCCCCGCCGCCCCCGCATCCCGTTCGAAGGACGGGCGGATCAAGACCCGTGCCTGGGGATCCGGCCCGTCCTGGAGCGCGAGGCGGTGCTGTTCCACCTCGACAACCAGCAGCTTCGCAGCGCCGAGATGGTCGAACGGCTCATCGCACACCGTGATGCGATGCATCGAGCCGTGGAGAAGGGCGGTCCAGCGGCCTACGCCGTACGACATGACCGTATCGAACTCACGTGGCCCTGAAGGGCTGTGCTCCTGGTCGGTGGCACTACCGACGCAGGGCTGGGCCCGCACCCTGCGGGTGGGTTGCGGATCCACCGAGGACCGGACGACGGCCACGGTCGAGGGGATCACCGGCACCGTGCCTCGCCCCTTCCACCGCTTCCTGGCCGCACCGCCCCCCGGGCACACTGCGTCGGACCGACTGACCGAACGGCAGCGCCCACCCGCCCGGCCATCAACCCATTCACCGGCCCGGAGGGTGAACAGAGGTGATGCGTAAGGGAGTTGAACGGGCCTATAGAGCCTGTCTCCGTCGGCCGCCGGCGATGTAGGCGATCTTTGTCCGTTGTTCATCCAGGCGTCCGTCAGCGCGGGCACACGGGTGCGACGATCCGGCGACGAAGCCGGACTGCAACAGAGCGAAAATGCCCTCCAAGAGAACCACCGCCGCTCTCGCGGCATGTGTCGTCGCCGCCACCGCCCTGGCCGGCACGGGCGTGGCGAGCGCGGACCACAAGGCTGCGGACCACAAGGCTCAGGAGCGTCACCGGGCGGTGGCCTTCGAGCGGACCGCCACCTTCCCGGTCTTCCAGAACCGGCCGGCCGGTGAGGACCCCGCCGCCGAGACCGTCGCCGAGATCTCGGCGACCAGCGAGGACGGCCGCACGCTCGTCTACACCGACGCCGCGGGCAAGCGGATCGGCTTCCTCGACATCAGCCGTGCCGACCGCCCGCGCGGACTCGGCACGCTGTCCCTGTCCGAGCTCGGCGACGCCGAGGACGAGCCGACCTCGGTGTCCGTGGTGGGCCAGTACGTGCTGGTGGTGGTGAACACCAGCGCCTCCTTCACCGACCCGTCCGGCCGGCTCGACGTCATCTCGCTGCGCGACCGCAAGCGGGTGGCGAGCCACGACCTCGGCGGGCAGCCCGACTCCATCGCGATCAGCAAGGACCAGCGGTACGCCGCCATCGCGATCGAGAACGAGCGCGACGAGGAGGCGACGCCGACCGGCGGCAAGGAGGGCGACCTGCCCCAGCTCCCCGCCGGTTTCGTGCAGATCGTCGACCTGAAGGGCACCTCGCTGGCGAAGTGGCGGGTCCGGTCCGTGCCGCTGACCCAGAAGGACGGCAGGGCCCTGCCCGAGCTCGTCGCGGCCGGGATCACCGAGCCGACCGACCCGGAGCCGGAGTACGTCTCCCTCAACGGCCGCAACCAGCTCGCGGTGACCCTGCAGGAGAACAACGGCATCGTCCTGGTGGACGTGCCGACGGGCAAGGTCACCAAGGCGTTCAGCGCCGGCACGGTGTCGGTCGACGGCATCGACACGGTCAAGGACGGCACGATCGACCTGACCGGCTCGATCACCGACGTACCGCGCGAGCCCGACGCGCTGAACTGGATCGACGACCGCTACTTCGCGACCGCCAACGAGGGCGACTGGCGCGGCGGTTCCCGCGGCTGGACCGTCTTCGACAGCCGCACCGGCAAGGTGGCCTGGGACGCGGGCAACACCTTCGAACGGCTCGCCGTGCGCCACGGGCTGCACAACGAGGGCCGGGCCGGGAAGAAGGGCACCGAGCCCGAGGGCCTGGCCGTCGCCGAGTACGACGGCGTGCGCTACGCCTTCGTCGGCTCGGAGCGGAGCAACTTCGTCGCCGTCTACGACATCAGCCGGCCGACCGCCCCCGTCTTCCGTCAGATACTGCCCGCCACCAACGGCCCCGAGGGCCTGCTGCCGATCCCCGAGCGCGGTCTGCTCGCGGTCTCCAGCGAGGTGGACGACGCCTCGGCCGGCGTCCGGGCCTCGGTGAGCCTGTTCCGCCTGGGCAAGGGCACCCCGGCGTTCCCGAGCATCGTCTCGGCGTCGGACTCCACCGGCGCACCGATCGGCTGGGGCGCCCTGGGCGCGCTGTCCGCCGTGCCCGGCAAGCGGGACCAGCTGGTCAGCGTGACCGACGCGGCGTACACGCCCACCCGCGTCCTGACCGTCGACACGAAGCAGCGGTCCAAGGGGCAGCCGGCGCTGATCACCCGTGAGCTGACCGTCAAGGATGCCGAGGGGCAGCCCGTCGGCTACGACGCCGAGGGCATCTTCGCGCGGCCGCAGGGCGGCTACTGGCTCGCCGTGGAGGGCAAGACCGGCGCCGGCAACAAGCTGGTCCGGCTGGACCGTTCCGGTGTCACCCGGCAGGTCGTCGCCCTGCCGGCGGACGTCGCCTCGGGTCTCGGCGGCCAGGGCTTCGAGGGCGTCACCGCCACCACCGACCGCCGCGGCCGCGAGATCGTCTGGGCCGCGCTGCAGCGCGAGGTCGCGGGCGACCCGTCCGGGATCGTCCGCCTCGGCCGGTACGACGTCGCGGTCGGCACCTGGAGCTGGTACGGCTACCGCATCGGCAGCACCACCACTCCCGGCGACTGGATCGGCCTCTCCGAGATCACCGTGGTCGGCGACAGGCTCGCCGTCATCGAGCGGGACAAGCTGAACGGTCCCGCCGCGAAGGTCAAGCGCGTCTACACCGTCGACCTGCCGGCATCGGCCGCGCCGTCGGACAAGCTGCCCGTCCTGCGCAAGAAGCTCGCCCACGACGTACTGCCCGACCTGAGGACCACGAACGGCTGGACCCAGGAGAAGCTCGAGGGGCTGACCGTCGGCGGCGACGGCCGCGTCTACGCCGTGACCGACAACGACGCCCTGGACGACGCCTCCGGCGAGACCGTCTTCCTGCGCCTCGGCTCCAGCAAGAAGATCTTCGGCCGCGACTGACCGACCGGAATCACCGCACAGGCAGGCCCCCGGGCGGCCGCAGACCACGTGTCTGCGGCCGCCCTCGCCCTACCGGTCACCCCATGACCTGGGCCCTGAAGCAGTGGGTCACCGGTTCAGGGTCTGTCCCCGCCGCAGCCACTCCCCCACCACCGCGAAGTCCTCCTCCGTCAGGCCCCTCGCCGGGTCCACCCGGTGCGGGAGGGCCGGGGCCGGGTGGGCCGCCGCGATCCACTGCTCGTCCATCGGGCCGATCTCGTCGTCCAGCCAGACGAACGGGCGGTGGCCGGCCCACTCGCACAGGGGGCGCGTCTTCCAGTGCAGGCCCCGCGGGGCGCCGGTGGTGAGGGCGCCGGTGGTGAGGGGTTCGTCCGGCCACGGCACCACCGGCAGCGTCGGCAGGCCGATGCGGGGAGCCACGGTGTCGTTCGCGTCGTCGAGCCAGGTCGTGGCCCATACGAGGTCGCAGCCCAGGGCCAGCAGCCGGGGACCCACCGTGGGGTCGAGCCGGTCCAGCAACGGGTTGCCCCCTCGGGGAGCGGGCCCCGGGCCAACGCCCCGGACCCGGGTGCCCCGAACGGGATGAGCGGGCCGTCCACGTCCAGGAAGAGGACCGGGCGGCGGCGGGGCGGTGGGCCGGGCGGCATGGGGGCAGCCTCCCACGGGTTCCCCCGAGTTCTCGCGGGTCCTCACCGGTCACGCCCGGTCGCTACCGGGCCGACGGCCCGTAGGCCGCGTCGCCGCCGACGGTCACCTGCGCCGTCGTCACTCTCCCGAAGGGCGCTGCAACAGGCGGGTGAACGCGTCCAGGTTCCTGGTCGACTCTCCGCGCGACACCCGCCAGGCGTGCTCCTTGCGGATCGCGGTGGCGAACCCGAGCTCCAGGAGGGTGTTGAAACTTCCGTCGGCCGCCTCCAGGACCTGGCCGAGCAGCCGGTCGACCTCGTCGGGGGTGACGGCGGCCAGCGGGAAGCGGCCGGTGACGTAGATGTCGCCGAGCGGGTCCACGGCGTAACCCACGCCGTACAGCTTGAGGTTGCGCTCGAGGAGCCAGCGGTGGACGGCGGCCTCGTTCTCGTCGGGGTGGCGGACGACGAAGGCGTTGAGGGAGAGCGAGTGACGGCCGACGAGGAGGGAGACGGTCGTGGACAGTTTCCGGGTGCCGGGCAGCTTCACGACGTACGTGCCGGGGGCGGGGCTCTCCCAGTCGAGCTCGGCGTCCTTCAGCACACCCTCGACGACCTGTGCCGCCCGCTGTTCCGCTTCCGCCGCCCTGTCAGCCATGGTGGGAGCGTACGTGAGGGCGGTGCGCCTGCGTCGCGGCCGTGTAGACGTCGGCCGTGGCGGCGGCCGCCCTGTCCCAGCCGAAGAACCGGGCGTGCCGGGCGGCGGCCTCGCCCATCCGGTCGACGAGGTGCGGTGCGTCGGCGAAATCGCGCAGCACGCGCGCGTACGCGCGCGGGTCGTGGCCCTGGACGAGGAAACCGGTGTCCCCGTCCCGTACGGCCACCGGCAGTCCGCCGACCGAGGCCGCGAGCACCGGAGTACCGGCCGCCTGCGCCTCTATGGCGACCAGCCCGAAGGACTCGCTGTAGGACGGCATGACGAGGACGGAGGCGGCCCGGAACCAGTCCGCGAGCTGCTCCTGCCCGACCGGGGGACAGAACCGTACGACGTCGGCGATGCCCAGGCGGGCGGCGAGCTTCTGCAGCCCCTCGGGCTTGGCGAGGCCGCTGCCGCTGGGACCGCCGACCACGGGGACGCAGATCCTCGAGCGCAGCTCGGGACGCTCGCCGAGCAGGACGGCGACCGCGCGGAGCAGCACGTCCGGAGCCTTGAGGGGCTGTATGCGGCCCGCGAAGAGCGGGATCAGGGCGTCCTGGGGCAGGCCGAGGCGGGCGCGCGCGGCGGCCCTTCCGTCGGCGGGGCGGAAGCGGGACAGGTTGACGCCGGGATGGACGACGGCGACCTTGTCCCGCTCGGCCTCGTAGTGTCGTACGAGCTCGTCCGCCTCCTCGGCGGTGTTGGCGATCAGCCGGTCCGCGGCGGCGACGATCTGGGTCTCGCCGATGACGCGGGCCGCCGGTTCGGGGGTGTCGCCATCGGCGAGGTTGGCGTTCTTGACCTTGGCCATGGTGTGCATGGCGTGCACCAGGGGGACGCCCCAGCGCTGGGCGGCGAGCCAGCCGACGTGGCCGGAGAGCCAGTAGTGGGAGTGGACCAGGTCGTAGTACCCGGGCCGGTGATCGGCCCACGCCTGCATCACACCGTGCGTGAAGGCGCACAGCTGGGCCGGCAGCTCCTCCTTGGCGAGGCCCTCGTAAGGGCCTGCGTCGACGTGCCGGACGAGGACACCGGGCGCCAGGTCGACGGTGGGCGGGAGGGCGGCGGCGGTCGCGCGCGTGAAGATCTCGACCTCGATGTTGATCGCGGCGAGGCGCTGGGCGAGCTCCACGATGTAGACGTTCATGCCGCCGGCGTCGCCGGTTCCCGGCTGGTGGAGCGGGGAGGTGTGCACGGAGAGCATCGCCACACGGCGGGGCCTGCGGTGCAGACGCAGCCGCGGGGGCGCGGCGGGGGAGCGCCACCCGAGCCTGGCGATGTACTGGCTCACGTGCCGGTCCTCCTCGCTGCGGGCATGACTTTCGGGGGGCATACGGTGCGCCCTCCAGTTCCCCAACACCGGAGGAAGGCGTTCCCATTTCCGGGCGGCCTCCCCGGATCGGGTCTTTGCCGAATCATTACCGGGTGTCGCTCAACCGTTCGAGCGCGGGGTGCGCGAAACGAGCGGGGTGCGCGGGGTGCGCGAGAGGCACGGGAGGCACGGCACCGGCTGATGCGGACCCGTTCCGGGGGCCCGCATACCCTCGTACGCATGACCGCCCGCGCCGCCTCCCTCCCCCACTCTCGGCTTCTCCCCCACTCTCGACTCCGCTCGAGCGGGGGGACCCCCATCGTGGGCGCGGTGACGCGCGGGACGACCAACCCGAACCGTCTGCGCCGCATGGACCGCTGGATCGCGGCCACGCACGGCGCCGAACTGCGCCGCGCCGACCACCCCGTCGCCGTCGACCTCGGCTACGGCGCCGCCCCCTGGACGGCGGTCGAGCTGCTGCACCGCCTCCGCACCGTGGCTCCGCGCGCGCGGGTGGTGGGCGTCGAGATCGAACCGGCCCGGGTCACGGCGGCCCGCCCGTACGAGCACGAGGGGCTGTCCTTCCGGCACGGCGGCTTCGAGATCCCGCTCCCCGGCCGGCCGGCGCTGGTCCGCGCGGCGAACGTCCTGCGCCAGTACGACGAGGCCGAGGTCGCCGCCGTATGGCAGCGGCTGTGCGCGCGGCTCGCACCGGCCGCCCCCGGACGGGGCTCGCGCGGAGGGCTGCTGGTCGAGGGGACCTGCGACGAGATCGGACGACGGCACGTATGGGTCGCCCTCGGCCCCGAAGGGCCGCGCACGGTCACGTTCGCGACCCGCCTCGGCTCCCTGGAGCGCCCCTCGGACCTGGCGGAACGCCTGCCGAAGGCCCTCATCCACCGCAATGTCCCCGGCGAGCCGGTGCACGCCTTCCTGCGCGACTTCGACCGCGCCTGGGCGGCGGCGGCGCCCTACGCCTCGTACGGCGCCCGCCAGCGCTGGATCCGTACGGTGCGGGATCTCGCGGCCGACTGGCCGGTGACGGACGGCCCGGCGCGGTGGCGGCAGGGTGAAGTCACGGTGCGGTGGGAGGCCCTGGCGCCCCGGGGGTGAGTCGGCACGCGGGGGGCAATTCGGCACTTCGAGGGCGAGTCGGCACTCCGGCACTCCGACACCCGGACCGGCGTCAGGAACGATCCCCGTGAGTCGTTCGTCACATCGACGGGGCGATCGTCATGACGAGGAGGGGGAGACGGGAAGTGTCACCTCTGGTCACTTCACAGGTCGGCGTGGCAACATCCCCCGAACGGCAGGATGTTACTGACCGGTTAATCAGTTTGGGGGCGGGGTCATGAAGGCGGGCAGGCGCACTCTGACGGCGACGGCGGTGACCGTGGTCTGCGCGATCACCGTGCTGGCGGCACCCGGCACGGCGTTCGCGGCCCCCACCCCCCCACCTTCCCCGAGCGCGACCGCGAGCGCCGGCGCGAATCCCGGCACGGACCCCGAGATCGCGCCGTCCAAGGATCTCGAAGCCGTACGCAAGAAGCTCGAGAAGTTCTACCGCGCGGCGGCCGTCGCCACCGAGGAGTACAACGCCGTCGAGGAGAAGACGAAGCAGCAGTCCGCTGAGATCGTCAAGCTGACCGGGAAGATCGTCAAGGGCCAGAAGAAGCTGGACGACCTGAAGGACCGCGTGGGCGCCGCGGCCGCCTCCCAGTACCGCGGCGGCGGGCTGCCGCCCGAGGCCCATCTGATGCTGAGCGACACCCCTCAGGACTTCCTCGTCGGCGCGGGCCGGATACGTCAGGGCCAGCACGCGGCCAAGGGCCTGCTCGGTGACTTGAGGCGCGCCCAGGAGGACTTGGAGCAGCACGCGGAGGACGCCGAAGCCCAGTGGCGGAAACTGGAGACGGGCCGCAGGGCCAAGGCCAAGGCGCAGAGGAAGATCGAGAAGAGGATCGCGGCGGCCGAGAAGATCGAGTCCGAGCTGGAGCAGGAGGAGAAGGAGCGCCTGGCCGAACTGGAGCGGCAGGCCGCCCAGAAGGCCCAGGCCGCCTGGCTGAACTCCGGCGCCCTCGAAGGCACCGCGGCCGAGGCGACCGAGCAGGGCGGGGAGGCCGTCGCGTACGCCACCGCTCAGATCGGCAAGCCGTACATGTGGGGCGCCGAGGGCCCGAAGGCGTACGACTGCTCGGGGCTGACCTCACAGGCGTGGATATCGGCCGGGCAGGCCATCCCGCGCACCTCGCAGGAACAGTGGAGACAGCTGCCGCGCGTCGCCGTCAAGGACATGCGGCCGGGCGACCTCATCATCTACTGGGACGACGCCAGCCACGTCGGCATGTACATCGGCGACGGCTCCATGGTGCACGCCCCGCGCCCGGGTCGGACGGTGACGACCGCCGGTGCCGGTTCGATGCCGATCCTCGGGGTGGTACGCCCGGGTGGGACCGCCGGCGGAAGCGGAAGCGACAACGGAGGCGGGAGCAAGAACGAGAGCGGAAACAGAAACGGGAGCGGGAGCGGAAAAGCGGACGCGGCATCGCACACGACCGAGGACGCCAAGGCGCGCCCGAACGCAGCGGCGGACACAGACACGGCCGCGGACTGAGTGACCCGGGTCTCGCACCCTCCCACTCCGCTCAACCCGCCCCGTTCGATCCGCCCGTGACCTGCATCATGTGACCCAATCCACGCAATTGGCACCGCCGAACCCCCGCGGACGTGACGTTCGTCATTCCGGCTGCATCTCCGAGCCTGTCCAACTGCTGCCCATAACGCGGCATATGACACTGGCTGATGGCCGAACGGCGTGCTCCACACCATTCCGCTGCGGCGCCGACACCCGCTATCGTCCCCGCTGGAAAGGGACGCCCCTGCTCGCACAAAGTCGGTGAGTACGGGACGGGCCGAGAGCCCACGCCCCCGCCACGCCCTCGGGGGGAGGGAAGGAACCCGGAACAATGCCCGCACCCGTACCGCGGCAGAGAACGTTCCCGGCCGCGGAAAGCGGTCAGGCGCACACCGCATCCATGAACGGCGGCCCCACCGAGGGCGCCCCGGAGGCAGGGGCAAAGGTCCCGCACACGGCGGAACACACCGCGAACCGCACGGGGAAGGCCAGGACCAGGATCACGCCGGACAGCGCCGAGGCGACCTCGACCGCCCCCACCCACCTCACCCTGTTGCTGATCGAGGACGACCCGGCAGGCTCGCCGATCGTGCCCGACCTGCTCGACCGGAGCGGCAAGCCGGTCCGCGTCCGCACCGCCCGCAACCTCACCGAGGCCGCGCGGCTGCTGACCGACGACGTCCACTGCATCCTCCTGGACCTCGCCCTGCCCGCACCCGGCAGCCGGGCGGCAAACGGCGCGAACAGCAGTGGCGGAAGCAGCGGTGGCGGCGGTAGTGGCGAGAGCGGCGGCGATGAGGGCGACGACGAGCTCGCCGTGCTCAAGCACGTGCTGGAGCTCGCGCCCCGGCACGCCGTCCTCGCGCTGACCGCGTCCGGCGACGCCGAGCGGGGCGCCGAGGCGGTGCGCGTGGGCGCCCAGGACTATCTCTTCCGCGACGAGCTGGACAGCAGGCTGCTGAGCAGGGCGATCCGGTACGCGGTGGAGCGGAAGCGGTCCGACTCGGCCGAGCGCCGGCTCGCCGAGGGCAGACTGCACGCCCGGGAGAACCGCCGGCTGGAACGCGGACTGCTGCCGACGCCGCTCCTGGACGGCTCCCCGCTCCGCTTCGCCGCCCGCTACCGTCCGGGCCGCTCGCGCGCCCTGCTCGGCGGTGACTTCTACGACGTCGTCCGCACTCCGGACGGCACCGTGCACGCCATGATCGGCGACGTCTGCGGCCACGGCCCGGACGAGGCCGCCCTCGGCGTGGAGCTGCGGATCGCCTGGCGGGCGCTGACGCTGGCGGGCCTGTCCGGGGACGAGCTGCTGGGCACCCTGCAGCAGGTGCTGGAACACGAGCGCGCGGACGACGAGATCTTCGCGACCCTCTGCGCGGTGGACATCTCCCCCGACGGCCGGGAGGCGGGCCTGTGCCTGGCCGGCCATCCGTCACCGCTGCTCGCCCGCCCGGGACACCCCGCACAGCTGCTGCCGTACGACGACAACGGCCCCGCGCTCGGACTGCTGCCCAGCGCCCGTTGGCCGCGTACCCAGGTGGAACTGGGCGCCGAGTGGAGCCTGATGCTCTACACCGACGGCCTGATAGAGGGCCGTGTCGGCGACAGCGGAGAACGGCTCGGCCAGGACGGCATGGTCAGCATGGTCCGCCGTCAGCTCACCGACGGCCTGCGCGGCAAGGAACTGCTCCGGGCGGCGGTCAACGAGGTCCGCAACCTCAACGGCGGCGAGCTGACCGACGACGTGGCGGTACTCCTCCTGGACCGGGTACCCCAGCCGTAGGACCTGTCCGAGCCGGTGCCTTTACCGTCCGGCTCACCGTCCGCCGTTGTACGGGCCGTAGGGGCCGTCGCTGCTGGAGCCCCGGTGGCTGCGCCCGCCGCCGGAGAGACCGCGCAGGGCGGGACGGACGTCGACCATGTAGACGATGGTCGCGATCAGCCCGATGATCGGCAGGAACGACATGATGTCGAAGATCAGGTTCACCACGAAGGCGAGCCCGAGGATGATCAGCCAGAACGGCTTGGTCTTCTTGTCCGCCGCGCGATAGGCGTCCTCACGGCGGATGGCCGCGTCGATCAACGCGAAGCCGCTGAAAACGATCAGGGCCATGCTCAGCAGCCACATGAACCCAGCGAAGCCCTGCATCAGCACAACGTCCACCACCCGACTCGGCTCGTCCTTACGCGGTCACCGTACCCGCAACCGCCGGCCGGCTATCCGTAGAACGGGCCGGACACCCCAAGAGTGCCCGGCCCGTTCAGTTCCACCCACTGCTCACCGCTGCCGCTGTGCTCGCGGCTAGTTGGCGGGCGGCGTCGTCTTCTTGGGCGTGGCCTTGCGCATCGAAGCCTTCTTGGCGGCGGACTTCTTCTCCTCGTCGGAGGCGAAGGCGGTCGAGGCGGCCTTGCCGTCCTTGCTCGCCTCGTCCTCCTTGACCTCGACAGCCTCGACGACCTCGAGCTTCGGCTTGGGCTCGGCCTTCGGCTCGACGGCGACGGCGAAGTCCTCGATGCCCTCGGCGGCCTCACCGCGCCAGGTCTTCACGGCCTGCTCGCCGTGCTCGGCGACCTTCTCGTACGTCTCACGGGCCTTGACGGCGTACTCGGCGGCGACGCCGACGCCACGCAGGGCGAGGTCCTGAGCGGTCTCGCCGAACTTCTTGAGGTCGGTGTCGAGCGAGCCGAAGAACTCGCCGACCTTGGCCTGGACGCTCTCCTGCGTCTCCTTGACCCTGATGGTCGCCTTCTCCTGGACGGCCTTCGGGTCGGTGTGACGCACGGCCTCGATGCGCGAGGGAGCCTCGGCGCGGATCTGCTCCACCAGCCCCGGCACCTTCTTGGCCTGCTGCAGAGCGAGGTCGGCGGTGCCGGCGGCGAAGTAGAGGGGGGTCGGGTTGCTGAGGGACTTGCGCAGGTCGTCGGTGATGGCCATGGTGAGGGTCCTCCCGGATTCGTTTATCGGCTGAGGGTCTGTGTGATCCGCGGCGGCGGCCGGTGCCCTGGTCCGGCTCAGCCGGCCGTCTGCTGCGGATCGGTGTCAGTGCCGCCTGCCGTACGGGGGCGGCTCTTGGCGGGCGTACCGCCCTTACTGGTGGAGGGAGGCCGGCGCTCGGCGGACGCACCGCCACCGCCCTGGCGCCCCCGCCGTATCCCGGCACCACCCCCGGAACCATCCGTAGCGTTCGAAGCCTCCGCGACCGCTTCCACAACCTCGGCTCCCTGAGCAGCACCGGCAGCACCGGCACTCCCCGTCGTCTCACCGTCCTCGGGACCCACAAACCCGTTCTCCTTGCGGAAGGACTCGTAGATCTGGAGCAGCACCTGCTTCTGGCGCTCGGTCAGGGCGAGATCGGCGAGGATGACGGCCCGTGTCTCCACGTCGTCGCGGTCCCGCTCGGCGTCGAGGATGCCGGCGCGCACGTACAGCGTCTCGGCGGAGATCCGCAGCGCCTTGGCGACCTGCTGCAACACCTCCGCGCTCGGCTTGCGCAGCCCGCGCTCGATCTGGCTCAGATACGGATTGGACACCCCGGCGGCATCGGCGAGCTGCCGCAGCGACAACTGCGCGTTGCGCCGCTGCTCCCGCAGATAGTCACCGAGATTGCCGACGTTGAGTGATGCCATGCCTCTACCCTGCCGCACTCCGCTAACTATTGCAAGCACATGCTTGCAATAGTGCGCCACACTGTGCACGGCCGAGCGTGATCCACCACCGGTGTCCCTTCCCCGTGCTTGTGCGGGTTTCCCGCTGGATCCGCTCAGTGAAGTGACGAGCCCCGGTCGTTCCGCGCAGTGAGATCTCTTGCAGGTTTCCCTTACGGACGTCGCGCGACGAAGACGAACTCCCTGCCCGGCCTGTCAGGAGCGTCGCGTACGTCCTCCACCACGAACCCCTGCGCGGTCAGCTCGGCCTCCACCTCCTGTTGCCCACGGAAACGCAAAGTGGAATCCGACGTCAGCACCTGCCCGTCCGCGCCGAACACGTACGTCCAGCGGAACGTCACCAGCGGCTCGCTCACCTCGATCAACTGGACCCAGCTCTCGACGGTGCCGACGCCCGGGATCTCCGTCACCGTGTAGGAAGCCTCACGGTTCCACCCTCCCCAGGCGCGTCTGACCGGGTCCCGGGTCTCGAAGACCAGATGTCCGCCGGGTCGCAGTGCTTCGTAGGCCCCTCGCAGGGTCTTCCGCCACGTCTGTGGATCGGCGATGGCCTGGGCAACGTTCGCTGTCATGGTCACCAGGTCAACCCGCAGCGGCGGGAGCGTCGCCGCATCACCACAGATCCAGCGCACACGCTCACTGCCCGGCTTGCCGCGCGCCACGTCGACGGATGCCTGGGCGGGATCGACGCCGACCACCTCGATCCCGCGATCGGCCAGCAGGAGCGCGAACACGCCTGTCCCGCAGCCGATGTCCAGCACCCGACGCGCTTCGAACTCATCCGCCATGTGGACGTACGGGTCGAGATCGCTGCGGTCAGGGTCGAGTGGGTCATAGATCGCGGCGAGGCGTGGATGCCCGAAACACTCGTCAGCCATGCGGCCGAACATATGGGCAACCGCGTTCGGATGCCTGCTCAATTCGATTAATCGTCAAGAGCTGTGGACCGGTGGGCGCAGTGAGGGCGAGGTGCTGTCGTGATTCCATCGATGGTTCGGTGAGTGCCGAACCGTCCGGCCGCTAGCGTGCCGAGTCCTGTGCGGGAGATGCCCGCGCTGGTAAACGCCGGAGGCGACCCGATGTCGGAGACAGACCTGAAGCAGCAGCTCGCCGAGCGATTCCGTGAAGTCAACGGCGACCATCCGATGACCGATGCCGATGACGCATACGTCAGCGCGCAGTTCGTTGCCCTGGAGGAACTGTGCGCGGTCCATGGCCGCGACGCCGATGCGGTCCGCCGGCTGATGCTGGGGCAGCGTCTGCCGCTTCCGGGATATCTGCGCTCCGACGGTGCCGAGATGGTGCCGGCCGACCTGTTCGCTCACGCCGACGAAGCCGGCGGCATGGAGCCGCTCGAAGCGTGGTTCACCGCTCACTGGGCCGACCCGGTCACCGGGAAGGCGGAGTGGAATGCGTATCTCAGCGGACAGTACGTGTGCCTGCACTCGGTGACCCCGGCCGCCATTCGGCGCAAGGATCACCTGACGACCGCGATCAGCGCCGCAGCGAACGAGCCGGACGCCGGTTCAGCACAGTGGTCTGAGAGGCTGCACACCCTGGTCGACGAACTCGACACGCTGGAACCGGCGTTCACGGCCTATGACCGTCTTCGGTTCGGCGGGCCCACGTCCCGGGACACCTGCATCGACGCCATGCGCGCTCGCTTCCCGCGCCCGTGACCCGGATCCATGGGTGGCGTTCTGCGGATCGGTTGCGATCGCTCATGCCGCGCGGGCTTCGGGACGTTCGACTAGGCGGCCGCGTTCGAAGCGGGCTCCGGCGCGGACGAGGGCGACGAGGTGGGGCGTGTTCACGGCCCGCCACCGCCCCGCCCCGACGGACAAGCCCATGTCGGGCGGACGCTGGAGTCGGTGGCCTCGATGTTCATCCAGCACCCTCCCTGCCACACGGGCCGCGGCACAGAGCACCACGGCGCCGATCCGGCCTCGGAGGCGGTCCGGACGATCCACCAGCTCCAGGAACTGCTGCAGGAATGGATCTGCAGTCCTGAACAAGGGGGAGACCATCGGACGGGGCCCGGCAGAACCCTTGGTTGACCTTCACCCT
Source organism: Streptomyces chlorus (assembly GCF_042655885.1). Classification (NCBI taxonomy): domain Bacteria; kingdom Bacillati; phylum Actinomycetota; class Actinomycetes; order Kitasatosporales; family Streptomycetaceae; genus Streptomyces; species Streptomyces chlorus. The sequence goes on from NZ_JBHSOA010000089.1 coordinate 21,051, forward strand.
GGGGGAGCCCTCAGCATCGGTGGGGCCGGGCGACGTGCTCGGCATGAGGAGGAACGAGCATGGGTTTGCTGACCATCGGGGCGTTCGCGAAGGCGTCCCGGCTGTCGCCGAAGGCGCTGCGTCTTTACGACGAGCTCGGCCTGCTGACCCCCGCGCGTGTCGACCCGGTGACCGGCTACCGCCTCTACGCACCGGAACAACTGGATCAGGCCCGGCTGGTCGCCTGGCTCCGACGACTGGGAATGCCTCTGGCCCGCATCCGGCGCGTCTGCGGCCTGGAGACAGCGTCGGCGGCCCAGGAAATCCGCGCGTTCTGGGCCCAGGTCGAAGCCGACACCGTCGCACGACGGGGCCTTGCCACCTTCCTCATCGACCACCTGTCCTGGAAGGACCCTGCCATGTCCTCGACCGCCAAGCCCCTGGGAATCCGTTACGCCGCTCTTTCCGACACCGGTCTCGTCCGCGAGAGCAACCAGGACACCGCCTACGCCGGGTCCCGTCTGCTCGCCGTCGCCGACGGCTTCGGCGGTCGAGGAGCCCCCGCGAGCGCGGCCGCCATCGACGCGCTCAAGCACCTCGAAACCGACAGCATCACGGCGGGCAATCTGCTCAACGTCCTCGAAGACGCCATCGACCAGGCCAAACAGGCCGTGCACGGCGTCGCCGGGACCGGCCCTTCCCCCGAAGAGGCCGGGACCACACTCACCGCGATGCTCTGGACCGGATCACAACTCGCCCTCGTCCACATCGGCGACTCCCGCGTCTACCTCCTGCGCGACGGAGAGCTGTTCCAGATCACCCACGACCACACCATGGTGCAGTCGATGGTCGACGAAGGACGCCTCAGTCCGGAAGAAGCGGCCTCCCACCCCCAGCGGTCGCTGCTGATACGCGCTCTGAGTCGAGGAGCCGATGGCACCCCCGACATGCGCCTGCACGATGCCCGGCAGGCAGACCGGTACCTGCTCTGCTCCGACGGTCTGTCGGCCGTCGTGCCGACCGAAGAGATCCACCGGGTGATCTCCGAGGCCACGGAGCCGGGGCAGGCAGTCCGCAAACTCATCGCCCTCGCCAACGGCTCCGGCGGCCCCGACAACGTCAGCTGCGTGGTCGCCGATGTCATGGAGCTCCAGCACTGGGAGCGAGCGGCCCGCACGCCGGGTTGCACCAGGTCCGCTCCCACGGCCTCGCCCTGGCGGAAAACCACGGGGCACACCTCCAGCACGGGGGATCATGAAGCATGCGACCGGATGACTGGCACCTCACCGAAGACGTCGGCGACTTCCTCGCCCGGGCCGGAGACTTCCTGCGCTCGCGGCCCGGCCCGCACGTCATGCAGCTGACCTGGGCCGAGAGAGTGCGAGCGCGTGGGGCGGAGGCGTTCGGCACCGAAGCCCCCGTCTTCGGCGTGCTGGAGCGAGCGGGCGAGGTCCACGCCACCTTCTACCGCCTCCCGCCCCGTGGTGTCGGCCTCTCTCCGCTCACGCACGAGCAGGCCGACTCCCTCGCCGTCCGCCTGGCCGCCCTCGGGCACTCCCTTCCCTCCGTCAGCGCGGACCACAGCACCGCCACCGCTTTCGCCGAGGCCTGGCAGCGGCACACCGGCGCGACGCCGAAACTCCGCGACACGCGGCTCCGTCTGTACCGCCTCGGCACGCTCACCCCACCGGAGCCGCTGCCGGCGGGCCGGGGCCGCGTCCTGGGCGAGCAGGACCTTGAGCACGTCATGTTCTGGTGCGGCGAGTTCGCCAAGGCCGTCGGGGAAGACGTCTCCATCGACGCCGGCACGTGGGCCGACACCCGCTTCGCCGACAAGCGCTACACGCTCTGGGAGACCCCGGACGGCACCCCCGTCTCCATCGCGGGCATGAACCCGATGATCGGCGGCCAGATCCAGGTGGACATCGTCTACACCCCGGCCCACCTGCGCGGTCGTGGCTACGCGGGCGCCGTGACGGCGGAGGTGAGCCGGGCCGCGCTGGCCGCGGGCGCGCGGGAGGTCGTCCTGTTCGCGGACCTGGCCAACCCCACCAGCAATGCCCTCTACCAGCGCCTCGGCTATCGCACGCTCACCGACTGGGCCGCGTACGACTTCTCATGCGCCGCGCCGGAAGCCGGTTAAGGACGAACGGACTTGTGGCGCAGGACACCAGCAGCAGGATCACAGGATTGGTCGGCGTGCCCACGATGTTCTCCGGGTGATCGCGCCGGACTGAGCAATCATCCGGAGGAGGGGTTCGGTCCCGTTCGATCTGCCCAGTCCCGTGACCGTCCCGACCGTCCGGCCGGCCGGGACGGGGCAGCGCTCAGCCGGCGGCAGCGCCGAACCACCTGTGCAGTCGGCCGAGCAGGTCCCGCTGGTCCTCGCCGACCCATGCCACATGTCCGTCCGGTCTCAGGAGCACCGCGGGGACATCCAACTCCTCGCTGACGTCGACGACGTGGTCGATCCGGTCCGCCCAGCCCTCCACCGAGAGCCGGCCGCCGGTCTGGTCGAGCAGCAGTCCGTGGCCGCCGCGCATCAGCTCGTACAGGCGCCCCCGCTTCAGCCCCACGTCCCGCAACCGCCGGCCGAGGAGTTCGTGGCCCTCGCCGAAGTCGTAGCGGACCCCGATCGCGGTGATCTTCTCGATCAGGTGGCGGTTCACGTCCTCGAAGTCCATCAGCTCCGACAGCAGCCGGCGCACCGACCGGGGTCCCGGCTCGGCCGACAGCAGGAGCATCTGCGCGCGGGTGTTGTCCAGCACGTCGGCGGCCACCTGGCGCCGTTCGGTCTCGTAACTGTCCAGCAGCCCTTCCGGCGCCCAGCCGCCCACCTCGGCGGCGAGTTTCCAGCCGAGGTTGAAGGCGTCCTGGATACCGAGGTTGAGGCCCTGCCCGCCGGTCGGCGGGTGGATGTGCGCCGCGTCGCCGGCCAGCAGCACCCGGCCGGTCCGGTAGCGCTCGGCGAGACGGGTGGCGTCGCCGAAGCGGGAGATCCGGCGGGGTGAGTGCACGCCGAAGTCGGTACCGGCGAACGCCCGCAGCTGCTGTTTGAGCTCGTCGAGGGTCGGCGGGACCGTACGGTCCTCGGCCACGCCCTCGGCGGGCACGATGACACGGTGCACCCCGTTCCCCTGGGGGATGACACCGAACCGGAACTGGGTCCTGCGGACCTCGGCCACCACGGCGGCCAGCGTCTCCGGCGGTACGTCCAGCTCCACCTCGCCCAGCAGCGTCTCGACCCGGGAGGGCTCGCCGGGGAAGCCGACACCGAGCAGCTTGCGCACGGTGCTGCGACCGCCGTCGCAGCCGACGAGATAGCGCGAGCGCAACCGCGTGTCTCCCCCGCCGGCCAGCTCGGCGGTCACCCCGTCCTCGTCCTGGCTCAGCCCGGCCAGTTCGCAGCCGTACCGGATCTCGGCACCGAGTGCGACGGCGTGTTCGGTCAGCAGGCGCTCGGTGACCGGCTGCGGAATGCCGAGGACGTACGCATGCGCGGTGTCCAGCCGTTCGGGCCACCCCTTGTCGATGCCGGCGAAGAAACCGCCGACCGCGTACTGCTTGCCCAGGGCGAGGAACCGCTCCAGCAGACCACGCTGATCCATCACCTCGACGCTGCGCACGTGCAGCCCCAGCGCACGGGCGTACCCGGCCGGCCCGGCCTCCTTCTCCAGCACGAGCACCCGCACACCCCGCAGCCGCAGCTCAGCGGCCAGCATCAGCCCGGTCGGCCCGCCACCGACCACGATCACGTCCATCATGAAAACCCCCATTTGACGATGTTGAATTTCGGCCGACCGGCCGCTCCGCGCACTCCGGCGGCGCGTACACCCGGCCTCCGTGCCGCGGGCCCTCCACCGCACGGCGGGTCCCACCGGCGGTTCGCCACCCTCACGTGACCCATACGTCGACAACAGCACGCATTCTTCGCGAATCACCGATTTCCTTAGGTTCCGTCCCAGGCCGACGATTCTGAGGCATCACCCGGGCCTTGCCGCAAGCCCCCCGGTGCGCTATACGTTGAGAGTGGCAAGGAGTGGGTACTCTCCTTGCCTTTGTCGTCCCCGCACCGCAGAGCGGCTCGCCGCGCTCGCACTCTGACGGTTCCGGCGCACGCCCGGTCCGGCGCTTTCGGGCAACGACCCGCTCGCCCCGGCACGTTCCCCGCCTTCCGTTGGACGGCACCCGGATCCATGGCGAGGAAAAGTCGTTGGCTCTCCGGTCCGTCCAGCGGTGAGACTTCCGGCGTGACGCTTCACGAGAATGAGATTCCGGTCGACGAGTCGGTGGTCCGGTCACTGTTGAAGGCGCAGCGGCCGGAGTGGGCCGATCTGTCGTTGTCGCCCGCGGGGGCGGGCACGGACAACACCATGTACCGGCTGGGCGACGACCTGCTCATCCGCCTCCCGCGAACCAGCGGCAACGGAGAGTCCCTGCGGAAGGAGTTGGACTGGCTTCCTCGGCTTGCGCCCCTCCTCTCCTGCCCGATTCCCGAACCCGTCCATGCCGGAACGCCCACGAACGACTTCCCCCTGCTCTGGTCGGTCTACCGCTGGATCGACGGTGACGAGGCCCGCCCTGACACCATCCAGGACTGGGCCTCCTTCGGCGCCGACCTGGCGGCGGTCGTACGGGAACTCCACGGCATCGGCCTCATGGGAGCGACGCGCGCGGGCGAACTCAGCTGGTACCGCGGAGGCGGTCTGGAGCCGTGCGACGAGTGGATCAGCGGCTGTTTCGATGATTGCCGGTCCACCGTGGGTTCCGAGCTCGACGTCGACACGCTGGAACGGCTGTGGCGAGCCGCCCTCGCCCTGCCCGAGCCCTCCGGGCCTCAGGTGTGGCTCCACGGCGACCTCAAACCGACCAACCTCCTGGTCCGGGACGGCAGGCTCCACGCACTCATCGACTTCGGAGGGCTCTCGATCGGCCATCCCGACGCCGAGCACGCCACGCTCTGGGACCTGCCACCACAAGCACGGCAGGCCTACTGGGACACCGTGAATCTCGACACACCGGCCTGGACCCGCGCCCGCGCCTGGGCGATAGCGGTGGCCGTCAGCGGAATCTCCTACTACTGGGACACCTTCCCCGCCTTCGTCGCTGAATGCCGCGCCCGGATCGAGGCGATCCTCATGGACGCCACCGCGCGTTGAGTGGATCTGGAGGGAACCAGCAACCGGCTCCGGCTCCGGCTCCGGCTCCGGGCTCCGGGCTCCGGGCTCCGGGCTCCGGGCTCCGGGCTCCGGGCTCCGGCGGACTCTACGAGCCCCGGTACAGCCGCTCCAGGTCCACGAGCAGAACCTCGCCCCGGTCAGCGGCCGCCCGCAACTCCGGGGTGAAGCCCGCGCCGCTGTAGCAGGCGGGGGTGGTGTGGCTGGTGTCCACGCCTCGTGCGGCGAGCAGGTGCAGGATGCGGCGGAGCCGTTCGAGGTGGCCGAGGTCCATGACCTTCTGCCACTTGGCCTCGCCGACGGACAGGAGGATGCCCTGGTCCTGGCCGATCGCGCCGTGTACGACGACGTCGGCCTCCAGGCTCGTACGACTGTCGGGGTCGGCGACGGTTCCGGCCGTGACCTGGATCGGCATGCCGCCGAACGTGCCGGGATCCGCATGCCGTTCGGCCCATTGGCGGCACAGTTGCTCGAAGTGCGGGCCCACCACCTTGCTCAGGAAGGTGCTCCGGCTGTGTTCCCATACCTGCGCGGAACACCGGACGGGCCGCTAGGAAGCGCGGTGCCGCTTCTGTGCGCGGGCCGCGCGGGCCCACTCGCCGAGGATCGGAACGCAGTGCTCGGCGAAGTGCTCGTAGTCCTCGGCGGTGTTGTAGACGTGGGCGGAGAGCCTCAGATAGCCGATGCCGTCGAAACTGGTGAAGGCGGCCTCCACCCCCAGTTCCCCGGCCGCCCGGTCGCGCAGCGCGTCGGCCGCGACGCGGCTGTCGGCCAGTCCCTCGGGCAGCCGCACCAGCCGCATGCCGGGCACGGGCATGCCGACGTCCACCGGGCCGTCGAAGCCCGTCAGTGCGGCGAGCGCGGCGCCGATGGTCCGTTCGGCGTAACCGGCCAGGTCGTCCATGTACCGGCGGGCGGTGGGCCAGCCCCAGGTGCTCTCGACGAGGCCGATCGCGGTGGCGGCGGCGAGAGGGCCGGTGGCGTCGATCGTGCCCTGCTGGTCGAAGCGGTCGGGGTACGGGTCCTCGGCCCCCCAGGAGTCGATCAGCGGATACAGGTCGTCCCGCTGCGGTCCACGGGCTACCAGGGCGGCGGTGCCGCGCGGCGCGCAGGCCCACTTGTGCAGGTTGCCGACCCAGAAGTCGCAGGCCGGTCCGGCGAGCGGGGCGGCGATCAGCCCCGGCGCGTGCGCGCCGTCGACGAGCAGCGGGACACCGCGCCGCCGCGTCTCGGCGCCGATCCGCTCCACCGGCATGCGGCGGGCGGTCGGCGAGGTGATCTGGTCGACAACCACGAGGTCGGTGGCGTCGCTCAGCTCGGCGGCCACCGCCTCGTACGCCTGCTCCTCGTCCGCGTCCAGCGGCACCGTGGCCGTACGGACCCGGCCGCCCCAGCGGCGTGCCAGGCGCTCGGCGCCCATGGTGACGGCGCCGTACCCGTGGTCGGTGACGACGATCTCCCCGCCGTGGCGGCGCTCGAGGTTGGCGAAGACGACGCTGGCGCCGGCGCTCGCGTTCGGCACCAGGGCGAGGTCGCCGGGGTCCGCCCCGAGAAACGCGGCGAGGTCGACCCTGGCCTCCGCGAGCCGCTGCGGCAGCGCGGGGAACCAGACCACCGGCGCGCTCTCCATCTCCTCCCGCACCCGCTGCTGGTGCTCCTGCGCCACCAGCGGGACAGCCCCGAACGAACCGTGGTTGAGGTGCCGCAGGGCCGGGTCCAGCGACCACGCGTGGAGGGCCGGCCGGCCGTCGGCCAGCAGCAGGGGCCGCGGTGCGGTGGTGACCTCGGTCTCGCTCACATGACTCTCCCTTGACCAGACATCGAGTTCGCTCCCGCAGCCCTTGGGATCGGAGTGCTCCGGGCCCCAGGGTTCGAGGCGCATCCGTACGATGACATGTCCCGCCGGACCCGGGCGGTCGAACGGGTCCTGGAGGCGGTGGTGGAGCCGGCCGGGGCACGCGCCGGAAGCCGCATCGACGAGGACAGCGGCGTCGTGGAGGACGTGGGCGACCAGGCCGAGCAGGGCACCGCCGAGGAAGGCCCTGCCCTGCGAGGACGTCCCCCACGGGCTCGAAGCGTTCCCGGAAGCGCCGCAGCCACCGGCCGACACCTGCCCCCGCCGCCCCGTTCACGCGCTCCGGTATGCCGAATCCCCTCCGCGCACGACGCCCGGCCGGCCGTCACCTCCGCGTGGCCACGCCGGATTTCGGAGGGCCCGTCATGCTCCGCCTACACCAGGGCACGGGCAAGACGAGGATTGGCGGTGGAACGGACCGGAAGGCCGAGCGAGCCGGTCGCCACGGCCAGCGTCATCGCGTACGAGTCCACCGCGCGCTGGACGTTGGGAGCGTCCAGGCCGGCTCCGGTCACGATGCGGTCGAGGTCGATGTAGGCGGAGCGCACGATTTCCAGCAAGCGGTACACCTGCCAGTCCTTCTGCCAGTCACGGGTGTACTCGGACGGCAGCCGGCGTTCCCAGCGGCGGAACATCCGGTCGCGGATCTCCGGACGGGTGGGTGTCAGGTGCATGTGGCGCACCAGGTCGTAGAGGGGGTCGCCGACCAGGGCCATCTCCCAGTCGATGATGGTCAGCGCGAAGGCTTCGTCGCCGCGTACCAGATTCCACGGGTTGAGGTCGCCGTGCAGCAGAGAGGGCCTTCGGTCGCTCACGGTGTGACGGGAGAGGATCTGCTCGAGGCGGTCGACGTCCGGCAGCCCGAGATGCCGCGCCAGCCGCTGTGACCTCTCGGGCAGTTCGGCCACCAGCAGGACCAGTTGGTCTTTGAGCCAGCGGTGGAAACCCCTCGCCCCCGCCAGCGGATCGAGTGGTTTGTAGTCCACCCGTGTCAGGGCGCGGAGCTGGTCCACGAGACCGTCCGCTTCGTGCGGCAGCAGGCCGTTGACCGGGTGGTTCGGGGGGCGGCCGTTATCGTCCGGCCCTACGTAGGTATGGATGGCGAAAGGGTCCTCCGGATAGCTGACGCCCAGCGCCAGGGCCCTGGGCGCGGCCACGGGGACGGACGCCTCCTCGATGGCCCGCAGCACGGCGTGCTCGCTGAGGACGCTGCGTTCCCTTCGGCACTCCTCGGGCAGCTTCCGCCGGACGACCACGGGACGGTCGAAACCCGGTACGCGCACCACCGAGTTGAGGTGCGCGGTTCCCTTGAACACCCGACTCGCCGGAGCCGCTCCCTCGAGTGCCAGGGCCTTCCGCACCGCGGACTCCGGAAAATCGACGGGCTGTTCGAGACGCCGGTCCGGCTGCCAGGCGAAGGCTCCCGAGATCGGGACGCGGTCAAGACGATGGCGGCCGTCACGGGCCGTCAGCCATCGGAACAGTGCCCGTTCGGTCTCCCCTCCACCCGGCACGCTCCTGAGCCGCAGTGGTTCGGCAGCCGCCTCCAGGGCCCTGCGTACTTCCGCCGTTGCCTCGTCCAGCCTCTTCTGGGTGAACGACTCCTCCAGGGATCGTGCCGCCCGCATGACATCGGGATACACGGACTGGGCGTGCTCGAAGGCCACGTAGTGACGCAAGTCCGTGCCCAGACCGTTGACGGCGGCCGGACGGACCTCCCGCATGGCGTCCGCCCAGGCGTCCACCACCTCGGAGAACTGGTGTGCCGGATACCGCATCCGCACCAGGTGAGTCGCCAGGTCGTGCAGCGGATCACCGTAGGTCGCCAGCTCCCAGTCGACGCAGATGGGTGGCCGGTCGCCGGTGTAGGACAGAATCAGGTTGTCGCGATGCAGGTCGGCGTGGAGCAGGCTGTACGGTCGCCGCGCCATGGCGGGTACCCGGTCGGCCAGCCTGAGCAGAGCGTCCTCGGGAATACCCAGAGCCGCGAACAGTCCGCCGAACGCCGTCCGGTTGGGCTGCCTGATCTGCTGATCCGCGAGACGTGTCAACCCGCGCAGAAAGCCTTGGCTGTCCGTGTCGTTGTGGGGCCAGGCGTGTGGCAGCGGGGGGAGACCGTTGCGGCGCACCAGAGCCATCCGGGCCAGGAGCCGGGCCAGTTCCTGGACGAGCAGGGAGTCGACACGCTTGCCGTTCCCGCAGACGCCGGAGAGCGGGACCCCCTCCACATAGCTGTGGATCGCGAACCCGTCTCCCCTGGCCAGGACCTCGGGCACATACGGCAGGACGCCCTTGACGGCGCCGAGGATCTCTTCCTCGTGCTGCCAGGTTCTGATCACCACCGGCAGCACCCCGGAACGCCGGATCCGCACGGTCACGGAGGTACCGGCCTCACGTCCCAGCGGTTTCGCCATGGCCGGTGTGACCGGCACGACGTAGTTCCGGTTGTGGTGGCCGCTGATCGCCTGCCCCTCCCGCTCGGCCAGGTCGACGAAGGCGCGGTATCCCTGGTCGGGCAGGGGACGTTTCCCGGGAGTGAGACGGGGAGGAGGGGGTGCGCCCACTGACCGCTCCGGAGGTGCGAAAGGAGTCCACGACATGGCAAACGGTAAGCATGAGGCCCTTGTCGCGCACGGGGAACGACGCGCGACGGAGTAGCGCGCCAGGCGCACCGGGTGGGTTGCCACCACTCTGCGTGAGGGCCGCGCGAGCTCGTGCGGGATTGGCTTGTCAGCCTCTTGATACGAGCGCCGGAGAGCGTTTGCTCAGTCGGTGCGGGCATGCTACAGGAAGCCCGCCCGGGTCCGGCTCAGGCATCGGTGGAGAGCAGGTTCCACACCGAGTCGAACCACTGCCGCATGCTGTCCACGAAGACCGAGCCCGGAGACGTCGGGTCCGCGTCCTCCACATGGTGAGTGAGGGTGGCGCCGAGGCCCAGGACGTCCAGAGCCGTGATCACCTCGCCGGCCTCCAGCTCCATCGGCCGTTTGATCACCTCGTACATCCCGTGCAGGACCTCGACACCGTTGAGCAGATACAGCTTGAAGGTGGGCGTCAGCGGTGTCTGACGGACCTGCAGGTCGGCCGAAGACACCAGCTCCTCGGTCTGCAGGTCCTTCAGCGCTCCTTGCAGCGACGCGGTGTGCGACTCGGTGATGGTTCGCAGTCGCTCCCTCAGCCGTGGATCGCTCGGGTCGTCCTTGACCCTGGGATACGGCAGCTCGAGCCCCGCGTCCGGCAGGAGCATGCGCAGCGTGATCCGCTGGGGGAGATGCAAGCTGCAGGCAGTCGGTTGAGGACCGACCCAATCCGACAGACCACTTCACGGCAACCAGTCCAATAGGACGGCTGGTCGGCCACTTCACCACCAGTGGAAGGAAACGGTCAGCCGTGACTCCGTTCGGCGGCCTCCTGTGGGGTCGCCGCGCTGTCGGCCCTGCTGATGGTTCAGGCCTGAGATGCGGTGCGGATCCTGGCGAGTACGGGTTCCAGGGAGGACAGGATCACGGTGGCGCCCGCGGCCTGCAGGATCTTCCCCTTCTCCTCGTTGCGGGCGTAGCCGAGGAAGGGCACGCCGGCCGCCCCGGCGGCGTGGAGGTCGGAGGGGGTGTCGCCGATCATCAGGGCGGAGTCCGGGGCCGCGTCCATGGCGTTCAGGGCGCGGTTGATGCAGTGGGGGTCCGGCTTGAGCCGGCTGAGCTGCTGGGTGCGGCCGTAGATGTGGGGGGCGAAGCAGCCGAGGAGGCCGCGGTTGGCCAGGTACGTGCGGACCACGCGGGGGGAGTTGTTCGTCGCGATGGCCGGCCGGGGGCCCAGCGCGGTCCAGGTGCGGATCAGGGGGTCGGCGTAGGGGGTGGGCCGTGCCGAGGAGGCGGCCAGCATTTCCTCCTGGGTGAGCCGCGCCTCCAGCTCGGCCACCAGGTCGCTGCCCGGGTGCCTGCGGTCGACGGCGCGGAGCACCGCGTGGGGGTCCAGCGACTCGCGTTCGGGCTCCGTGAGCAGGCCGTGCAGGCCCCGGCCCTCCAACCATTCGACGAGGTCCGTCGCCACCCGCTCCGCCGAGTGGCCCGCGAAGAGGCGGCAGACGGGCCCGTCGAAGTCCCACAGCACGACACGGGCGCCGCTGATCAGTTGCTTCAGTTCGTCCGGATCATTGAGGTCCTTCTGGTCGCTCTCGGTCTCGTATGTCACCGGTTCGGTCTGCGTCGCATCAGAAGTCACTAGGAGAGTGTCAGGTCCGTGGTGATGGTTTCCCAGAGGGCGTCGAACCACTTCTGGGATTCCTCCACGAACGCCTGGTCCCGCTGTCCGGCCTGCTTGGCGAAGGAGAAGAGCAGGGACTGGGAGCCGAGGGCGTCGTACATGTCCAGGGTCTGGGTGCCCCACTCCTCCTCGCGCCTGGCGAGCATGTAGTAACCGAGCAGCGCCTCCTGGCCGTTGAGCAGGTAGAGCTTCATCGGCGGAGTGAAGGGCAGGGCGCGGAACCTGACGTGGACGTCGATGCCGTGGGTGTGGCGGACGGCCTGCAGGTTGTGCTGGAGCACCTGGGCCTGGGCGTTGCGCATCTGCAGCCAGCGCTCGTGGACCGGGTCGCCGGCGCCGGCGTCCTCGTCGACCAGGACGGGGAAGGCCAGGTTGATGGTCCGGGACGGCAGGAGGACGCGGAACTCGATCGATTCGGGACGGAGTCTGCCCTCGTGGATCAGCCGGACGGGTTCACCGACGGCGACCATCAGCGTCTCGGAGGTGTGGGACACGACGTCGATACGGACGTGCGCCGCGGAGAAGGCCTCGGTGAGACGGGGGGCGAGACCGACCATGGTCGGCTGGGGCTCGTCCGACGCCGGGGCCGGTTCGGCGATCCGGGGCGGGCTGCCCTTGCTGACGTTGCTCAGCAGGCCGTCGTCCGCGAGGACGCGCAGCGCCTGGCGGACGACGCCGCGTTCCACGCCGAACTCCTCGGCGAGCTCGGCCTGGGTGGGCAGACGTTCGCCGGCCCTGAGCTCCCCGGCGCGGATGCGTTCGCGCAGGATGTCGGCGATCTCCTGGGGCGAGTGGGGCGGGTTCCTGCTGTTGCCGTTCACTGCGACGTTCTCCTGGGTCACGACCAAACGCTACAACTTTGATCCATCTATGGGGAGTTGTTGAAGAGTTGTTTATAAGTACCTGCCAAGTGGGGACAACCTAGCTAGAGTTGGTTACCAACTTGGCCAAGTTGGCGGAAGTTCCGCTTCCGTCCACAGGAAAGCACGAAGCAGCACGAAGGGGGAACATCGTGCCAGTCCTCGCTCTCATCTCCGCGGTCCTCGTCGTCACCCTCGAGCAGTACGTCGAATGGAAGTACGGCATCGCCGGCATCGTCGGCCTGCTGCTGCTCACCGTCGGCATCAAGGCCCGCAGGCCGGGCGTCAGCTCCGCCGGAGCCGTCCTGCTCGCGCTGCTGGTGGCGCGGCCCGCACTCTGAACCACCCGTACGTGCCGAGCCCCTGCCCGTAGGGGCAGGGAGACGTCAGCTCGTGAGCTGCAACTCCGAACTGATCGTCTCCCACAACGCGTTGAACCACAGCTGGGACTGCGTCACGAAGGCGCTGTCCCGCATCCCGGCGCCCTGCTCGAACGCGAACAGCGCGGAGCGGGTGCCCTGTGCGTCGTACGTCTGAACGCTCTCCTGGCCGATCTGCGCCTCGCTGCGGGACAGCGTGTAGTAGGCGAACAGCGCCTCCACGCCATTGAGCAGGTACAGCTTCACCGGCGGGGTGAAGGGCAGCGCCCGGAAGGAGACCCGCACGTCGATGCCGTGGGTGGCGCGCAGGGCGAGCAGATTGTGCCGGAGCACCTGCCCCTGGGCGTTGCGCATCGCCAGCCACCGCTCGTGCACGGGGTCGTCGCCGCGGTCGCCGTGACGGCCGTCGCCCCGGCCGCCGTCGGGGTGCTCGACCGCCACCGGGAAGGCGAGGTCGATGTTCCTGCCGGGCAGCAGGACGCGGACGTCGACCTTGGCCGGTTTCATCCGTCCGGCATGGATCTGGCGCAGCGGTTCGCCGATGGCGAGGGTGAGGGATATCGCGGTCAGGCAGACGGCGTCGATCTCGACGTGCTCGGCCTCGAAGGCGGCCGCGACGCGGGGCGTGAGGGCCGCCGTGGTGGGCTGGGGCGGCGCTCCCGGGCCGGTCGGCGCACCGCCGGGGTGGCCGGCGACGGTCGCCGGGGCACCCTTGGCGACGTTGGTGAGCAGCTGCTCGGACTGCAGGATGCGCAACGCCTGGCGTACGGCACCGCGCTCGACGCCGAACTCGTCCGCGAGCTTCGCCTGAGTGGGCATGCGCTGGCCGGGCCGCAGTTCCCCGGACCTGATCCGGGCGCGCAACTCGTCGGCCACCTCGCGATGTGTCCTCTGTGGCCGCTGCGACCTCTTCCGTCCATTGACAGGGGCGTATTCCGGGTCCACGCCGAAACCCTACAACTTCTCGCCATCTTTTGGCAGTTCAGTGGAAGGTGGTTATGAGCCGCATCCAAGCGGAGATAACTTAAATGAAGTTGGTCGCCAACTTGAGCAACATGGTCGGATCTCCCAGGAGGTTGGCCATCACGGTGACAGTGGGGACCACTCCTCAAACCGCCGACCGGGCTTCCCTTCCGGAGGGGAGCCGGGAACCCGGTCGGTCAGCACCAGCGCAACCACCACAACCACAACTGAACAGCAAGAACAGCAAGAACAGCTACGGATGCACGGACACCCGCCGGACGAGGGGAAGGAGAAGGGAACACCACCGAGGGAGCGCGACAGCGCTCAGAACAGGTCCGGGCACCATGGACGCCTGGACGTACGCAGCAGGGCGTCGGCCTCACGGGCGGCGCCCGCTCGTTCTTCCCGGACCCGGCCCAGCGCCGCCAGCCGCACCGCCGACTCGTCGCCCAGCCACAACGGCGCCAACTCGGCGACATCCAGGATCAGATCGGCGTCATCGGTGGTCGCCGCGCACGTCCCGGTGCCGTCCGCCGACGCCTCCAGCCGGTAGCGCCCGCCGGCCGGCCCCGCACTGTCGGCCACCTCCAGCACCAGCGACCCGGCCGCCTCGTACGTCCGGGCCTCCAGCGCCCGTACGACGTCCAGGACGCGCACCCACAGCCAGTCCGCGTGCGTCGTCACGGCGGCGGCGCGCGGGTCCGGCAGGAGGAACGGGAGCAGGTCGTCGGGGGCCCGCCAGCCGCTCTTCACCTTCACGACCCAGTCGATCGAGCACAGATAGCGCCACAGCGCCCGTTGCGCGGCCGGGCTCACCGCGAGCAGCCAGTCCACCCGCGCCGTGCTCAACGGCTGCTTGGAATCGCCCCACGTGTCGTCCGCCGTGTAGGAGACCATGCCCTCGACCTCGCCGCCCGCCGAGCGGTACACGGCGAAGAAGGGCTCGTTCCACGTCGGGTGGAAGCGCACGGCGCCGGTGGCGGCCTTCCACCACAGGTCGGCCCGGCTGACCGCGCCCGGCTGGACCCCGCGCAGCCGCTCGTGCAGGTCCGGGCCGAGCTTGCGTACGTCCTCCGCGTCCACGAGGTCCACCCGCCCGCCGTCCTCCGGGCGGGACCGGCGCGGGTCGAGACCGGTACGCGGGACGTCGACGGTCCACTCGGTGGCCCAGGTGGCGGGGCCGAAGCCGTAGCGGCCGTAGATCGGGTACTCGGCGGCGATGAGGGTCGCGACGACGTCCCCGCGTTCCTTCGCGGCGGCGAGGTCCTGCGCCATCATGCGGGTCAGCAGGCCGCGCCGGCGGTGCGTGGGGGTCACGCTGACGTTCGTGATGGCGTCGGCGGGCACGGCGGCCCCGCCGACGGCGGTGAGTTCCTGCGCGAAGGAACGGAACGTCGCGACGCAGCGGCCGTCGTCGAAGGCCCCCAGCGACCGGCCCGGCAGGAACTGCAGGCGGCGGCGTGTGTCGAGGTTCTCCGGGGAAGAGGTGGGCTCGCGCAGGAACCCGGTGTTCAGGGCCCGGTTCCAGTCGGCGAACTCGGTCTCGGTGATCGGGCGTACGTCGATGTCGGTGCGGGGCGTCCCGGCGCTGGGGGTCATGGCTTCACGGTAGGTCGCCTCCTGAGGGGGTGTCGCGCGCTTTTCCGACCGTCCACGGCCCGGCCCACGGCCCCGGCCACCGGATGCAAGCCGCCCGTCCGACACCCCGCCCCGCCCCGCCCGCCTCACACCAGCAGGTCGTCGACCTGGGCCTCCCCCTCGCGGTACCGGCGCGCGATCTCCGCACTGCAGTCGTCGGCGGTGCGCTGCAGGCGCTGCCGGCTCCGGGACACCTGCCGCTCGTACCCCACCAGCCGCCCCATCGCGGCCGTCAGCTCCCCGTCCGTACGCGCACCCAGGTCCGAGAGCTCCACCTCGGCGAGCATCTCGGCCGCCAGCCGCCCGTACTCCTCGCTCTGCGGCGTCCCCAGGGTCACATGACGGGCGGACGAACGCCGGCGCACCGGGGTGTCCCGCAGGATCTCCGCGAGCCGCTCCACCACGGACGCCTCCGCCGGCGCGGCGACCGAGGCCGCGCCCACCGGCGTACGCCGGGCCAGTTCCGCCCGCAGGATGTCGATCCGCCCCTGGAGCAGCCGCCGCACATAACTGAGGTCGGCCTCGTCGCGCTGGGCGTCGCGGCGCAGCGTGCGCAGCTCGGGCAGGCTGCGCACGGCCGGGGCCGGTTCGGGCCCCGGGCTCTCCTCGGGCAGTGCCGGGCTGTCCGTGCGCTGTGCGGGCGGGCGGGGGAGCTCGTGTTCCCCCACCCCCGCCCGGGTCGACAGGACAGGCCCGGACTGCTGCCCGGTTCCTGGTGGTGTGCTCATGTGCCTCAACCGTCCCCTCGACCGGTGTGTGCCGACATCGTGCCACCCCTGGTGGCCGCTATGTGACCGAGTGTCCCTGATCCGCCCCAGATGGGGGGTAAGGAGTAAAAATAGCCCGCCCGGGGCCCCGCGTGGACCGCCGTCGGTCATCTGTGCGCCGACCGGCATGATGGACGTATGCGTGCAGTGGTGCAGAGGGTGGACGGCGCGAGCGTCGTCGTGGACGGCGAGACGGTGGGGGCGATCGAGGGCGAGGGGCTGTGTGCCCTGGTCGGCGTCACCCACGAGGACACCAAGGAGAAGGCGGCCCAGCTCGCCCGCAAGCTCTGGTCGGTGCGGATGCTCCAGGACGAGAAGTCGTGCAGCGACGTCGACGCGCCGCTCCTGGTGATCAGCCAGTTCACCCTTTACGGCGACGCCCGCAAGGGCCGCCGCCCCACCTGGAACGCCGCCGCCCCCGGGGACGTCGCCGAACCGCTGGTGGACGAGGTGGTCGCCCAGTTGCGTGCGCTGGGCGCGACGGTGGCGACGGGCCGCTTCGGCGCGCGGATGCGGGTGTCGCTGACCAACGACGGCCCGTTCACCGTCCTCCTCGAGATCTGATCCACGTCACATCCGACGTGGCCCGCATCCGACGTGGACCAGGGCTCGACGTGGATCAGGGCTCGACCACGGTCTCCTGTGCCGCCGCCGTGTCCCCGGCCATCAGGCGGGCGTCGACCGGAACGTTCCGCTTGACCAGCGCGAGGGCGACCGGGCCCAGCTCGTGGTGGCGTACGGACGTGGTGACGAAGCCGATCCGGCGGCCGTCCGGACCGTCGTCGGCGAGCCGGAGGTCGGTGCCGGCCGGCGGCAGATGGACCTCGCTGCCGTCCAGGTGCAGGAAGACCATCCTGCGCGGCGGCTTGCCCAGGTTCTGGACCCGGGCGACCGTCTCCTGGCCCCGGTAGCAGCCCTTCTGCAGATGCACCGCACCGCCGATCCAGCCCAGCTCGTGCGGGATGGTGCGGTGGTCGGTCTCGAAGCCGAGCCGGGGGCGGTGCTGCTCGACCCGCAGCGCCTCGTACGCGAGGATGCCGGCGGGCGGCCCGGCCTTCCCTGCGTACGACTCCAGGTCGGCACGGGGCAGGAACAGATCACGGCCGTACGGCGTCTCACGGACGGCGACGCCCTCGGGCACCTCCGTGATGGAACCGGCGGGCAGGTGCACCACCGCGAAGTCGGCGGTGCGGTCGGCGGTTTCGACCCGGTAGAAGAACTTCATCGACTCCAGGTAGGCGATCAGCGCCTCCTGGGTGCCGGGTTCGACATGGGCCCAGACCGTCTCGCCGTCGTCGACGAGGTAGAGCGCGTGTTCGATGTGGCCGTTCGCGGAGAGGATCAGCGCCTCGGTGGCCTGGTGCGGCGGGAGGTCGCTGACATGCTGGGTGAGCAGCAGATGCAGCCAGCTCAGCCGCTCCGGCCCGGAGACGGTGACGACCCCGCGATGGGACAGGTCGACGAAGCCGGTGCCTCCGGCGAGGGCACGCTGCTCGCGGAACAGGTCGCCGTAGTGGGCGGCGACGCCTTCGTCCACGCCCTCGGCGGGAACGGCGCCGGGCAGGGTCAGCAGTGGGCTCTTCATACCCCTAGCCTACGACTCGGTAGTTGAACCCTTCGGGGAACAGTCCTTGCAGCGGCCGAAGATCGCGAAGTGCTTCATGTCGGTGTCGAATCCGAAGGTGTCGCGCAGCTTCGCCGTGAACTCGGCGGCCACCTCCACGTCCGCCTCGATGACCTCGGTGCAGTCACGGCAGACGAGGTGGAGGTGGTGGTGCCGGTCGGCGAGATGGTAGGTCGGGGCGCCGTGCCCGAGGTGGGCATGGCTGACCAGACCCAGCTCCTCCAGGAGCTCCAGGGTGCGGTAGACGGTCGAGATGTTGACCCCCGACGCCGTCCTGCGCACTTCCACGAGAATGTCGTCGGGGGTCGCGTGCTCCAGCGTGTCGACGGCTTCGAGCACGAGTTGGCGCTGCGGCGTCAGCCGGTAGCCGCGCTGCCTGAGGTCGCTCTTCCAGTCGGTGCTCACCACACCACGAGTCTAGGACCTGGATCCCGGAACCCGGGTTCCAGAACCTCAAGGCTCACTTGAAGAAGGCGATCCCGTCGTCCGGCATGTCGTCGGGCAGGGCCTTGGCCCAGCGCTCGACGTCCTCGGGGGTGACGACCTTCTTCAGGTGCGCCGACATGTAGGGGCGCAGCTCGACCTCGGGGGTCTGCTTCTCGCCGACCCACATCAGGTCGCTCTTGACGTAGCCGTACAGCCGCTTGCCGCCGCTGTAGGGCCGAGCGGCCGCGGTGCGCGCCACGGCGTCCGTCACCAGGTCGATCTGCGGCTTCTGGTGGGCCAGCTCGCCGTACCAGATCTCGACGACGCCGTCGTCGCGGACCATCGTGACCTCGACCTTGCGGTGGGCGTCGATCCGCCAGAAGCCGTGCTCGGACTCGAGCGGCCGGACCTTGCCGCCGTCCCCGTCGAGCACCCAGCTGTGGGAGGTGTACTCCAGGAAGTCCCGGCCGTCGTGGGTGAAGGAGACCTCCTGCCCGAAATTGCACTTCTCCGAGCCGGGGAAGTCGTGCACGCCTGCGCCCGCCCAGTCGCCGAGCAGGAAGGCGAGCGGCACGAGGTCCTTGTGGAGGTCGGACGGGATCTCGATCATCAGTGGCAGTTCCTGGAGTGGGCGGTCAGCGCTGACCCTGGTACAGCTTCTTCACGGCCAGCCCGGCGAAGGCGAGAACGCCGACGGCGACCAGGACCAGCAGGGCTTCGAAGAAGATAACCACGGGGTGCTCCTTGAGCGGGGGTGCGGTGATGTGCGCAGGGCTGCTCCTCAGCTTACGCGGCCGGACCCCGGCCCCGACGTGCACCCACCCGGTGGCGCGGGGTGGTGTCCGGGACCGGTGGCCGGGACCGGTGGCCGGTCCGGCGACAAGCTCTCGGGCACGGGCTCTCGGGCACGGGCGGAACGAGCGGAACGAGCGGGACGGGAATGACTACGATCCGGGTATGGCGAAGAAGCTCGTGATCAAGGTGACCGCGGGGGCCGACGCCCCCGAACGCTGCTCGCAGGCGTTCACGGTGGCGGCGGTGGCCGTGGCCAGCGGTGTGGATGTCTCGCTGTGGCTCACCGGGGAGTCGGCCTGGTTCGCGCTGCCGGGCAGGGCCGCGGAGTTCGAGCTGCCGCACGCGGCGCCGCTGCCGGACCTGCTGGACTCGATCGTCGCGGGGGGCCGTCTCACCCTGTGCACCCAGTGCGCGGCGCGCCGGGACATCACGGAGAAGGACGTCATCGAGGGCGTACGCATCGCGGGCGCGCAGGTGTTCGTCCAGGAGGCGCTGGCGGACGACACGCAGGCGCTCGTCTACTGATACGGAGGGCTCACCGGGGCCCGGGCCTCTTCTTCCCGTCCAGTTCGTCCCACCACGCGTCGGACTCGGGGTCGCCGGAGGGGTCGTCCCACCAGCGGTCGTCGGGGCCGCGCCGGTTGGCGACCATGGCGGCGAACGGCGGGATGATCATGGCCACCACGCACATGCCCACGGCCACCGGGACCGACCAGAGCCGCACCACGGCGCAGGCCAGGACGAACAGCACGATGCACGTGCCCATCATGGCGAAGTAGGTATGCCGCCTGCGCGCGTACATACCTCCAGCGTAGAACCGGACCCGCAGGCGTGCAGGTACGCGGCTGTGCAGATATGCCGAAGGGCCGCATCCCGTGGGATGCGGCCCTTCGAGGAGCCCTCACACCGCGATGGCGACCTCGGCCAGACCGCCCTGCTGGGCGACGACCGTGCGGTCGGCGGTACCGCCGGGCACCAGGGCGCGAACCGTCCAGGTGCCCTCCGCCGCGTAGAAGCGGAACTGCCCGGTCGCGGAGGTCGGAACCTCCGCGGTGAACTCGCCGGTCGAGTCCAGCAGACGGACATAGCCCGTCACCGGCTCGCCGTCACGGGTCAGATGACCCTGGATCGTGGTCTCGCCGGGCTTGATCGTCGAGGCGTCCGGGCCGCCGGCCTTCGCACCGCACATGGCGTACTCCTGAACTGGTCTAGTGGTCTGGTCGGGGTCGGGTCGCGGTTCGGGCGAGGGCCTACTTGGCGGGGCCGAGCTCGATCGGCACGCCGACGAGGGAGCCGTACTCGGTCCAGGAGCCGTCGTAGTTCTTGACGTTCTCCACGCCCAGCAGCTCGTGCAGCACGAACCAGGACAGCGCGGAGCGCTCACCGATGCGGCACAGGGCGATGGTGTCCTTGGCCAGGTCGATCCGCTCGTCCTCGTAGAGCGCCTTGAGCTCTTCGTCGGACTTGAAGGTGCCGTCGTCGTTGGCGTTCTTCGACCACGGGATGTTGCGGGAGGTCGGCACGTGGCCGGGACGCTGCGACTGCTCCTGCGGCAGGTGCGCCGGCGCGAGCAGCTTGCCGGAGAACTCGTCGGGCGAGCGCACGTCGACGATGTTCTGCACGCCGATGGCGTCCACGACCTCGTCGCGGAAGGCGCGGATGGACAGGTCCTGCGGCTTGGCCTTGTACTCGGTCTTCGCCCGCTGGGGCACCTCGTCGCCGGGGACCAGCTCGCGGGCGTCCAGCTCCCACTTCTTGCGGCCGCCGTCGAGGAGCTTGACGTTCTCGTGGCCGTACAGCTTGAAGTACCAGTAGGCGTACGCGGCGAACCAGTTGTTGTTGCCGCCGTAGAGGATGACCGTGTGGTCGTTGGAGACGCCCTTCTCCGACAGGAGCTTCTCGAAGCCCTCCTGGTCGACGAAGTCACGGCGGACCGGGTCCTGGAGGTCCTTGGTCCAGTCGATCCGGATGGCGTTCTTGATGTGGTTCTTCTCGTACGCGGTGGTGTCCTCGTCCACCTCGACGAGGGCGATGGTCGGATCGTCCAGGTGTTCCTGGACCCAGTCGGCGTCGACCAGTACGTCGTGACGGCTCATGCTCTTGTCTCCTCCGGGGCAGTTGCGGCGGGGCGTGCGGGTAATGCGGGTGCGCGGCACTCCTGCGGGAGCGGGCACGCGGATGCCCCTCGGCGGGGCGAGGTGGGGACGCGGGCGGCGGGGCGCCCGCTCAGAAAGGTCGACAGAGCATGGCGGCGACGCGGCAGAGGTCCACTGCCCGCCGCTTCGTGAGATCCGCCTGTCCCCGCGCTCGGAGGACGCTCGTCTGACACTGCATGCCGTCGATCGTAAGGAGGACAGGGCGGGCATGTCACCGCCGTGTCGCATACTGAGACAAGGTTATCCGCAATATGGGATGACAGGAGGGGCGAGCCCGCTCCCGCCCGCCCCGGACCCGACCGCGCCCACCCTCGATCTGCTCTACGGACGCCTCCGTCTCGCCTGTCGGACATCTGGGTCCACCGGGACCCTCTCGGGGGCGGAGTGGCCCCGCCGACCGCCTACCTACCCGGCAAGCCGGACGTGGGAACCCTGCACGGTGATGTCGACACCGGACTTCCCCGCCTCGACCTTGTCGAGCTTGATCCCGCCGGGCAGGCCGTCGATCTTCTGCTCGAAGTCGGTGATCTCCCGCACCCGCGCCTCGGCCATCTCGACACCGCCGAACGAGGGCAGCCCGTCCGCGTGGACCCGCACGGTGTCGCCGTCCACGACGGTGACGGAGCTGAGGACGGAGACCGGCTCGGGCAGCTTGGTGCCGAGCACGGTGGCCTCCACCATGACCTTGATCTTCCCGTTGCCGCCGTCGGAGAGGCCGACGACGCCGGCGGTGACACCGGGGCCGACCTGCGTGGGCTCGGACGTGGCGGTCTTGAGCAGCTCGTCGTAGGTCACGCTCGCGGTACCGGTCGCGTCGGCGGCGGTGGCGGAGCTGAAGTCGCCGGAGAACTCGACGCCCTTCATGTCGGCGTGCAGGTCCTCGATCCGGATGTTCTGCTTGCCGCCGCCGGTACCGGCCTCGTACTCCTGGATCCCGATCTGCACCTCGTCGAGGGAGCCGCCGGCGATCTGGGTGAGGAAGGGGAAACCGTTGATGGACACGTCGGGGGTAGTGCTGAGGTTCTCGGTCGCCTTGAGCCGGTCGGCCACCTCGCCCTCCGCGAAGTTGACCGCGAGGCGGTCCACGATCACGAAGATGCCGCCCAGGATCACGACGATGATCAGCAGTATTCGCAGTGCGCGCATGCGGTTGATTCCCTCACCTGGGTGCGTTTCGACGACAGTCCCCGACGACCGGGCAGCCGTCCTACGCGAGAGTAGCCCGCACGTCCGGGAGAACCCCGGAATTGTCGATCACCTGTGACAGGCAGCCGAAACGGGCCTCCCCCGCCGACGACCATCGGCGGAGGAGGCGGGACACGGGACCGCGGTACGCGGCCGGGACGTCAGCCGGCGACGCGGCCCAGGACGTACACCGCCGGTGCCGCCGCGGCCAGGGGCAGGGCCACTCCGGCCGTGAAGTGGACGAACCGGGACGGGTAGTCGTAGCTCGCGGCGCGGTGGCCGATCAGGGCGCAGACCGCCGCGCCCGCGCCGATCAGCGCGCCCGAGGCGCCGACCCCCGTCATCCCGCCGGCCAGCGCACCCGCACCGGCCGCCACGAGCAGCGCGGCCACCACGGACGCCGGTGTCGGCAACGGCAGCGCCCGCGCCACGACCGCCGCCGCCACTCCGATCCCGCCGACCGTCACCGCGTCGGCGCCGGCCGCCAGGTAGCCGCTCGCCACGATCGCCAGCGCGGCCGCGGTGACCGTCGCCGTCAGGCCGTACATCCGCTCGTCGGGATCGGCGTGCGACCGGAGCTGAAGCACCAGCGACAGCAGCATCCACACGCCGAGCGTGCCGAGAAGGGCCGACGGCGACCGGTCGGACGCGAGCAGTGCCACGTCCGCGACCAGCGCCCCGAGGAAGCCCAACGCGATGCCCTGCCGCGCGGGCCACATGCCGTTCAGCCGGAACCAGCCGGCCGCGGTGAGCCCCTGGAGGGCCACCAGCGGCACGAGCAGGGCGTACGTGCCCAGCGCCGCCCCACCGGCGAGCAGCAGCCCCAGTAGCGCGGTGAGCGCCGCCGGCTGCATGCCGGGCTCGATGATCGGCGAACGCCCCTCCGCGCGGGCACGCTGCGCGTCCGCGACCCGGGTGTTCCCGGCGAGGGTGGCGGGCCCGTACCCGGGACCGTCGGGGGCATCGGAGGCGGGTGCGGCGGAGGCCGAGGGTGCGGCAGGCGGGGCGGGCGCGGCGGAGGCGAGCGGGGGCATGGCCC
Source organism: Streptomyces chlorus (assembly GCF_042655885.1). Taxonomy (NCBI): domain Bacteria; kingdom Bacillati; phylum Actinomycetota; class Actinomycetes; order Kitasatosporales; family Streptomycetaceae; genus Streptomyces; species Streptomyces chlorus. The sequence continues at coordinate 44,158 of NZ_JBHSOA010000089.1, forward strand.
CGGCAGCGGCACCGGGATTGGTACCGGGGATCGGTGCCCCGTAGGCGGGGACCGCCCCGTGCCCCGCGTACACCGCGGGCCCGCCGAGCGCGCCGCCGTCACCCTGACCCGCGTACCCGGCAGGTCCCGGAGGGGTCTGCGGGTTCTGCGGGGCGGCAGGGGACTGCGGAGTCCGTCCGGTGTGCTGGGGCAGGTACGACGTCTCCTCCGCGGCCGTCGGCGGAACCGGGGGCTGCATCTGCGTCTCCCAGGTCTGCCCCTGCCACTGCTGCGTGTACTGCTGGGCGGCGTGCGGATCGTCGTACGCCTGCTGCCCTCCGGGCCACGCCTGCGACGGCCCCTGCGCCTGTCCTTCAGGCCGCTGGTGCTGGGGCTCGGGCTGGGGCCGGCCGTAGGGGTCGTAGTCCTCGTGACCCTCGTGACCCTCGCGGCGCCCGTCGTACCCGTCGTAGCCCTGATACGGCTGGTTGGTCATCGCTCACCCTCCTGCGAACGGCGGGAGCACCTCGACCGTGCCGCCGTCGGCCAGCCGTACCGTCTCATGTGCGCGGGTGCCCACGGGATCACTGTCGACGAGGAACGAGCATCGCCGCAGGACACGCGTGAGTTCGCCGGGGTGCCGCTCGCGCGCCGCGTCGAGCGCGTCGGCGAGCGTGACCGCCTCGTACGACTCCTCGGCCACCCCGGCCGCGGCCTTGGCGGCGGCCCAGTACCGCACCGTGACCTTTGCCATCTACTGGTTCCTCAATCGTTTGACAGTGAACACGGTCAGGCTAGCCCGCCCGGGCCACGGCCCCATCCCCTGTCCGGTGCGGCAGTCTCTCGGGGTCGCGTTCTCCGCGCGGCCCGTGCCCGGCTCCACCCACAGCTCCCCGTGCCGTGCGAACGCCCGCGCGACCCGCCGTACATGCGGCCGGTCCACGTCCCCCGTGAACCCGTGCGCGATCACGAACGCAAGGTCATGGGAAGGCGGCCGTGAGGCGTCCTTCCCGGTCACCCTTCCGGCCGCAGCCGGGTTGTATACGGAATCGATCCGCACGCCGTCCACCGTGCGCAAGAACGTCCGAAAAGACGTATCGCCACAGGTGACTTCACGCGTCACATCACGTTTCTTGAAATGCGGACCATTGGTGGGACCCGCCACACGACCTGACGGATCGGTGCTCATGTCGGCTATTCTTCTGGAGAGAGGACTCGGGCAGTGAAGCCCCCGAGTCCTTTTGTGCTTTCGGAAGCGTTGTATACGACGCGGGAAACCGCCGGTGTACGGGCCGTCGAAACGCACGAAACGGTGCCGTAAACTCCCCCACTGCCCTAACGGCGTGGGAGGTGCCCCCATCGCAGGGACCGAGGAGGAACCAGACGTTATGGGCGAGCGAACCGTGCACGGACGAATGACGACCCGGTCGCGGGCAGCACCACGGCCCGAGCCCCGGGGCCAGGACCGCGTCCTCGACGGACTCGAAGGAGGGGTGCGATGAGTTCACTGCTCCTGCTGACCAACGCCCTCCAGCCGTCGGCGGAGGTGCTCCCCGCTCTCGGCCTGCTGCTCCACCATGTGCGGGTGGCCCCCGCCGAGGGCCCCGCCCTGGTCGACACCCCCGGCGCCGACGTCATCCTCGTCGACGGCCGGCGCGACCTCCCGCAGGTCCGCAACCTGTGCCGGCTGCTGCGGTCCACCGGTCCCGGCTGCCCCCTCGTCCTCGTGGCGACCGAGGGCGGCCTCGCCGCCGTCACCGCGGACTGGGGCATCGACGACGTCCTCCTCGACACCGCGGGACCGGCGGAGGTGGAGGCCCGGCTGCGGCTCGCGATGGGCCGGCAGCAGATCGTCGGCGACGACTCCCCCACGGAGATCCGCAACGGTGACCTGTCCGTCGACGAGGCGACCTACAGCGCCAAACTCAAGGGCCGCGTCCTCGATCTCACGTTCAAGGAGTTCGAGCTCCTGAAGTACCTCGCCCAGCACCCCGGCCGCGTCTTCACCCGCGCCCAGCTGCTGCAGGAGGTCTGGGGCTACGACTACTTCGGCGGCACTCGAACGGTCGACGTCCACGTACGGCGGCTGCGCGCCAAGCTCGGCCCCGAGCACGAGTCGCTGATCGGCACCGTGCGGAACGTGGGTTACCGATTCGTTACGCCGGAGAAGGGCGAGCGGGCCGCCGAGGAGGCCAAGGCGAAGGCCGACCGGCAGCAGGCCGAGTCCGATCGCCAAAAGGCGGCGGATGCGGACGAGACGGCCGCCCGGGACGCCGCCGAGGCCTCGACCCAGGCGTGAACGGCACCCGCACGGGCGCCGCGCCCGCACACGCGAGCCGTTTCCGTGCTGTTCACAAGGTCGTTCACGCTCTGCCCCGACCGGTTATATCCGCGTAGACTCCGCGCGTGGCCAAGGTGACTAGGGATGATGTGGCTCGGCTGGCGGGTACCTCCACCGCCGTCGTCAGCTATGTCATCAACAACGGACCGAGGCCGGTCGCCCCGGCCACGCGCGAACGCGTACTCGCCGCGATCAAGGAGCTGGGATACCGGCCGGACCGGGTCGCCCAGGCGATGGCGTCGCGGCGTACGGATCTCGTAGGCCTGATCGTGCCGGACGCGCGCCAGCCCTTCTTCGGGGAGATGGCGCACGCGGTCGAACAGGCCGCGTCCGAGCGCGGAAAGATGGTGCTGGTCGGGAACTCCGACTATGTGGCCGAGCGCGAGGTCCACTACCTGCGGGCATTCCTCGGAATGCGCGTCTCCGGGCTGATCCTGGTCAGCCATGCGCTGAACGACCTTGCCGCCGCGGAGATAGACGCCTGGGACGCCCGGATCGTCCTGCTGCACGAGCGCCCCGAGGCCATCGACGACGTCGCCGTCGTCACCGACGACCTCGGCGGCGCCCAGCTCGCCGTCCGCCACCTGCTGGAACACGGCAACGCGTACGTCGCCTGTGTCGGCGGCACCGCCGAGACCCCCTCCGTCGGCGACCCGGTCTCCGACCACGTCGAGGGCTGGCGGCGGGCCATGGAGGACGCCGGCATCCCGACCGAGGGCCGCCTCTTCGAGGCCCCGTACAACCGCTACGACGCCTATCGCGTCGGGCTCGACATCCTCTCCGGGCCCCACCGCCCGCCCGCGATCTTCTGCTCCACCGACGACCAGGCGGTCGGCGTGCTGCGCGCGGCGCGCGAGCTGCGCATCGACGTGCCCGGCGAGCTGGCGGTCATCGGGTTCGACGACATCAAGGAGGCGGCGCTCACCGACCCGCCGATGACGACGGTCGCCTCCGACCGCTCGGCGATGGCGCGCGCGGCGGTCGACCTCGTCCTCGACGACGGGCTGCGGGTGGCCGGCTCGCAGCGCGAGCGGCTGAAGATCTTCCCGTCCGAACTGGTGATCCGCCGCTCCTGCGGCTGCGGGTAACACCCGGCCTCCGGGCGGCCCCGCCGTCTTTATATCGGGCATACGAGGTTCTGTCGGGCTTCTCAGCGGGCACTCAGGATGCTCTCATCGTCGGGCGCCAGGCTCGTTGACATGACCGAGAGCCATCGCCGCAGCAGCGAACACGAGAGCCCCGAGGCGGGCGGCCACCAGTCCCGCTCCTCCCCCGTGAAACCGGAGTGGCCGGCCCCGCCGGCGTACGCACCGGGGCATCTGCCGCAGCCGGGACAGCGGTCTGAGCAGCCGGGTCAGCAGCAGGTCACGACCGACGCCGGTGTCCAGCCCTCGACGGGCCCGGCCGGCCCGGGGCACCCGACCACTACCGCGCACCCGACGGGTCCGACGGGTCCGACGGCGGCAACGCGCCCGATCCCTGTCGTGCACCCGGCGGACCCCGCGGGCTCGGCCCACGCGTCCGAGCCGACCGCCCCCGCGCGCCGCCGTAAGCGGACCCGGGGCCCGGCCACACTGCTCGCCGCCGTGGCGATCGTGGCGGCGGCCGTGGGCGGCGGCACCGCGTACGGCATCCAGGAGCTGACCGGCAGCGGAACCGTTGCCTCCTCCGGCTCCACCAGCACCAGCGTGGTACCGACCGGCCAGAAGGGCACGGTGTCCGGCGTCGCCAAGGCGGTCAGCCCGAGTATCGTCGAGATCAACGCCACCTCCAGCGCCGGATCGTCCACCGGCTCCGGCGTGATCATCACCCACGACGGCGAGATCGTCACCAACAACCACGTCGTCGCCGGCGCCTCCTCGGTCACGGTGCGGACCAGCGACGGCAAGACGTACACCGCGGACGTCGTCGGCACGGAGAGCGCGAAGGACCTCGCGCTGATCAAGCTGAACAACGCGTCGGGCCTGACACCGGCCGCCCTCGGCAACTCCGACGGCGTTCAGGTCGGCGACGAAGTCGTGGCGATCGGCTCCCCCGAGGGCCTGACCGGCACCGTCACCAGCGGCATCGTCTCGGCGCTCAACCGTGACGTGACCGTCTCCACGAACGAGAGCCAGGGGCAGCAACAGCAGCAGGGGCAGCAGGGCGGCGGCTGGCCGTTCGCGTTCGGCGGCCGGCAGTTCAACGGCGACACCGGCGGGGCCACGACGACGTACAAGGCGATCCAGACCGACGCGTCCCTGAACCCCGGGAACTCCGGCGGCGCGCTGATCGACATGAACGGCAACATCATCGGCATCAACTCCGCGATGTACGCGGCGAGCGGCAGCGGCTCCTCCTCGGCCGACGCCGGCAGCGTGGGCCTGGGCTTCGCCATCCCGGTCAACACGCTCAAGGCCGACCTCCCGACGCTGCGGGCCGGCTCCATGAACTGACGTGACGACGCGGCGCCCACCCGAGGAGTCCGACATGATCAAGCAGATCCCGCAGGTCACCCACCAGGTACCCGACGCCGGCAGCGACCCCGCCGGTCTCGCCCTCGCGCTGGAGGTCGCGGCCGAGCTGCGCGTGCCGACACGGCGGGCCCCGGAAGTCACCCCGCCCCCGCCCCACCGGAAGCCCAGCCCCGGTCGCGGCAGCCACCGCCGTACCGTGCGCGGCTGACCCGGTGCCGACCGGGGCCGCCCGCGCCCCGGGGGATCGTGCGAGCCTGAGAGCTTGAGAGGCTGAAGCCCGCAGGCCCCAAGCCCTGCCCCCGCGCCCCCGCCCCGCCCCGTGCAGACAGAGGAACCCGAGCCATGAGCCCCGCAGAAGGCGACCGTGACCCCCAGCGCATCCTGATCGTCGACGACGAGCCGGCGGTACGCGAAGCGCTTCAGCGCAGCCTCGCCTTCGAGGGATACGACACCGAGGTCGCCGTCGACGGCGCGGACGCCCTGGAGAAGGCGGCGACGTACCGGCCCGACCTGGTCGTCCTCGACATCCAGATGCCCCGGATGGACGGCCTGACCGCCGCCCGCCGCATCCGTGCCACCGGCGACACCATGCCCATCCTGATGCTGACCGCCCGGGACACGGTCGGCGACCGGGTGACGGGACTGGACGCCGGGGCGGACGACTACCTGGTCAAGCCGTTCGAGCTGGACGAGCTGTTCGCCCGTATCCGCGCGCTGCTGCGCCGCAGCTCGTACGCGGCCGCCGTGGCCGGTGCCACCGAGCACAGCGATGTCCTCGCCTTCGCCGACCTGCGCATGGACCTGTCGACCCGCGAGGTGTCGCGGGGCACCCGCCAGGTGGAGCTGACCCGTACGGAGTTCACACTGCTGGAGATGTTCATGGCGCACCCGCGCCAGGTGCTCACGCGGGAGCAGATCCTGAAGGCGGTCTGGGGCTTCGACTTCGAGCCGTCGTCGAACTCCCTCGACGTGTACGTCATGTACCTGCGCCGCAAGACCGAGGCGGGTGGCGAGCCGCGTCTGGTGCACACGGTGAGGGGCGTCGGCTACGCCCTGCGGCAGGGCGGCGCGGAGTGAACAGGCTGGTCCGCAGGTTCCGCTCGCTCCCGATCCGGGCGCGGCTGTCGCTGCTGGTGGCGGCGGCGGTGGCGTTCGCGGTGGCGGCGGTGTCGGTGACGTGCTGGTTCATCGTGCAGGGGAAGCTGTACGAGCAGCTCGACAACGACCTGGAGAAGGCGACGGTGCTCCAGGGCCCGCAGCGGGTCGACGAGATCCGCAGGGCACTGAACACCTGCACGGACACGCCTCGGGACAGCATGGACGGGGCTTTCGGGGAGACCTTCTCCCAGGTGGTCATGGACGACGGCACCGTGTGCCTGTTCCCCAACTCGGCGGGCAGGATCGAGGTCACCCCGTCCGACCGGGACGTCATCGCGAGCGCGGGAACCGGCTCGACGGGCCTGTACCGCGACGGCACCGACCAGGACGGCGCCGAGGTGCGCGTGCTGACCCTGCCGCTGGTGATCAACGACCCGAGCACGCTGACCAGTTCCAAGGCCGCCGTCCTCGTCGCCGTCCCGCTCAAGGGCACCGAGTCGACGCTGAACGACCTCGCGCTGATCCTGCTCCTCGTCTCCGGCATCGGCGTCCTGGGCGCGGCCGTCGCCGGTCTCGCGGTCGCCCGCGCCGGCCTGCGCCCCGTGGACGAACTCACCGAGGCCGTGGAGGAGGTGGCCCGCACCGAGGACCTGGGCATCCGCATTCCCGTCGAGGACGACGCCGAGGACGAGGTCGCCCGCCTCTCCCGCTCCTTCAACTCCATGACGTCCGCCCTGGCCAGCTCCCGCGACCTGCAACAGCAGCTCATCGCGGACGCCGGCCACGAACTGCGCACCCCGCTCACCTCCCTGCGTACCAACATCGAACTCCTCACCCGCAGCGAGGAGACGGGCCGTCCCCTGCCCGCCGGGGACCGCAGGGCGCTGCTCACCTCGGTCACGGCACAGATGACGGAACTGGCCGCGCTCATCGGCGACTTGCAGGAGCTGTCGCGGCCGGACACCGGCCAGCACGAGGGGCGTGCGCAGATCGTCGCCTGGCAGGACGTCGTGGAGTCGGCGCTGCGCCGCGCCCGGCTGCGCGGCCCGGAGCTGACCATCACGGCGGACGTACAGCCCTGGTACGTGCGGGCGGAGCCGTCCGCGCTGGAGCGGGCCGTCGTCAATGTCCTCGACAACGCGGTGAAGTTCAGTCCGGAGGGCGGCACGGTCGAGGTCCGCCTCGCCGACGGCGTCCTCACCGTCCGCGACCACGGGCCCGGCATCCCCGCCGACGAACTCCCCTACGTCTTCGATCGCTTCTGGCGCTCCCCGACCGCCCGCGCGCTCCCCGGTTCGGGCCTCGGCCTGTCCATCGTGGCCCGCACGGTCCAGCAGGCGGGTGGCACGGTCACTCTGACCCGCGCCGAGGACGGCGCCGGGGGCACGACGGCCACGATCCGTCTTCCCGGGGCCCCGATCCCGCCCCCCGAGGTGCCGTAGATCAGATCATCGGGTGGTCCGGGCGGCGACTTTTCGATGCCCGGCGACGACATCGAGGCGGCCCAGCTGGACTCGGGTGAGCAAGTGCTCTCGGGTGCCAGAGCCGTGCTCGGCGACCCGAGGGCCGGTGAGCGGGCGGTGCGCTTCGCGCTCACCAGGGCGACGGAGTCCCTGGAGGACGTACTGCGTGTCGCGGTCAGCCGGGGAGAACGCGTCAGGGCGGGTGGTGGCGAGTGACACGTCCGACCGGCCCCGTCCGGCACTTCGCGCGCTCTACCGTGGACCTCCGGCCTCCATGCCACACCCCGGCCGGAGATGAGGAGCCGACCATGGCCCACGAGGTGGATCCGAACTCCTGCGAGAGGACACCCGAGGCGATCCGAGCGGCCCTGCAACGGCGCCGGGACTGGCTGCAGGCCTTCGAGCAGGAGTGGCTGAGCGCGGCCGCCGACTTCGACCAGCCGGCGCTCGACGCCGCGATCGACAAGTGGTTCCCCTTCGCCTGTGCCTGCGCCACACCCGGTTATCTCGACGCCGTGGAGCAGACCGTCAAGCGCATGACGGAGGACGACACCGAAGGCCTCGTGTTCCGCGACGCGGAGGGCCACGCCTATGACGCGGACGGCCGGTCCGTCGAGGCGGGCGGACGTCGATGAGCGCCTACCTCATCCGCTACGTGGACCGTGCGGCGGAGCGAAAGGCCGCCTTACCGGACTCCCAGCGAACCTCGCTCGAGAACCTCGAGAAACTGCTCACGCTCAACCCGTTCGGCCCGCCGGCCCTCAGCAACCGCGACAACAGCTGGTCGGCGGCCTTCCGGGGCGGCTTCATCACCTACGTCGTCTCCAACCGCCACGTCGTCATCAACGTCATCGACCTCGTGGCCCTCTGACACCGAGGGCGCGTCGCGGCACGTGGCGCCTGGTGCGTGGTGGACCAGACACGTCCTCGCTTCGAACTGCCGCCATCGTCGGCCTGTCCCGACAGGCCCTCCCCTGCCCGGACGCTTCCGTGGACGGGTACGACCGGCCTCGACGGGCGGCAGGGTGCGTATGGCACGCTGTGATCATGAAGACACCACCGGATGGGCTGCCTGTGTACCGCGTACTGACCGGTCCTGATGATGTGGCGTTCTGTCATCGTGTGAGCGAGGCCCTGGCGATGGGTTATCGCCTCCACGAAGGGCCGTCGGTCACGTTCAACGGCGACCGGGTGATCGTCGCGCAGGCGGTCGTGTGGCCCGGCGCGGGAGACGCCGTCTCGGCGTGACGGGTTCGTGCCGGACATGCGCGCGGGACCGGTACGCGTCCGCCCTCCCCGATTACTCCACCTCGGTGTCGGCAGGAGAGGCGGCGTCCTCGTCCGCGACGGCTTCGGCCGGGATGCGGTAGTCGCCCCTGCTCGCCATGGTCAGACACCGGGGCCGGGGCGCCGTTCCTCACCCGATCGAGCGATCCGGAGGCGTTTCCCCTGGTCAGCCGTATCGCCACGCCTACCGTGATCACGTTGCTCGTGCCCTGAGCACGCTCAGCCCCCACTTGAGGAGGTGACGTCACCATGACCGCTCTTGCGCACGAGAGGCCCGAGACCATGTCTGAGATCAAGACCGCGACCGGGTCAGGGAACGCCGTGAATACGCCCGTGCCGGAATTCCGGTGTACGTGATCATCGACGACTACGACGCACAGGGCACCGTCACCGTCCTCACCGAACCTCGGCCCGACAAAGCCGACTGGCTGGGCGTCGTGCGGGTCCCCTACGGAACCGATGTCGACATCCCGAAGGGCCCCGCTACCGGCTTCGTGATCGGAGAGGCGCTCACCGGCCCCAAGCGGACCTGAGCCGGAACAGGAAGAAGGGACCCGGTACCCGTAGGCCGACGCTGCTGGTCAATCCCGCCTGATGGTTCCGGTCTCCGCGCGTCCACGGCGGTGGCCCGGGGATGTTCCTGCCGCAGAGCGTGTCACTTTCCGGGAAAGTGACACACTCTGCGGATCCATGCCCCGGGCCCGCGCATTCGCCAACAGTGTCCCGTAGGCCTCGCACGGCCTGCCAGGTGCGCCGGGCCTTCCCCGAGGCCGTCGGTCGGCTACCGCACGATCGTGATGCGGTCCGCCGCCGGCGGCGCGATCGGGTTCGTGGCCGAGGAGTTGGCCGTCAGGTACTGCTCCAGGGCCGTCAGGTCGTCCTCGCCGACCAGGTCGCCCGTGCCCTCGCCGAGGGTCGGGAAGCCGTCGCCGCCGCCCGCGAGGAAGCTGTTCGTGGCCACGCGGTAGGTGGCGGCCCCGTCGATCGGCTCGCCGTTCAGCCGGATGGAGTCCGTCACCACCCGGCCCGCGCCCGTCTTCGTCAGGTCCAGGGTGTAGGTCAGGCCGGAGGAGATCTGGAGGATCTTCATCGATGCCTCGTTCGGGCCGCTCACCTGCTCCTTGAGGACCTGGATCAACTGAGCGCCGGTGAAGTCCTGGAGGTTGACCGTGTTGGCGAAGGGCTGGACGGTGAAGCCCTCGGCGTAGGTGACCACGCCGTCGCCCTCGGCGGCGCTCGCCGCGTAGGTGAGGGACGCGCGGACGCCACCCGGGTTCATCAGGGCCAGGTCGGTCTCCGGGTCCAGCGTCCTGCCGTACTCCAGCTGGGCGTCGGCGATCAGGTCGCCGAGCGGGGACTCGGTGCCGTCCTTGACGATGTCACCGGAGATGTGGCCGATCGCGCGGTTGCCGATGGGTGCGGCGAGGGTGTTCCACTTGTCGATCAGCCGGGTCATGTCCGGCGCCTTCGGGACGTCCCGCGTCACCACGTGGTTCGCCGACTTCACGGCCGTACGGGCGATGTCACCCGTGCGGCGGTCGTACGTCAGCGTCGTGTCCGTGTAGAGGCGGCCGAAGGAGGCGGCCGAGGTGACCATGCGGGGGTTGCCCGCCGGGTCCGGGATCGTGCAGACGTACGCCGCGTGGGTGTGACCGGTGACCAGCGCGTCCACCTGGGGCGAGACGTTCTTGGCGATGTCCGCGATCGGGCCGGAGATGCCGTCGCCCGCGCCCGGGGAGTCGCAGTCGTAGTTGTAGGAGGACGAGGCCGGGAAGCCGCCCTCGTGGACCAGGGCGACGATCGACTTCACGCCCTGGCGCTGGAGCTCCTTGGCGTACTTGTTGATCGTCTCGACCTCGTCCTTGAAGGACAGGCCCTTGACGCCCTCGGCGGACACGATGTCCGGGGTGCCCTCCAGCGTCACGCCGATGAAGCCGACCTTGACGCCGTTCTGCTTCCACACCCAGTACGGCTTGAGGAGGGGCTTTTTGGTCTTCTCGTTCAGGACGTTGGCCGCCAGGTACGGGAAGTCGGCGCCCTTGAACTTCTTGTCCGTGTAGCAGCCGTCGGTGGGGTGGCAGCCACCGTTCTGCAGCCGGGCCAGCTCCTGCGCGCCCTCGTCGAACTCGTGGTTGCCCACGGACGTGACGTCCAGGTCGAGCTTGTTCAGCGCCTCGATGGCGGGCTCGTCGTGGAACAGGCCCGAGATCAGCGGGGACGCGCCGACCATGTCGCCGCCGGCCGCGGTGACGGAGTACCGGTTTCCCTTGCGTGCCTCGCGCAGATGCGTGGCGAGATACTCCACCCCACCCGCGTCGATGTTCTCCGTCGTCCCGTCCTCGTGGAGATGGGTGACCCGGCCCGAGGAGCCCGCCGGGGGTTCGAGGTTGCCGTGCAGGTCGTTGAAGGACAGCAACTGCACGTCCTGGTAGCGGCCCTTGTCGCCCTTGCCGCCGTCGTGACCCTTGTGGTGGCCGTGCGACGTGCCGCCCTTGCCCTCACCGGCGCTCGCCGCACCGGCGGGCAGAGTGGCCGCGGTCAGCGCGCCGACGGTGAGCACACCGGCCGCGGTCGCGAGAAGACGGTTCGTACGGCGTCTGCGGCGCTGTACCGACGAGGCCGGTGATGCGGGTGTGGCTGGCATGTGCCCCCCAGTGGGTCTGCGTGGTTCTGCGTTGGTCTGCGTGGGTCCGGGTGAGTGTGCGTGGATCCGGGCGAGTCCGCGTGCTTCGAGATGCGTCCGGGGTCGGCCGGGGCCGGTCTACGTGAATCCGGACAGGATCCTCGCGAGGCGCGCCGACCGCCCGGAAGCCTAGGGTCAACGCGCGTAGCACGACAGGGGGTTCGCGGTTACATCCTGGTTATCTTTCGCACCGCCCGTGGTTGCCGGGCCCGATCGGCTGTCACGGTGTTCTCCGTGTCCCGTCCGTTTTCGGCGGCATCGGCTTACCCTCGTACGCATGACCAGCGACGACATCGCACGCTCCGGCCGCACCCGCTCGCTCCAGACGCACGCCGCGCTCTCCCCGGAGCAGGTCGAGGCGGTTCTCGCCCTGCTCGACGAGGCCGCCGGGACCGACGGACAGCAGGCGGTGTCCGAGCAGGGGCGGTTGCAGTTGCGCGGCGGGGAGCGGGCGGGTGTCTCGCATCTGCTGCTCTCCCTCACGGGCGAGGGAAACAATGCCGACGCGGGTGAACTCGTCGGCTACGCCCAGTTGGAGGACACCGACCTGGTCGAGCCCCCGGCCGCCGAACTGGTCGTGCACCCTTCGCACCGCGGGCAGGGACACGGGCGGGCGCTCGGGTCCGCGCTACTCGGCGCCTCCGGCAAGCGGCTGCGGGTGTGGGCGCACGGCGGTCACTCCGCCGCCCGGCACCTCGCCCAGGTCCTGGGCCTCACGCTTTTCCGCGAACTGCGGCAGATGCGGAGGCCGTTGGCAGACCTGGACCTGCCCGACCCGGTGCTCCCCGAGGGCGTGACCGTACGCGCCTTCGTTCCCGGCCAGGACGACGCCGCCTGGCTCGCGCTGAACGCCGCCGCGTTCGCCCACCACCCCGAACAGGGCTCCCTCACCCAGCGCGACCTCGACGACCGCAAGGCCGAGCCCTGGTTCGACCCGAAGGGCTTCTTCCTCGCCGAGCGGGACGGCCGTCTCGTCGGCTTCCACTGGACCAAGGCGCACCGGGCGGAGAGCCTCGGCGAGGTGTACGTCCTCGGGGTGAGCCCGCAGGCCCAGGGCGGCGGGCTCGGCAAGTCCCTCACGACGATCGGGCTGCGGCATCTGGCCGAGCAGGGGCTGCCCACCGCGATGCTGTACGTGGACGCCGACAACAAGGCGGCGGTGGCCGTCTACGAGCGGCTGGGCTTCCTGACCCACGAGACGGACCTGATGTACCGCACCGAGACCTGAGTCCTGCCCCCGCGCGGCCCGCGACGCCGCGACCCGGAACCGGCAGCCCGCGACCCGGGCCCCGAAAACCAGCAGCGCGAGACCCGAACCGGCAGCCCGCCGCCCGAGACCCGAAACCGACAGCCCGAGACCCGAGACCGGCAGCGCAAGACCCGAACCGGCAGCCCGCCGCCCGAGACCTGAGCCGTAGGGCCCTGAACCCGCGGGCCGAAACCCGGCCCCGCAGCACGAGAGTGGAAACCCGAGCCCCGCAGCCCGCGGCCTCCGCCCCGGGGCCCGAGACCCGGCCCCGCACCGCGAGCCCCACAACCCTCGACCCGGGGTCCGCGGGCCTCCGGACGCTGTGGGCGCATCCGGCGGACCTGGGGCATGAGTCCGCCGACCGTGACACTTTCCGGGAATATGTCACGGTCGCGGCCGGAGTACCCGGCTCCGGCGGTACAGGCTCGCGGAGCCCGGAACGCCAGGCCGCATCGACCAGCAGCATCGCCTCCACCGCGGGCCCCGGCCCACGGGCCTCCGCCCCGATCCCGCAGACCTCAGGAGCGGAACCCGAAGACTCCGCCGCCCCGCCTCCGTACCGGTTCCGCCCCGCACGTCGCCCACACCGCCAGGGCCGCGCACAGCAGTACCGTCCACCGGTCGTGGGCCGCCGCCCACCTCTCGTCGTCCGGCGCCACGAACAGGGCCCAGCGCTCCGGCCACAGCAGGGATGCCAGTACCGCCGTCGCGAACAGGGCACCCGCGACGGCCTGGCCCGGCCGCGTGCTGTCCGACCGGCGGACGGCGAACGCCGCTCCGGCCAGGGCGAGGGCGAGGGTCGCCGCCGCTTCGAGGGTGACGCCGCCGACCGGGGGCCGTACACCCGCCGGGACCAGCAGCAGCGCGACCGTCCACCACAGGGCCGCGACCGGGACCACGAGGGCCAGGCGCAGGGTGTGCCGCACGGCACGCCGGGTCGGTACGGCGGCGGTGGTGTGCCGGGCCGGGTCGTCCAGCAGGAAGGCCGCGCCGAGCGCGAAGGCGATGGCGGACATCCGCAGCGCGTTCAGCGCCGGCCGGCCGGTCGCGTCCTCCCCCATCAGCCGGGGCGCGGTGGCGAACAGCAGCCCGAGGCCGCCCGCCACCCCGATCGCCCGCCACGGCAGCGTCCGTACGACCGGCCGCACCAGCGCGCGCCACGCCCCCGTGCCCCGGTTCATGTCCCCGCTCACTCCAGGCACTCGTCCGCCTCCTCCGGCGCGTCCAGACCCAGCAGTTGCGCGGTCCGGTCCGTCGTCACCTTCGGGGACGTCAGCTCGGCCCAGTTCGCCGTGACCTTCGCGCCGGTCTCCTCCCGCGGGCGGACCAGCAGTTCGCGGACGAGTTCGGTGTGCGCCGCGGTCATGGACAGCGGTTCCGTCTCCGAGACGACGATCGCCGAACCGGACGTGCTGTCGTCGAGGCGGATGTCGCTCAGGTCGGACAGCGGGTCGGACCGGCCGGCCAGCGCCAGCCACATCACGGTGACGAGCCGGCCGTCGCACAGGGCGCCCGCCTCCGCCTCCTTCCCGGTGACCAGCACACCGGCCACGGCGACGGCGAACTCGGGGACGCGGTTGCCGCCCCACGTCGTACCGACGCTCACCTGGTTCGGGTCGGTGAGCGGGGGCATCGCCGCGTCGCCGGTCAGTCCGTACCGTGCCTCGACCCGCTGCCGTACGACCAGCGGCCGGTCCCGCACGGCGTCGCCCGCTAGGGAGCGCACCTGGCCCACGACCTCGGCCCAGTCGTCGGTGCGCGGGGTCCACTCCGGGAAGGCGCAGTACGACGTGCCGTCCCGTTCGACGCACTTCTGCAGGTCCTGCGGGACGGTCGAGTACCGTATACGGGCCTTCTCCGTCTGTGCCGACACGCCGCCGGTCTGCATCGCCGCGCCCAGCAGCGTCAGCGCCACCGCCCCGGCGAGCCCGGCATGAACACTCCAGTTGCCGACGAACCGGCCCCGAAGGCCCCGTCCCCGGCCGGAACCGGAGCGGGAACCGGCGCCCTCGCCGGAGAGCAGCACCGCCGCCAGCGCCATGCTCAGCGCGAGCCCGGCGAGGTACAGGGCGTGCCAGGCGGCCGGACGGTCCAGCAGTTCGGACGGCAGGGTCCTGGTGCTGTACTCGCCGACCACCGGCATCAGCCACCGGCTCGCGTCGTCGTCCTGGGGCACCGCGGCGAACAGGGAGGAGAAGAGCAGCACGACGAGCAGCAGCGGCGCCGCGAAGGCGGAGGCGAACAGCCGGGCGAGCAACACCCCGAACGTCCCGAGCAGCAGCACGGACAGCGGCCCGACGAGGAGTTCGCCCGGCGAACCGTTCCCGACCGCGCCGGGCTTGAGCGCCTCCCACCCGAACTGCCCTCCCACGCACGCCGCGACAAGCAGCACCGCCGGTACGAGGGACAGCAGATGCGCGACGGTACGGCGCCACGGCGGCAGCACCAGCACGGCGAAGTGCCGCTCGGTGTCGTACCGCCGCGAACGCAGCACGGCCTGGTTGGCGGAGAGCAGCACCGCGAGTCCCACGAGCAGGGGGGCGGTCTGGGTGGCGCGGTCGGCGTCCTGAAGGGCGGGGAAGCCCGCGAAGGAGGTGCGCGTACGCCACACGGTCCAGCCGATGTACACGGCGAAGGCGATGAGGACCGGCAGGCGTGTCAGCAGTCTGCGGGCCTCGAAGCCGGCCAGGGCGAGCACGGCCGTCCAGGACGCGCGCGGTCCGGCCGACGCGGTCGCCGCGGGCGGGGTCACGGTCGCGGTGGTCGTCGTGGTCATGCCGCCACCTCCACGCCGACGCCGCCGATACCGTCGAGGGTGAGCAGGTAGCCGTCCTCCAGGGTGGGTTCGAGGAGGTCGGCGCCGTCGGGCGGGTCGCCCACGTTGCGGAAGGTGCCGAGGCCGGTGCGCCACCCCGCCTTCGCGCCGGGGTCGCGTTCGGCACTGCTCCACACCCGCCCGGCGGCCTGTGCGGTCAGTTCGGCGGGGGTGCCGTCGAAGTGGACGCTGCCGGCGGCCATGACCACCACCCGGTTGCAGAGCATCGCCACGTCCTCGGTCTGGTGGGTGGACAGCAGAACGGTCCGCCCCTCACCGGCCTGCGCGATCAACTCCCGGAACCGCATGCGCTGTTCGGGGTCCAGTCCGACGGTCGGCTCGTCGAGGACGAGGAAGGCGGGGCCGCCGACCAGGGCCGCGGCGAGGGCGGTCCGCTGGCGCATCCCGCCGGACAGCTTCCGCAGCCGCTTTCCGCGGACATCGGTGAGTCCGACCTCGTCCAGTACGCGCCGCACCTCGCGGTGCCGGGCGGCGCGGTCGGTGACCTCCTTGAGGATCGCCACGTAGTCGACGAACTCGAAGGCGGTGAAGTCGGGATGGAAACCGGGCGCCTGCGGCAGATAGCCGAGCCGGCGTCGGACCTCCTGACGGCCGCGCGAGGTGCCGGGGTCGTGGCCGAGCACCGTGAACACGCCCCGGTCGGCCGGGACGGCGGTGGCGAGCACCCTCAACAGGGTCGTCTTGCCCGCGCCGTTGGGCCCGAGCAGGCCGGTGACACCGGTGGACAGCCGCAACGACACGTCGTCGAGGGCCCGGGTGCCACCGAAGTGGAGACTCAGCCCGGAGGCGGAGACGGTCGGGGTCATACAGAACTCCCGTACAGGTCGTGGAAGAAGCAGAAGGAAGGGAAAGGGAAGAGGGGAGAGAACGAGACGACGCAGCCGACGAAGCGGGACGACAGAGGTGGGACGGCGGAAGCGGCCTTCAGACCGTGCCACCACCGCCACCGCCACCGACCGTGGCCGTGCCCGTCGCCCGGCTGAGGTCGAAACGGTCGCGGAACAGGAAGAGCAGGCCGGCCGCGAGTACGGCGACCAGCGCCGACACCCCCTGCCCGGCCGCGGTGAACGGGGCGAGCGGGTCGGTCACGGCCCCCCGGCCCGCCCGCGCGACGAGCAGCAGTGCGATCCAGCCGCCGCCGACGAGGGACGGTGCCAGCACCGGACCCAGGCGGGCCGTCAGCGCGAGGCCGGTGGCGCTGAGCGCGAGGGCGGGCAGCAGCCACGCCAGCGCTGCCGCGCCGTACCAGGGCAGGGCCAGCGTCGCCAGGCCGTTGAGGGCGAGCACGGCGCCGAGCACCGCCACCGTACGGATCATCAGCAGCCGGAACCCGTGCATCGGGGCGACGACCGCCATCTCGTACGTCGGGTCCAGCACGGGCCCGTACGACAGCGCCACCCCGAGGAGCGGCAGCAGCGGCGCGAGGGCGAGGAAGAGGGTGGGCGAACCGGTGGGCGAACCGGTGGGCGAACCGGTGGCCGCGCCAAAATGGCCCGCGGCCACGGTCAGCAGCAGCACGGCGACGACCGCGCCCAGCCAGGAACGGCGCAGTATCGGCGTGGCCGCGAGGAGGCGCACGGTGTGATCGGCGACGCCGAGGCGCAGCAGCAGGGACTCCAGGAACCCCGGCCGGGGCGCGTCCAGCTCGGCGTCCAGCCGTTCCCAGCCCGCGTCGAGCGCGACGGGGTCCCCTGCCTCGGCGAGGACGCCCCGGCAGTGCGCGCAGGCGGTGAGGTGGGTGTCGGCGGACCACAGCATCGGCGCCGCCAGCTCACCTCGCGCGTACGCCCGTAGATCCTCCGCCGGCACATGCCACCGCGAGCCGCCCCCTGTCCCCCCGGCCGGACCACCGACCGGTGGTCCGGCCGTGCCACCGTTCGCGTCCTCCGCCACACCACCGGCCGCGCCGTCCGTCGAGTCGTACGTCATGCCAGCGCCTCTCTCAGTTGCTTGCGGGCCCGCATCGCCCGCGTCTTGACCGTCCCCGGCGGTATGCCGAGCAGCACGGCCGCCTCGCGGGTGGTCAGCCCGTCGACGACGGTGGCCTGGAGCACCGCGCGCAGCTCCGGCGACAGCCGGACCAGCGCGCCGGCCAGGTCCCCGTGCTCCACCTCCGCGAGCACGCGTTCCTCCGCCGAGACCTCGTCCCGGTGCCGCAGCCGGGCCAGCGTCTGCCGCAGCCGGCCGCGCGCCCCGACTCCGCGCAGCGCGTCGATCAGCCGGCGCGAGGCGATCCGCCACAGCCACCCGGCGGCATCCCCACGAGCTCCACTCGACGTACCGGCGGCACCCACCGCAGCCGCAGCGTTCTCCCGGTACCGGGCCGTCCCCCGCCACACCGCGAGGAACGTCTCCTGCACGACGTCGTCGACGATCCCCGCATCGGCGCACCGGCTGCGCATCCGGGCGGTCAGCCACGGGGCGTAGCGCCGGTACAGCTCCTCGAAGGCGCGCCGGTCGGCGTCCTCGGCAACGGCACGCAGCAGCTCACCATCGCTTCTCGTTTCGCTCACGTCCTCTCATCGGACGAGCTCTGCGGATCGGTTCACTCGATCCCAGCCGACTTTCAGAACCCGCCCAAGCCCTCACCCAGCCCTCACCCGAGCCCCCGCAGCACCCCGGTCCGAGCCCCGGTCCGAGCCTCCGCGCACCCCCGGCACCCCCGGCGCCCCCGCCCAAGCCCCCGCACCCGAGCCCCGGTCCGAGCCTCCGCGCACCCCCGGCACCCCCGGCGCCCCCGCCCAAGCCCCCGCACCCGAGCCCCGGTCCGAGCCTCCGCGCACCCCCGCACCCCCGGCACCCCCGGCGCCCCCGCCCAGGACCTCGCGCACCCCCACCCGCACCCCCCACCCCTCCCAGCACGTACGGTCGCCCCAAGGACCCCCCGACCGGAGCGACACCCCACCGGCGTGCGGGTGCCCGGTGCGCGCGCCGGGCATCCGGCCTCCGCGCGCCCGCCCCGACCCTCGCGGGCCGCCCCCCGATAGCCCGCACGCCATGTCGCCGTAACCGGTGATTCAGACAGTCTTGCGACGCTCGGCGAATGCATCCCGCCGCGCCAGAGCCGCCCCCGTCCCGCAGGGGGAACGGGGCCGTCCCAGGGGCACCGTCGCTCCCACCCGCGCTGTCCGACGCGCCCGTGAGGCTCGTGGCGCGGAACAATGGATCCATGAGCCAGTCGAATGCCAAAGCCGACGCCAACGCCAAGGATCAGGTACAACACGCGCAGCCCTCCGTGGGCTCGATCGCCGCCCACCGGCCGCACACCGTGGCCGGGACGGTCTCCGATCTGGAACCGGACATCGACTCGGACCTGGACGTCTACGAGGAGTCGGACACGGGCGGCGAACCGCTGCCCCAGGGCAGGTTCCTCGACCGGGAGCGCAGCTGGCTCGCCTTCAACGAGCGCGTTCTGGAGCTCGCCGAGGACCCGAGCACCCCCCTCCTCGAGCGGTCCAACTTCCTCGCGATCTTCGCCAGCAACCTGGACGAGTTCTTCATGGTCCGGGTGGCCGGTCTCAAGCGCCGTATCGCCACCGGTGTCGCCACCCGCTCCGCATCCGGCCTCCAGCCGCGCGAGGTGCTGGAGATGATCTGGGCCCGTTCGCGCGAGCTGATGGCACGGCACGCCGCCTGCTTCCACGAGGACGTCCTCCCCGGGCTGGCGGACGCGGGCATCCACCTGGTCCGCTGGAGCGAGCTGACGGAGAAGGAGCAGGCCCGCCTGTTCACCCTCTTCCGGCATCAGATCTTCCCCGTGCTGACCCCCCTGGCGGTCGACCCGGCGCACCCCTTCCCGTACATATCGGGGCTGTCACTGAACCTGGCCGTGATCGTGCGCAACCCGGTCACCGGTCACCGGCACTTCGCCCGGGTCAAGGTGCCGCCGCTGCTGTCCCGCTTCCTGGAGAGCTCCCCGGGCCGTTACGTCCCCGTCGAGGACGTCATCGCCGCCCACCTGGAGGAGCTGTTCCCGGGTATGGAGGTGCTCCAGCACCACGCCTTCCGGCTCACCCGCAACGAGGACCTGGAGGTCGAGGAGGACGACACCGAGAACCTCCTCATCGCCCTGGAGAAGGAGCTCATGCGGCGCCGCTTCGGGCCGCCGGTGCGTCTCGAGGTCGAGGAGTCCATCGACCGTGACGTCCTGGACCTCCTGGTGCGCGAACTGAAGATCAGTGAGGCCGAGGTGTACCCGCTGCCGGGGCCGCTCGACCTCACCGGCCTCTTCCGGATCCACGGGCTCGACCGGCCGGAGCTGAAGTACCGCTCGTTCATCGCCGGCACCCACCGCGACCTCGCCGAGGTCGAGTCGGCGTCCGCGCCGGACGTCTTCGCCGCGCTCCGCAGCCGGGACGTGCTGCTGCACCACCCGTACGACTCGTTCTCCACGTCCGTGCAGGCCTTCCTGGAGCAGGCGGCGGCCGACCCGGACGTCCTCGCGATCAAGCAGACCCTGTACCGGACGTCCGGCGACTCCCCGATCGTCGACGCGCTCATCGACGCGGCCGAGTCCGGCAAGCAGGTCCTCGTCCTGGTCGAGATCAAGGCCCGCTTCGACGAGTCCGCCAACATCAAGTGGGCGCGCAAGCTGGAGGAGTCCGGCTGCCACGTCGTCTATGGCCTGGTCGGGCTGAAGACCCACTGCAAGCTGTCCCTGGTGGTCCGCCAGGAGGGCGAGACGCTCCGGCGGTACAGCCACGTCGGCACCGGCAACTACCACCCGAAGACGGCCCGGCTCTACGAGGACCTCGGCCTGCTCACCGCCGACCCGCAGGTCGGCGCGGACCTCTCGGACCTGTTCAATCGCCTCTCCGGCTACTCGCGCCGCGAGACCTACCGGCGGCTGCTGGTCGCCCCCAAGTCCCTGCGCGACGGGCTGGTCTCCCGGATCGACAAGGAGGCCCAGCACCACCGCGCCGGACGCCCCGCGTACGTCCGCATCAAGGTCAACTCGATGGTGGACGAGGCGATCATCGACGCCCTGTACCGGGCCTCGCGGGCGGGGGTGCCGGTGGACGTGTGGGTGCGTGGCATCTGCGCGATCCGGCCGGGCGTCGAGGGGCTGTCGGAGAACATCCGGGTCCGTTCCGTCCTCGGCCGCTTCCTCGAACACTCCCGCGTCTTCTCCTTCGGCAACGGCGGCGAGCCCGAGGTGTGGTTCGGCAGCGCGGACATGATGCACCGCAATCTGGACCGCCGTATCGAGGCGCTGGTCAGGGTCACCGACCCCGCCCACCGGGCGTCCTTGAACCGGCTGCTGGAGACCGGCATGTCCGACAGCACCACGTCCTGGCACCTCGGCCCGGACGGCGAGTGGACCCGGCACGCGACGGACGCGGACGGCCAGCCCCTGCGACACATCCAGGAGATGCTCATAGACGCCCGGAGGCGCCGGCGTGGCACAGCAACACCTTGACCCGACGGACCCGAGAACCGGCTCAGGACCGGGCTCAGGACCCGGCTCCAGGACCGGCCCGAAGACCGGCCTGACAATTGGCCTGACAACCGGCCTGACAACTGGTCCGACGGCCGCTCCGGTGTCCGCGGAGGCCCTGGCGGGCTATCTACGGGCCCAGGCCACCGAGTTCCTGCGCGCGCTGCGCCTCCACCGGGAGACGGGGGCGGGCGCGGCCTCGGAGGGGTCCGTCGAAGCGACGCTCGCGCTGCGCCGGTCGGCCCGCCGGATCAGCGGCAGCCTGCACACCTTCCAGTCGGTCCTGGACCCCGACTGGTCCGAGGCGATGCGCCCGGAGCTGGCCTGGGTCTCCGGCACCCTGGCGCTGGAACACGCCTGCTCGACGCGCCTGGAGCGGCTGCTCCAGGCGCTGCACCGACTGTCCGGCACGGCGGCGTTCCCGGCCCAGGGGACGGCCGGGGCCGGTTCGGCGGGCGGACCGGGCGGACCGGCCCGGTCCTCCGTCCCGGCCACCGTCGCCGCCAGGGGCGCCTCCGCCTCCCCCGCCACCGCCGCCGGAACCGGGACCACCGCCACCGCCACCGAGCGCGGCAGCCTCACCGTGGGTGCCGCCAAGGCCGGTGCCCTGCTGGACCGGCAGCTCACCCTGGCCCGGACCCGGGCGCATTCCACGGCGCTCCAGGCCCTCGGCTCCTCCCGGTTCCACGCCGTCGCCGACAAGGTCGCCGTGCTGGCCAGCGAGGTTCCGCTGACCCCGGCCGCCTCCGCCGTCGACCTGCGCCCGCTGGCCGAGGCCGCGCGGGAGCGGCTCGTCGACGCCGTCACGGCGCTGCCCCTGCTCACCGCGGGCAGCCCGTACAACGCGGAGGCGCTGGTCCACGGGCTGTCCCCGGACCTGGCCCCGCACCCGCAGGACGCCCCCTGGCACCAGGTCCGCCTGCTGCTGCGCCTGCACCGGTACGCCCGCGAGGTGCTGTACCGCACCCCCGCCCCAGCCACTCCCGCCGACGGCACCACCCAAGCCACCCAAATCACCCCGACTACCCAAACCGCCGAGGCCACCGGAACCGCGGGTGCCGCGGAGCCCACAACCGCCGCCGCCCCGCCCCCCGACATCCGCCTCCTCATCGCCGGCGAGGCCCTCGACCGGCACCGGGACGCGTCCGAGGCCTCGGCGGCCGCGGCGAACGCCGCCCGTACCCCGCGCATCACCCCGGCCACGGCGTACGCGCTCGGGGTACTCCACGCGGACCAGCGGCACGAGGTGGAGGCGGCGCGGTACGCGTTCCAGCGCGGCTGGCAGAAGGATGTCCTCGGCTCGTTGTAGGGAGGCCCCGGTGGGCTCGACCCCGTCCGACCACGACTACCGCAGCCCGCGCCCGGCCGGCCGCCTGATCGTCCAGGCGGCCGGCTGCGTCCTGTGGCGCCGTTCCCCGGTCACGGGCACGCTCGAAGTGTGTCTCGTCCACCGCCCCAAGTACGACGACTGGTCCTGGCCCAAGGGAAAGCTGAAGCGCGACGAGGACGCGCTCGCGGGTGCGCTGCGCGAGGTCGCCGAGGAGACGGGGCACTCCGCCGTGGCGGCCGCCGAGCTCCCGTCGGCGCACTATCTGGCGAACGGCCGCCCGAAGCGCGTCCGCTACTGGGCCGCCGAGGCGGTCTCCGGCACGTTCACCCCCAACGACGAGGTGGACCGCATCCTGTGGCTCCCCCCGCACATGGCCCGCCGCCGGCTCACCGAGCCGAGGGACGCGGACCTGGTGGACGCCCTCCTCGCCACGTTCCGCCCGACGGCATAGCGGCGGTCAGCGCCTGCCGGCACCTCGTCTGCGCGCACGCCTGTCCGCACTGGCGCCGCACCGATGTCCGACCGGTGTCCGCACTGTGTCCGCACTGGTCCGCGCCGTGTCCGCACTGTCCCACTGTCCCGCTCCTGCCCGACATCGGCCCGGTATCGTCCCGTGTCCTCGACGTAAGCGTTCCGTGACCTCACCGCACCGTCCACAGGGGTTCACCTCCCGTTCACTTGCGACCACGGGCTGCTTCACCTCTTCTGCCTACTTTCGGCCTTACGCGATGCGAACCGCCCGCCGAACGGGCACTCGCATCGCTCGGACTGACTTTGCACTTCGCACGCCGCCGGAATTCAGGACGGCGGCTCCTGGAAGGAACTCAAGTGAAGCTTCAGCGCAAGAACCGGCGTGCCCTCGCTCTCGGTGCTCTCGCCGTCTCCGGCGCCCTGGCCCTCACGGCGTGCGGCTCGGATGACACCAGCAAGGGTGCCAGCAGCTCCAGTGACGCCTCCGCAAGCGCTCAGACCGGCAACATCGACTGTGCCGACGCCAAGGGCCAGCTCCAGGCCTCCGGCTCCTCCGCTCAGAAGAACGCGATCGACGCCTGGGTCAAGAACTACACGGCCGCTTGCAAGGACGTGCAGGTCAACTACCGTCCCGACGGTTCCGGCGCCGGTATTACCGCCTTCCTCCAGGGTCAGACCGCGTTCGCCGGCTCCGACTCGGCCCTCAAGCCGGAGGAGATCGCGGACTCCAAGAAGATCTGCACCGACGGCCAGGCCATCGACCTGCCGATGGTCGGCGGTCCGATCGCGGTCGGCTACAACGTCCCGGGTGTCGACACGCTCGTCCTGGACGCCGCCACCATCTCGGAGATCTTCGACAGCAAGATCACCAACTGGAACGACAAGAAGATCGCGAAGCTGAACCCCGACGCGAAGCTCCCCGACCTCAAGATCCAGGCCTTCCACCGCTCGGACGAGTCCGGCACCACGGACAACTTCACCAAGTACCTGAAGGCCGCCGCGCCGAAGGCCTGGCCCTACGAGTCGGGCAAGTCGTGGGAGGCCAAGGGCGGCCAGTCCGCTCAGGGCTCCTCCGGTGTGGCGCAGCAGGTGAAGCAGACCTCGGGTGCGATCTCGTACTTCGAGCTCTCCTACGCCAAGGACATCACGACGGTCGACGTCAAGACCGAGGCCGCCGAGCCGGTCAAGGCCACGATCGAGAACGCCACGGCCGCCATCGGCGCCGCCAAGGTCGTCGGCACCGGCAAGGACCTCGCGCTGGAGCTGGACTACACCCCGGACGCCGAGGGTGCCTACCCGCTCGTCCTGGTGACGTACGAGATCGCCTGCGACAAGGGCAACAAGGCGGACACCCTGCCCGCCACGAAGTCCTTCCTGAACTACATGGCCTCCGAGGACGGTCAGGGCCTGCTGGCGGACGCCGGCTACGCCCCGATGCCCAAGGAGATCATCACCAAGGTTCGCGAGACCGTCTCGAGCCTGAGCTGATCCGAGTGCGGCCGGCCCCGAGAACCGGGGCCGGCCGCACCGTCCGGTGCACCGCCGCCAGGGGGACCCTCGAACAGCGAGGAATCCCGCAGACCGGAGACCCTGATGGACATATCCACACAACGAACCGCCCCGCCCCCCGTCCCCCCGTCGGCCGAGCAGAAGCGCGCCGCCCGCGGCGCCACCCGCCCCGGCGACCGGATCTTCCTCGGGCTCTCCCGGGGATCCGGCATCCTCGTTCTCGCGATCATGGCCGCGATCGCGGGCTTTCTCACGTACCGCGCCGTCCTCGCGCTCGGCAACAACGAGGCCAACTTCTTCACGTCGTTCGACTGGAACCCCAGCGGTAACCCGCCGGAGTTCGGCATCGCGGTCCTGGTCTACGGCACCGTCGTGTCGTCGGTCATCGCCATGGTCATCGCGGTCCCGGTCTCGGTGGGCATCGCGCTGTTCATCACGCACTACGCCCCGCGCAGGCTCGGCGGCCCCATCGCGTACGTGATCGACCTGCTCGCCGCCGTGCCGTCCATCGTCTACGGCCTGTGGGGCGCACTCGTCCTGGTGCCGCACATGGACGGCCTCTACGGCTGGCTGAACGACTACCTCGGCTGGACCGGCATCTTCGAGTGGAACGGCGGCGCCGGGCGCTCGCTGTTCACCGTGGGCATCCTGCTCGCCCTGATGATCCTTCCGATCATCACCAGCGTCAGCCGTGAGGTCTTCCGGCAGGCGCCGCAGATGCACCAGGAGGCCGCCCTCGCGCTGGGCGCCACCCGCTGGGAGGTCATCCGCATGGCGGTGCTCCCCTTCGGCCGCTCCGGCGTGATCTCCGCCTCGATGCTGGGTCTCGGCCGCGCGCTCGGCGAGACGATGGCCGTGGCCATGATCCTCTCGTCGTCCTTCGACATCAACGCCAGCCTGCTCGACCCGGGCGGCGGCACCTTCGCGCAGAACATCGCCAGCAAGTTCAACGAGGCCAGCGAGATGGGCCGGGACGCGCTGATCGCGTCCGGTCTGGTGCTCTTCGTGATCACTCTGCTGGTCAACGGCGGCGCCCGCCTGATCATCGCCCGTCGCAAGGAGTACTCGGGGGCCAACGCATGAGCCACGCAATGATCACCCCCAAGTCCGCGAGCTCCCTGCACGGTGCCCGGCTCCCCAAGTGGTACGCCGTCGCCGTCGCCGTCGGCTCCGTCGCGCTGGGCCTCGGTATCAGCGCCGTGGCCGGCCTGGACAGCAGCATCCAGTGGGCGCTGATCGCCGCGGTCCTCTTCATCGTCGGCTCCTACGTCCTGTCGGCCACGGTCGAGGGCAAGCGCCAGGCCAAGGACCGCACCGCGACCAGCCTGGTCTGGGTCGCCTTCATCATCGCCGTCATCCCGCTGGCCTCCCTCATCTGGGAGACGCTCAAGCGCGGGGTGAAGGTCCTCGACGGCTACTTCCTCACCCACTCCATGGGCGTCGTCGCCGACACCGAGCCCGGCGGCGGTATCTACCACGCCATCCTGGGCACCCTGGAGCAGGTCGGAATCGCTTCCCTGATCTCGGTCCCGATCGGTGTGCTGACCGCGATCTACCTGGTCGAGTACGGGCGCGGCAAGCTCGCCCAGGCCGTCACCTTCTTCGTCGACGTCATGACGGGTATCCCGTCCATCGTCGCCGGTCTGTTCATCCTCAGCCTGTGGATCATCATCCTGGACATGGGCTACTCCGGCTTCGCCGGCTCGCTCGCCCTGTGCATCCTGATGATCCCGGTGGTCGTCCGCTCCACGGAGGAGATGCTCAAGCTCGTTCCGAACGAGCTGCGCGAGGCGTCCCTGGCGCTCGGCATCCCGAAGTGGCGCACGATCCTGAAGGTCGTCCTGCCGACGTCCATCGGCGGCATCACCACCGGCGTCATGCTGGCCATCGCCCGCATCACCGGTGAGACCGCTCCTGTGCTGCTGCTGGTCTGGGGTACGAGCGTGATCAACGCCAACCCCTTCCAGGACCCGCAGGCGTCACTGCCGATGTACATCTATCTGCAGTACCAGAACAGCGGCGGCGAGGGCGCGGCCTACGACCGTGCCTGGGCGGCGGCCCTGACGCTCATCGCGTTCATCATGATCCTCAACCTCGTGGCCCGCGGCATCGCCCGCTGGAAGGCCCCGAAGACCGGTCGCTGACGCGGCCAGACGAAGAGTCGGCGACTCGGACCCGAAAGAAGCAGTGATCCCCATGGCCAAGCGCATCGACATCAGCGGCCTCAACGCCTACTACAGTTCCTTCCTCGCCATCGAGGACATCTCGATGACCGTCGAGCCCCGCTCCGTGACCGCCTTCATCGGCCCGTCCGGCTGCGGCAAGTCGACCTTCCTGCGCACGCTCAACCGCATGCACGAGGTCACGCCCGGCGGCAGGGTCGAGGGCAAGGTCATGCTCGACGACGAGAACCTCTACGGCGTCGGCATCGACCCGGTCGCCGTGCGGCGCGAGGTCGGCATGGTCTTCCAGCGCCCCAACCCGTTCCCCACCATGTCGGTCTACGACAACGTGGCGGCCGGTCTGCGCCTGGCGGGCAAGTACAAGAAGTCCGAACTGGACAACGTCGTCGAGAAGTCCCTCAAGGGCGCCAACCTCTGGAACGAGGTCAAGGACCGCCTGAACAAGCCCGGCTCGGGCCTCTCCGGCGGTCAGCAGCAGCGTCTGTGCATCGCCCGCGCGATCGCGGTCGAGCCGAAGGTGCTCCTGATGGACGAGCCCTGCTCCGCCCTGGACCCGATCTCCACCCTCGCCATCGAGGACCTGATCGGTCAGCTCAAGGAGCGGTTCACGATCGTCATCGTGACGCACAACATGCAGCAGGCCGCGCGCGTCTCGGACCGTACGGCCTTCTTCAACCTGGCGGCCGTCGGCCAGCCGGGCAGGCTGATCGAGATCGACGACACGGAGCGCATCTTCTCCAACCCGTCGGTCCAGGCCACCGAGGACTACATCTCCGGCCGCTTCGGCTGATCCGAACCCCTCGCGGTGCTGCATGGCGGTGCCACCGCGAGGACACAGATGGGCCCGCCCCCACTACCGGGGGCGGGCCCATTCGTTCGTTCGTCCGTACGGCGCCGGACACGAGGCCCGAGGCGCGAGATGCCGGCCACTGCCAGGTACCAGGTGTCAGGTACCAGGAGGTGCCAGATGCCAGATGTCAGGTGCCGGCACCGGCACCGGCTACAGGAATGCCAGGTACACGAGCCCGTACGAGCCCGCCGCCACCAGGGCCGCCGCGGGCATGGTGATGAACCAGCCCAGGATGATGTTCTTGGCGACACCCCAGCGCACCGCGTTCACCCGCTTCGTCGCGCCGACACCCATGATCGCCGAGGTGATCACGTGCGTCGTCGAGATCGGCGTCTGGAACACGAACGCCGACCCGAACATGATCGTCGCGCCGGTGGCCTCGGCCGCGAAGCCCTGCGGCGGGTCCAGCTCGATGATCTTCCGCCCGAGCGTCCGCATGATCCGCCAGCCGCCGGCGTAGGTGCCCAGCGACAGCATCAGCGCGCAGGCGAGCTTCACCCACACCGGGATCGGCTCGCTGTATTCCTCCACGTCGGCGATGACGAGCGCCATCACCACGATGCCCATCGTCTTCTGCGCGTCCTGGAGACCGTGGCCGAGCGCCATGCCGGCCGCCGACACGGTCTGGGCGATGCGGAAGCCCCGCCTGGTCTTGTGCGGATTGGAGTTCCGGAAGATCCACATGATCGCTGTCATGACCAGGTAGCCCGCGAGCAGGCCCACGACCGGCGAGAGGAACATCGGGATGATGATCTTCTCGAGCACCCCGTCCCAGTACACCGTCGTCCCGCCGGCCAGTGCCGCTCCGACCATGCCGCCGAACAGGGCGTGCGAGGAGGAGGACGGGAGGCCGTAATACCAGGTGATGAGGTTCCAGGTGATCGCGCCGACCAGCGCGGCGAACAGGATCCCCATGCCCGTCGAGCCCTCGGGGGTCTGGATCAGCCCCTTGCTGACGGTCTCGGCGACCCCGGACCCCAGGAACGCGCCGGCCAGGTTCATGACGGCCGCCATGGCGAGCGCCGCGCGCGGGGTGAGCGCGCGGGTCGACACGGAGGTGGCGATGGCGTTCGCCGAGTCGTGGAAGCCGTTCGTGTACGTGAAGAAGAGCGCGACCCCGATGGTCACGATCAGAGCGAAGGTGTCCATGAAGGGGCTCAGGACTCCTTGACGGCGATGGTCTCCACCGTGTTCGCCACATGCTCGAAGGCGTCGGCCGCCTCCTCGAGCACATCCACGATCTGCTTCAGCTTGAGCACCTCGATGGCGTCGTACTTACCGCTGAAGAGGTGGGCCAGGAGCTTGCGGTGGATCTGGTCGGCCTGGTTCTCCAGGCGGTTGATCTCGATCCAGTACTCGGTGAGGTTGTCCATGGTGCGCAGGTTCGGCATGGCCTCGGCGGTGAGCTCGGCGGCTCGCGCCAGCACCTCGATCTGCTGGTCGACGCCCTTGGGCAGTTCCTCGACGTTGTAGAGGACGACCAGGTCGACGGCCTCCTCCATGAAGTCCATGATGTCGTCGAGGGACGACGCGAGGGAGTAGATGTCCTCGCGGTCGAAGGGCGTGATGAACGAGGAGTTCAGCTGGTGGAAGATCGCATGGGTGGCATCGTCACCCGCGTGTTCCGCGGCCCGCATACGCTCGGCGATCTCACCCCGGGCAGGGGTGTCCGCCCCGAGCAGTTCCATGAGGAGTTTCGAGCCCGTGACGATGTTGTCCGCGGATGCGGCGAACATGTCGTAGAAGCTCGTCTCCCTGGGAGTCAGGCGAAAGCGCACGTGGGGTCCTCGGGGTGCATCGGGTTCGGTGTGGCTGATGCTGGGCGCACCGTCCAGCCACGACTACGGGCCGCCCACCAGTGTCACCCATCAGGTGGGCCGACAGATACGGGGGCGGCCCAGGCCGTACCACGGCCGGTGCCGACGGCACCGGCCACAGTCCCTATACCCAGCAAAGTTCGGTACCATATACCCACCAGGGGTATATGTCGCCCGCCATTGCACCAGGAGGACTCGATGACGACCAGCGAGGCCGGCGCGGACGCGCCCTCTTCTCCGGACGCAACGGACGGGACGGACGTGACGGACGTGACGCAAGTAACGGCCACAACCGGAACGAAAAGCATCACCGATGCCCCGAATGTGAATGGTTCCACCGACACGTCCCCCGACGTGGCGGCCGACACCGCACCCGGCATCGTGACCGATCACGACCGGGGCATCCACGGCTACCACCACGAGAAGCAGGAACACCTCAAGCGCCTGCGCCGCATCGAGGGCCAGATCCGGGGCCTCCAGCGGATGGTCGACGAGGACGTCTACTGCATCGACATACTCACGCAGGTGTCCGCCTCCACCAAGGCCCTGCAGTCCTTCGCGCTGCAACTGTTGGAGGAGCACCTGCGCCACTGCGTGGCGGACGCGGCCGTCAAGGGCGGCGACGAGATCGACGCCAAGGTGAAGGAAGCGACCCAGGCCATCGCCCGCATGCTCCGCACCTGACCCACCGACACCGGCCCGCACCGCTACGGCCCGGACCACCACGGACCGGGCAACACCGGCCCCGACCACCACGGACCAACAGCACCGGCTTCGACCGCACGGACCGGACCGCCACGGACCGAATACGGCCCCAGCCTCTACGTGCCGGACCCCTACGTGCCGGACCCCTACGACCGGCGTGCCCGCGACCCGACCGTCGACTCCGTGCACACCTCGGCCACCTTCAGCACCTTGTCTATGCTCTCCAGGCTGAGCGGCCCCTGGGCGGCGGAAGCGGCGATGATCAGCTCTCCGCACAGCTCGATCTCGCCGAGGGCCACATGGTCCTGAACCATCCCACCACCGCCGAGCGGAGCCACACACGTCACCTCATCCATACGGTCATACGGCCAGAGGCTCCCTAGCGTAGGCAGCCCCCGGCCCTCCGCGCATGGCACGTAAGGGCTAGTTCACGCCGGTCACTCTCGGCCCGCGCCCCGGCCCACTCCCCCGCCCCGTTCCTCCGCGATCCGGCCCGCGTAGATGTCGTCGGCCTCCGGGAGGCGTACGTCGACCGGGGC
This sequence comes from Streptomyces chlorus, assembly GCF_042655885.1. Lineage (NCBI taxonomy): Bacteria > Bacillati > Actinomycetota > Actinomycetes > Kitasatosporales > Streptomycetaceae > Streptomyces > Streptomyces chlorus. Next base: position 74,391 of record NZ_JBHSOA010000089.1, read on the forward strand.
GCCGAAGTCGTAGAGCAGGGTGGTGGAGGCGACCTCGACCGGGTCGGACTGTTCCTCGTTCACGAAGCTGAAGCGGTGCCGGACCTTGCGGATGCGTCCCTGGTCGTCGAGGTAGACGTCGAAGGGGACCTCGGCGGTGGCGAACCCGGCCGCCGCCGCGCCGAGGGGCCCCTTGTTCGCCTCCGAGGCGGCGTGCGCGGCCTCGTGCAGATCCGCGGTGCCCCGGTAGTGGCGCACCGCGGCGCCCGCGAGCTCCGTCCTCCCCACGTACGTCGCCGTCCGCGCCCCGCGCAGCAGCTCGGCGGCGGTGAACGGATCGGTGACGCCGCCGGTGACGAGATTCCCGTCGGACAGGGTCCCGGTGTCCACCCGCACCCACTTGTCGGCGGGCACTCCGGCGCCCCGGTTCTTCATGAACAGCGCGCCCGGCGCGAGCAGTTCGGTGATGGGCAGGCGCACCGCCTCCCCGGACGGGTCCTGCGGCAGCAACACCTTCAGCCGGCCGATCCGCTTCCGGTAGTCGTAGACGCCCTCCCCGCGGATGGTCACGCGGGTGCCGCCGGTGGCCATCTCCATGGACGTACGCGCCTTGGAGCTGCCCGCGTCCACCAGCGCGTCCGCGGCCTCCCGCACGGCCACCGCCACCTCACCGGCGGCCGTGCCACTGCCACTGTCCCCGCCGCCGGTCGCGGCCCCGCTGCGGCCGCACCCCGAGACACCACCGAGCGCCAGCCCGCCGGCCACCCCGAGAACAACGACCGCATCACCGATCCGCGTACGCCGCGGTTGCCGTCCAGCCATGGTCCGCCTACCCCCGCTCCGTCCGACACGGGCTATCCCTTTTTCAGGGTTAACGACCGGTAGGGAACCCCGTCACGGACATCGTCACGGGCCGTTTCACGCGGTGCCGTCCGGGCGGTACCGTGGTGAGGTGGAACAGCAGGACACCAAGGAGCACTCCCCGGAGCACCGGATCACCACCGCCGAACTGGGACCTTTCTGCTTCGCCCGCTGCAGTTGCGGCTGGCGCGGCCCCGCGCGAAGAGCCAGGAGCCTCGCCCGCACCGAGGGCCGGAAACACGTGGTGGGGTGACCCCCCGGGTACATACCCGGGGGGTCACCCCACCGACCGATCTGCGAGGCGATCCGCGTTCAGTACAGGAAGAGCTGTGCCGCGCGGCCTACGCCGCCAGGTCCCGCTTCCCCGTCTCCGACGACCGCGCCTCTCCGGGAATCACCCGCGCGTCGGCCTGTCCCCCTTTGATCAGCCACGCCCCCCGGCGCGACTGCTCGACCGACCGCATCAACGGGGTCAACAGCGCCATGGCGGGCGGCGAGAGCAGCAGGGCGACCGCCGTGCCGAGCGCGAGCCCGCCCACGACGTCCGTCGGGTAGTGCACGCCCATGTAGACCCGGATGAAGCCGCCCACCACCCCGAACAGCAGGCCGATGATCCCGAGCCGCCGGTTGGCCAGGAACAGCCCCACCGCCAGCGCCATGCAGAGCGTCGCGTGGTCGCTGACGAACGAGTAGTCGGTCTTGCCCTCGACCAGGACCTCGAGCCCCTCATGGTCGAGGAAGGGCCTGCGCCGCTCCACGAACTCGCGGATCGGCACGTTGACCAGGACCGCGATGCCCGCCGCGAGCGGGGCCCACACCAGGGCCGCCACGGTCGGGGCCGCGTCCTCGCCGCCCCGCTTCCTGACGCCCCACCAGCACCACATCACCAACGCCAGCAGGGCGAACAACAGGCCGAACTCGCCCACGAACTCCATGATGCGGTCGAGCCACGGGGGCGCGGCCTTCGCCAGGCCGTTGATGTCATAGAGCAGGTCGACGTCGGGGTTCGACCCGGAATCGGCGAGTCCAGCCATTGGTGCTGAGGCCCCTTCGTCATCTCTCTCGGCGCACAGTGCGATACGCCACTCCGGCCACCCCCGTGGTGTGTAGATCCGCTGACTGTTCGGGCTACGACAACAGGAACGCACGACTCTTGCCCGTACGTTCCAACTCCACTGAATGATCACGCAGACGTTATCGAAGAGAGATACGTCTTCGCAGCTCAGGGGCTGGTTCAGCGGCCGCTCAAACCGTCGTGGGGAGCGCTTTCGCGCCATCCTCGGTGACGCGAGTGGCACCAAAGTAGTCAGGTGTGTCGATCGGGTCGAATCGGATCACCGCACCCGGACGGGGCGCATTGATCATGTACCCACCACCGACATAAATGCCCACATGCCGGATCGCCCGAGAATTGGTGAGGTCGTCCGAGAAGAAGACCAGATCACCGGGGAGCAACTCGTCCCGCGCGGGATGCGGTCCCGCGTTGTACTGATCGTTCGCCACCCTCGGCAGCGTGATCCCCACAGTCTCGTACGCGGCCTTCGTCAGCCCCGAGCAGTCGAAGCGTCCTCCCTGGTCAGCGGTGCCGTTACCGCCCCAGAGGTAGAGCGTGCCGAGCTTCTTCTGGGCGTAGGCGATGGCTCCGGCCGCCTGCTTGGACGGGTCGACCCGGCCGACCGGAGCGGCGAAGCTCTTCTCCAGCGAGAGGATGCGCTGGACGTAGTTCTGCGTCTCCTTGTACGGCGGCACCCCGCTGTACTTGATGACCGCATACGCCCCCGCATTGTAGGAGGCCAGCATGTTTTCGGTCGCATTTCCCGGGACGTCCTTCACATAGCCCGCGAGGGCGCAGTCGTACGTCGCCGCCGACGGAATCGCGTCGTTCGGGTCCCACACGTCCCGGTCCCCGTCCCCGTCCCCGTCGACCCCGTGGGTGGCCCAGGTGCCGGGGATGAACTGGGCGATCCCCTGCGCCGCCGCGTGGCTCTGCGCCTTCGGGTTGAACCCGCTCTCCTGGTACAACTGGGCGGCGAGCAGCGCCGGGTTGATGGCCGGGCAGAGATTGCCCCAGGTCGCCACGAGCTGCTGGTACGCGGCCGGCACGGCCCCCTTCGCCAGCGTCTTGGCGGCCCCGCCACCGACCCCGCCCGCGAGGTTCCCCGCGACGACGTAGACACCGACGGCGAGCAGCATGACGAAGGCGAGCACGGAGCCCCCGGCGACCCCTGCCGCGATCCAGGCCTTACGCACCGTCAACCGCCCCTCGCCGTCCAGGAGTCCGCTGCCGACGTCAGTGTAGAGGCGACCGTCCCCCTCCGGGGTGATCATGTGAGAGGAGGAACGCGCGTGCCGCGCGGGCCCGGGCGTACGGCCTCAACCGCACTCCGCCCACACCAACTTCCCTCCCCCCACCGCCCCCGCACCCCACGTGGACGCATACGCCCGCACCAGCGGAAGCCCCCGCCCGCTCTCGGCGTCGTCCGGCGGCGCGTCGAGCGCCACCGCCTCGGTGAAGCCGGGCGGCACCCGCGGGTCCGTGTCCCACACCCCGACCCGCAACCGCCCCGATTCCGCGGCGCGCAGCCGCAGGGCGTAGGGGCCGGTGGTGTGCAGATGCGCGTTGGCCAGCAACTCCGCGGCCACCAGCTCGGCAGTGGGCACGAGTTCACCGAGACCGTGCGCCCCCAGCACGGTCCGCAGGGTGACCCGGGCGATGCGCGGAGCGCGGGGGTCGTGCGGGAGCTGAAGGGTGTAGGACCAGGGCGGCGTTACGGTGGACACGGAAGTCTCCGATCACTGACGGCAGTTGGTGGAGTGCGTACGGTGGTTGCCCAGTGGCGGTGCCGATCCGTCGATCGGTGCGCTTCTGGGGCGGGGCGCCTGCAACCAAGCTAGCGGGTTGTAGATATATTCTTCACCGATAGATAGCGAAACTTAAGAGCATCCACCCGTGTGGGTGACGAACAGCGCGGAGGCGGGCGAGTCACCCGTGAGAAACAACCCGACGGGACGTCAACTTCGGTTCGGCGCCGAACTACGCAAGCTGCGCGAGCGAGCCGGCCTCAGCTCGACGGAGGCCTCACGACTGCTGGGCATGAAGCAGGCACAGGTCAGCAACATGGAGACCGGACGGCTCGGAGTGAGTGCCGAACGCGTACGCACCCTGGCCTGCCACTACGACTGCCCGGACGCGAGCTTGGTCGAAGCCATCGCGGGAATGACAGGCGAGCGGAAACGCGGCTGGTGGGAGGAGTACCGCCAACTGCTGCCCGCCGCACTGCTGGACATGGCCGAGCTGGAGCACCACGCCACGCGCTTGCGCACCGCCGTCACCGTGCACATCCCCGGCCTGTTCCAGACCACGGAGTACGCACGCGAGATCTTCAGACAGGCGGTACCGGAGCTTCCGCCGCCCGACGTGGAGCACCGGGTGTCGTTCCGGATCAAGCGGCAGGCGGTGCTCTTCAGGGATCCTCCGACCCCGCAGCAGGTGATCATTCACGAGACCGCCCTGCGCATGAAGTTCGGCGGGCCCGACGTCACACGCGAGCAGCTCAAGTACCTCCTGACGATGAGCGAGCGGGACCACGTCGCCATACAGGTCATCCCGTTCGACGCAGGCACCTTCGCCGGCTCCGGCCAGTCGATCTACTACACCGAGGGGCCCGTGCCACAGCTCGACACGGTCAACCTCGACCAGTCGCACGGCCCGGTGTTCCTGGACGCCGAGGCCCAGCTGCACAAGTACCGCGTACTACTCGACCGCTTGGAGGCGGCGGCCCTCGCCCCCGAGACGTCACAGCCGTTCATCCACCGCATCCTCAAGGATCTCTGAAGGAGCCCTCATGCCCGCGCTCACCTGGCAGAAGTCGTCGTACTGCGGCAACGGCGACTCCTGCGTCCACGTAGCCGCCACCACCCCGTCCGCCATCAACTGGCAGAAGTCGTCCTACTGCCCCGAAGGTAACTCCTGCGTCCACGTAGCCCTCACCGCCCGGTCCATCCACATAACCGAGTCCGCCGACCCCAGCGGAGCAATACTCACCACCACGGCCGACGACTTCCTGATCCTTGTTCAGACGCTCAAGGGGGAACGGCAGATGACGGACGGCCGGCGTACCGGCATCGAGGTGGTCGCCGGCGACGACAACACGGTCCGTATCCGCGCCACCGCCGCCCCCGACACCACCGTCACCACGGATCGACGCAAGTGGGACACCTTTGTCCTGGGCGTGCGCGCGGGTGAGTTCGACCATTTCACAGCTCGGCCGTGATACACAGAGTGACGATACGATTCATCACCCACCGACCCGCGCCCCTCTCGGGGACCGGCGCGCGCCGGTGACAGCCGTTGTCCATACGAAACCCGCCAACTAATGACGCCGAGTCGGCATGCGACGGTGTCATCGTCGGCGACAATGGGCCCTGACCTCTGCATGCCCGCAGAGGCACGGAACGACCCGACAGGGGCGGTGACTTACATGTTCTTCGCGGCCGACGAGGGAGACATCAACACCATCATCGGCGGGATCGCTCCCGACTGGGGTCCCTTCGGCAGCCTGGGCAACGAGGCCAAGGTCATGCTCGAAGTGGTCATGGCGCTCGCCATCCTGATCTGCCTCGGCATCGCGATCTGGGGCGCGGCGAAGCAGCGCATCGGTGCGACGGCGCTGCGGGACACCTTCAGCGCGGAGCAGGGCAAGGGCCTGATCATCGCCGGTCTCACCGGCGTCTTCATCATCGGTTCGCTGGGCACGGTGTTCACCATCGTGTACGGAATGGCCGTGTAGGGCCCCGCCCCATGCCTCTGACCGGGCACGCCCGGACTCCCCTCCACCCCACCCGCCCGTCGCGCCCACCGCCTGAGGTTGCGTTTCCCTGATGTCGACTCATAACACCGCGCCCGCGCGGGGACCAGCACGGCTACCGTCGTACCAGGAGTACGCGGAGTACGAGGTGTTTCCGCACGACGCTGAGGGGGCGCACGCGGTATGAGTCTCGGAGACGAGTACGAGAACACCAGCGGGTACGGCGGCACGGGCCAGACCCGCACCCGCATGCCGGACAGCGGCGGCGGTCCGCACGGCAGCGGGCGCAGAGGCGGCCGCGCATCGTCCCGCAGCCTGGTCACGGTGGTCGGCGTGGTGGTGCTCCTGATCGCCGCGATCGCCTTCGCGAACCGTGGAGGAGACGATTCCTCAACGGACGAGACCGACGACTCCCCGAAGGCGGCGGCAACGGCCCCGTCGGGGGAGAAGCCGGTCCGGTCGGCGAACGCCGGCATCCCCTCCGGCTTCGCCCACGACCGCCAGGGGGCGGAAAGCGCGGCGGCGAACTACGCGGTGGCGCTGGTTTCGGCCGACATCCTCAAGCCCGCCAAGCGGACCGAGATCGTCCAGCAGGTGTTCGTCGCCGACAAACAGGCCTCGCTCGAGGACCGGTTCAACAAGGCGTACTCCAAGGAGTTCCTGAGCAACGTCGGCCTGGACGAGAACGGCGAGGCGGCCCCCGGTAGCGCTTACGTCTCGCGCACCATGCCGATCGGAACCAAGGTCACGAGCTACTCGGACACCGCTGCCGCTGTCGAGGTCTGGTGCTCCGGCGTTTTCGGCACGACCGGCGAGAACACGACCAACCCGGTCAGCAGCGACTGGTTCACCATGACCCTTCAGCTGCGCTGGGCGGACGGCGACTGGAAGGTCGACAGCTTCGCGCAGAAGGACGGCCCCGCGCCCGTCCCCGGAGACAACAGGGCGTCTACCGCCGAGGAGATGGCCAAGGCCGTCGAGGAGTACGGAGGCTTCACCTATGCCCGGTAGCCGACGCCTCGTACTCAAGGTCGCCGCTGTAACGACAGCCGTGCAGGCCGCAGCCCTGCTACTGGCCACGCGTGCTGCCGCGGCCCCCACTCCATCACCGACACCGTCGAACGACGACAACTGTGACCTCATCGTCGGTCCTGCCAAGGACTACTGCGAACGAGGCGAAGGCGGAGCCTCCGGCGGCGGCTCCGGAGGAGCCGGCACCCTCAACGACCCGACCTCCGTCCTCGACCCCCTCGGCTCCCTCGCCCAGGGCTGTGCGGATGCCGCGTCCTGGACGATCAAGAAGCTCAGTGCCGCCGTCGAGGAGACGGCGGCCGTGGACTTCACGAACCCGACGTTCCTGAAGCAGTACGCGGTCGTCTTCGCCGCGTCGACGATCCTGACGCTGCTCCTGTGGCTGATGGCGGTCGCCAAGCGGGCCGTACGAGGTGTCCCCCTCACGACGGCCCTGTCCGAGGCGATCGGCTTCCTGTGGCTCACGGTGCTGGCCTCCGCGTTCACCCCGCTGATCCTCTACACGATCGTGTCGGCCACGGACGGCATCACCGACGTGCTGGCGAACGCGACCGGCGACCAGACCAGCACGTTCTTCGGCACGTTCGCCGGCGCCCTGAAGAAGGGCAACGACATCGGCGGCGGCCCGATCATGCTGATCGTCGTCTCGCTGGTGTCGATCGTCGCGGCCGGTGTGCTGTGGCTGGAGCTGGTCATCCGCGCGGCGCTGCTCTACGTGGGCGCACTGCTGGGCACGGTCGTGTACGCGGGTCTGGTCGACAAGAACCTGTGGGGTCACGTCCGGCGCTGGGCGGGCATCATGATCGCGGTGATCCTGGTGAAGCCGGTCATCGTCATAGTGCTGGGTCTGGCGGGCGCGCTGTCCAACGAGGACGGCCCGAACGCGTTCTCCGCCGTGGTGTCCGGCCTGGCGATCATTCTTCTGGCCATTTTCGCCAGTGCGATGATCTACCGCTTCGTGCCGGGCTTCGGCGACGAGATCGCGAACTCGCGCAACAACCGTCTCATGCAGGGCGCCGAAGGCAAGGCCGCCGCCGTGATGAGCTCCCCGGCGACCATGGTCGCGCAGGGCATCAAGACCCACAGCACGCGCGCCGACAACAACGGCGGCGGGGGCGGCCAGTCCTCCGGCGGTGCCCGCCCGTCCAACCCCGTCTCCGGCGGAGTCGCCGCGCACAGCGCGCGCACCTCGAACGGCGGTGGCGGAGCTGTCCCCTCCGCCGCACCCGCCCCCCGCTCGGGCAGCCCGGTGAGCACGCCCCACGGGAACCGCAACAGCAGCAACAACAGCATGGGAGGTGAAGGGCGTTGACGACCGAAGCCCATATGTCCCATCCGATCACGCCCCGCCGTACGTATCTGATCGGCCGGGCCCGGCCGAACGCGATCGTCGGCCGCAATCGCGAGACCGGTGAGATCGCGCTGATCGTCATGGGCGCGTTCCTCGGCATGATGGCCGGCCTCCTCGTCCCCGTCCTGTCCCTGCGGATCGTGCTGCTCGCGGGCCTCCCGATGATCGCGCTGGCCGCCGTGTACATGCCCTACAGGGGCCGCACCTTCTACAAGTGGTTCGAAATCAACCGCAGTTACAAGCGGACCCTGCGCCAGGGCACGACGTACCGCTCGGGCGTCGTCGAGGCCGGTACCCGGCTCGACGGCCGGGAGATCGAGATCGGCCCGCCGCCCGGGATCGGCCGGATCACCTGGCTCGCCGCCCCCTTCGGGCCCGACGAGATCGCCGTACAGTTGCACGCGGACCGCAAGACGGTGACCGCCGCCATCGAGATCGAGGGCCCCGGCGTCGGCCTGCGCGACTCGGAGGACCAGGAGGCGCTCGTCGACCGCTTCGGCACGCTGCTCAAGCACGTGGCCAACGGCGACGGCTTCGTCACCCGCATCCAGATGCTCGCCCGCACGCTGCCCGCCGACCCCGACGCGCACGCCAAGGACGTCTCGCAGCGCGGGGACGACAAGGCGCCGTACTGGCTCCAGCAGTCGTACGACCAGCTGCAGTCGATGGTGTCGACCAGCAGCGAGCAGCACCGCGCGTACCTCGTCGCCTGTATGCACTTCAACCGCGATCTGGCCGCCGAGGCCAACGCGATGGCGCGCGCGGTGCGTACCCAGGGCCGCCGCAAGATGGACCGGGACGCCGGGCTGGCCGTCGTCATGGCCCGTGAGCTGACCGACATCTGCTCCCGGCTCCAGGAGGCCGACATCCGCGTACGGCAGCCGCTCGGCCAGAGCCGCCTGTCCTCGCTGATCCACTCCATGTACGACCCGGACCACCCGATCGACCACATCCAGGCGATGACCAAGCGCAACGCCTGGCCGGCCGAGCTCGACGCCATGGAGCCCACCTACCTCCAGGCCAAGACCCGCGAGTCCTCCACCCGCGCCCCCTGGTGCCACGCCACGGCCTGGGTGAAGGAGTGGCCGATGACCCCGGTGGGCGTCAACTTCCTCGCGCCGCTCCTCGTCCACACCCCGGACGTGATCCGCACGGTCGCCGTGACGATGGACCTGGAACCCACCGAGGTCGCCATCGAACGCATGCTGACGGAGAAGACCAACGACGAGGCCGAGGCGTCCCGCGCCGCGAAGATGAACCGCACGGTCGACCCGCGCGACATCGCCGCCCATGGCCGCCTCGACCAGCGCGGCGAGGACCTCGCCAGCGGCGCGGCCGGCGTCAACCTCGTCGGCTACATCACCGTCTCCTCCCGCAACCCCGAGGCGCTGGCCCGCGACAAGCGGACCATCAGGGCATCGGCCGGAAAGTCGTACCTGAAGCTGGAGTGGTGCGACCGCGAGCACCACCGCGCCTTCGTGAACACACTCCCGTTCGCCACCGGCATTCGAAGGTAGGGGCTGAGTTCTGATGCGGGATCCGCTGTCCGTCGTCACCGACGCCTTCACGTCGTTCCTGTTCGGGAAGGTCGAGACGACACGGCTGCCGGTGCGCACCTCCACGGGCCAGGCGCAGGCCGTCTACCTCCCGACCGCCGCCCCCGGTCTCGGCGACTCCGGCGTCATCATCGGCCGCGAGGTGTACTCCGGCAAGGGCTACATCTACGACCCGTTCCAGCTCTACGGCCAGCAGCTGCCCGCGCCGCACTGGCTGGTCCTCGGCGAGTCCGGCAACGGCAAGTCGGCCCTGGAGAAGACGTACGTCATGCGCCAGCTCCGCTTCCGCGACCGCCAGGTCGTCGTCCTGGACGCCCAGGGCGAGGACGGGGCCGGCGAGTGGAACCTCATCGCGCAGGAACTCGGCATCACTCCCATCCGCCTCGACCCGACGGCCGCCCTGGACCACGGCATCCGGCTCAACCCGCTCGACCCGTCGATCACCACGACCGGCCAGCTCGCCCTGCTGCGCACCATCATCGAGGTCGCGATGGGGCACGGCCTGGACGAGCGCGCCGGCTTCGCGCTGAAGGTCGCGCACGCCTTCGTCACCGAGACGATCGTCGAACGCCAGCCGGTCCTCACCGACATCGTCGAATGCCTGCGCCACCCCGAGGCGGAGTCGGCGGAGGCGATGAACGTCGCCATAGACGACGTACGGGCCTGGGGCCTGGACGTCGCCCTGGTGCTGGACCGGCTCGTCGACGGTGACCTGCGCGGCATGTTCGACGGCCCGACGACGGTCGGCATCGACCTGGACGCGCCGCTGATCGTCTTCGACCTGTCCCACATCGACCGCAACTCCATCGCGATGCCGATCCTGATGGCGATCGTCGGCGTCTGGCTGGAGCACACCTGGATCCGCCCCGACCGCAAGAAGCGCATCTTCCTGGTCGAGGAGGCCTGGCACATCATCAACAGCCCGTTCGTGGCGCAGCTCTTCCAGCGGCTGCTCAAGTTCGGCCGCCGGCTGGGTCTGTCGTTCGTCGCGGTCGTCCACCACCTGTCCGACGTCGTGGACGGGGCGGCGGCGAAGGAGGCGGCGGCCATCCTCAAGATGGCGTCGACCCGGACCATCTACGCCCAGAAGGCCGACGAGGCACGGGCGACGGGCAGAGTGCTGGGCCTGCCCCGGTGGGCGGTGGAGATCATCCCCTCGCTCACTCCGGGCATCGCGGTCTGGGACGTCAACGGCAATGTGCAGGTGGTCAAACACCTCATCACCGAGACCGAACGCCCCCTGGTGTTCACCGACCGCGCGATGACCGAGTCCTCCGTCGAGCTCGCCGCCGCCGACGACGCCCTGCGCGCCGCCGAGCTGGAGGCGGAGCAACGGGCGGCGGCCTTCGTGGAACAGCACATCGGCGACTCCGAATCGACGGTGGCGTAGGGAGAAGGGATCCCACGTGAGACCGGACGGTCACGGCGGCGGGCAGGGTCAGGGACGGAACAGCCAAGGGGGCATCCCCGACGGGCTGCTGATCGGCATACTCGCGTTCCTGCTCGGCATCACCCTGCTGGTGTGGACGGCCACCGGCCTCGCGGGCCTCTTCGCCCGCGGCTCCTGGCCGTCCGGCGTCACCTTCACCCGCACCCCGGTCGCCATGCGCCACCTCGTCTCCGAGCCCCACGACATCCCGGGCGCCTGGCCGGACACCCCGGCATCCGCCCTCTCGGGGTACGGGCTGTTCTGGGGCCTGCTCATCGGCCAGCTGATGCTCCTAATGGTCCTGACCATCTTCGTCCTGGGCACGCTGGCCCGGTGGAGGGCGGTACGGGCCCGGCAGAAGGCGGAGCGAGCGGCAGGGCGCGCGGCGGACACGACGGCGGCGGAGCCGATCCAGCACGAGGTACCGACACCGAGAGCGGCACCCGAGCCCAGGCCTGAGCCCGTACGGGCACGGGAAGGGGAGGGGGAGCGGGAGCGGGAAACGGCACCGCTGCCCGTCACGGCACCACCCCAGGAAGCCGAAACCACCCCGTCCGGAACCACCCCGTCCGAAGCCCTCCCGCCCTTGAGGAACCCGGCGCCCTCGACCCGCTCCGCCCACCCGGTGTTCTACGGCCCCCCGGACAACCGTCGTACCACCGCCGCCGCGGCCGTACGGGACGCGGAGGGCCCCGCCCTCGTCCTCACCTCGAGCCCCGCCCTCTGGGAGGAGACGAAGGACGGGCGGGCCAAGCTCGGCCCCACCCACCTCTACGACCCGACCCACCGCTGCGACACCCCGGCCCGTCTCCACTGGTCGCCCACGAGCGGCTGCGAGAACAAGGACACGGCCGTCGCACGCGCCGCCGCCCTGCTGGCCCCGGTCCGCCCCGCCTCCCGGCTCGACCAGGCCGTCAGCGACACCGCCCAGACCCTCCTGCGGAGCTATCTGCACGCCGCCGCCATCGACGGCCGTACCGTCCGCCACATCCACCGCTGGGCGCAGGGCACCCAGGTCCAGGACGCCGTACGCATCCTGCGCACCCACCCGAAGGCCGCCCCGGGCGCCGCGGGCGAACTCGAGGCGACCCTCACCGCGTACCCGGAACGCCGGGACATCGCCCAGCAGCTGACGACGCGTGCGTTGTCGGCCCTGTCCACGGTCAACGTCCGCGAGGCCTGCACACCTCACCGAACTGATGCGCTCGCCCTGGATTCCTTCGTCCACGAAGGGGGCACACTGTATGTGGTGGGTGAATCCATCGAGGATCCCCGCACCCGTCCGGGCGCGATGCCGTTGCTGACGGCCCTCACCGCAAGCGTGGTCGAGCACGGCCGGCGCATGGCCGAACGGTCATCCTCCGGTCGGCTCGACCCACCATTCACCCTCATCCTGGACGACGTGGCGGCCGTGGCCCCCCTCCCCCAGCTCCCGGATCTCCTCACCACCGGCCCGGACCGGGGCATGCCCACCCTGGCCCTCCTCCGCTCCCGAGAACAGTCCCGCTCCCGCTGGCCACACGACGAACTCCCGGTGTGAGCGGCGAAGACAGGCCGAGCGGGAGCGTTCAGCGCTCGACCACCATCTCCGGCTCGTGCTCGTCCGGCTTCCCCTCCAACAGCACAGTCACCCCGCTTTCGGTGAACCCCGCCTTCCGGTAGAAGCCCAGAGCCCGCGTGTTCTCCGCGTGCACGATGAGCCGCACCCTGCCCAGGCCCTCCCTCCACGCCCACTCCAGCGCGGCCTCGAACAGCGCCGTGCTGAGCCCGCTCCCCCGGTGCTCGGGCGCCGCGTACACCCCGACGAGATGCCCCTGCCGGCGTTCGACGGGCACCCCGGCCCAGTCCGTCGTACCGGCCTCCTCGACCACCACGGCCACCGTGCCCACCAGGGCACCGTCCGCCGTCTCGGCGACGAACTGCCGCACCCCACCCGCCCCCTCGGCCGCGTTCGCCGTCCGCTCCCGCCAGTACGCGTCGGGACGCATCACCGCCACCTCGTAGGTGTCCAGGAACGCGATGTCCGCGACCGGATCCCGCAACGCGGCCGGCCGCAACGCCCTCACCGCGGGCCACTCCCCGGCCCGTACGGCCCGGACCACGTACTCCCCGAAGACGGTGCCGAGGGCCTCCCCGAAAAACAATGCCGGCGTGGCCGCGGAGCGCGTTCTGGCCCTGTCGTAGGCCGGCCTGCCGGATACCGCGGCCGTGGTACCCGGGAATTGCTGCACGGGGACGACGCGCGAGGGGCCGTCCCCGGGCGATGGTGGGGTCATGAAACGGAGCTGTGTACCGGCGCACCAGCCGTACACCGGCCCCGTTGACGGTGCGATTCTCACCCCTGCACGAAGGGACCCGCCATGCTCACTCCCTCCCAGGATTGCCGCACCATCGGCGACCTGCTAGAAGGACACGCACTCAACGTCCTGGACCCCGGCGAGGCGAGCGCGGTCCGCGCCCACCTGGCGACCTGCCCCGACTGCCGGGACGAGCATCACTGCCTCACGGCCGTGGCCGCACACCTGTCCTCTCTTCGCAAGGCCCTGGCGTACGACCCCGGCCGGCAGCAGCCGTCGTACCTGCCCGGGTCGGCCGGGTGCCGCCAAGGCTCGCGGCACCGACGCCCCCGGCACAGTGCGGCCCGAGGGGCCCTGGCCACCTCGCTCACGCTGTCCCAATGGGTGAGTCGGCTTGCCTACGTCAGGTGAGCGACCGGGCAGCGTGCTGATCCGCCCGGGCGGCGTACTGATCCGCCCGGGCGGCACACTGGAAGCGCGCGCCGAGCGCGCCGGTGATGGGACTCACCGCGAACCGCGGCGGACGCCGCTGACGGTCCCTGACTGTGTACACGACCAGCTGGTCCAGATGGCGAAGCGGATGGTCATCTCGGTGCGGTGGTCGGGGGCTGTCATCAGGTGGCGGCGTGGCCGAGTGGCTTCGTTCACCTCCAGGCACAGCGATGGCCGGTAGGTTCCGGAGACAGTCGGTGATCACTCGCCTCGTGAATCTCGACGAAAGATGACGGCACTTCGCAGGTGGTGTTCGTGGGCCTCGCGCAGCCCTACCGCCTGGTCGTCGTCGGCCGGGGCCGCGTTCGCCGGCGACGTCGCCGCGGTGGTGGTGGTGTCGGCCGGATCGGCAGTCGGGGCGGGGGCGCGGTGAGGCTCCGGGCGTCGGCGAGTAACTCGCCGGCGTCGGCGTTCGGGGTCGGCTCCGGCTCGGGCGTGGGTGCGGCGGGTCTGGTGCTCCAGGCTTCGGTGAGGAAGTCAGTGGGCGGCTTCTGCGGCCGCCCACCAAGATCTACGACAGCATGCCGCCTGCAGTCGACGGCGTGGATGGCGGCATGTCCACGCCGTCCACTCGCCGGCCGGTGCAGATGCCCGGCGAAGGGGGCGGACCGGTGAGCAGGGAAGCGCGAAAGAGCCTGGCACCGGACACGCCGACCCTGTGTGTCCGCGATTCGCCGGCGGCGACAGGCATCATGTCTTTGGCCTGCTCGCGTGGTGGCGCGTGGGACTTGTTGACCCAGGACTCGAACACGGGATGGATCATGCTGGACAGTCCCGCCTCCACCCCGCGAGGCCGTGCGGAGCACGGCGGGGCGCGCGTCCTGGCCGGAGTCCTTCTCCTGGCCGATGCCGGGATCCACGCCTACGAGGTCATCTACGCGGACGTGCCCTTCCTCATCGGCGGTTTCATCGCCACCGTGGTCGGTACCGCTGCGGGCGCCTTTCTTCTTCTGACCCGCGGACCGCGGTTGGGCTGGGTCGTGGGAGGGCTCACCGCGTTGCTGACCACCATCGGCTACATCGTCACCCGTGCCACGCCCGTTCCCACCGACGAGGACGACTACGGCAACTGGCTGGAACCCCTGGGCGTCTGCTCGCTGGTCATCCAGGGCATCGTCGTCGTCATGGCCGCCGTGGCTCTGAGCGGGCCCGCCCCACTACGGCCGGGCCACCTCGTCCAAGAGGCGAAGGCGATGACACCCGGCCTCCGACCCGATGAACCAGGTTCCGGTTCGCCGGACGAGCCGCCCGCATCACCATGAACAGAGCCCGTCGCGGGCGGCGGGCACGCGTCTAGGACGCTCACGTGGACCCGCCGGCCGGCCACAGGTGCACAGGTGCACAGGGATGAGGATCTGGGGCCAACGTCAGGTCTTCGCCTTCATCGAGACGTTCCACGGGAACTTCACCCTTCGGACGACAACGCGTCACATCACCGGCCCGCCCGCGTGCTCGAAGGCCCCGCTCGCCACCCGGTAGCACAACGGGAATGCCGGTTTCACCTGATATGTCAACGAACGACACGCTGCGGCTGTGGGTGAGCAGGTGCCAGCAAAGTCCCCCGGACGGCGTATCGGGGCATCAAGTCTCATACAAGAAAAGTCACCTGATTATCCGTCAGCACGCCACGACACGGCACACAAGCACCCCCTATGACCCGATTGGAGTCAATCTACGGACTTCCCCTTATGTCTCGATATGACAGATATGGGAATCGGTCAGTACGTTCATCACGAGTCGGCAGGCCAGCCGACCCCCCGAGACAGGAGAAACGCGTGATGATCACACGTCCCAACGTCGTTACCGCGGCCATCGCGGCCGCCGCGGCCCTGGCCGCCACCGGTATCACCTACGCCTCGGCGTCCGCCTACGAGCCGGCCCAGGCCGCCCCCGTAGTCCAGCAGGCAGTCGCCCCCGCCTCGGCCCCCATGGGCGGCGAATCCGGCAAGGAGAACGAAGGAGGCTTCGAAGGCCGAGGCAACGAAGGCCGAGGCAACGAAGGCCGAGGCAACGAAGGCCGGGGCAACGAGGGCCGGGGCTTCGAAGGCCGGATCCAGATCAACGAGCGTTCGTTCTCCGCCCACTCGGACGGCTGCATGACCGTCGTGAGCGGCCTGGGCTCCAAGAGCTTCAACATCCGCAACGACAGCAAGAGGACCGTCGAGTTCTTCCGCGGGGCGACCTGCGACAACGGCGCCCCCGTCGCCACGGTCGGCCCCCACAGCGAAGCGAACGGCATCAAGGTGCACCACACCAAGGGGGTCCGCGTCAAGGACGGAGTGGTGGGCAGCTTCCGGGTCATCCACCGCTTCGGCGGACACGGCGGATTCGGCGGAGACGGCGGATTCGGCGGAGACGGCGGATACTGACCGAACCGCCACCCCAGCACAACATAAAGACCCCGGCCCGCTGGAATCGGGCCGGGGTCCCCCCCTGTAGCACCCCACTTTCCCACACTCACCCGGGCATCCCATCATAAATCCGCACAAAGAAACCCTGCCAGCCCAGCCGAGCCGTCGAGATGGCGCACGCCGACTTCGCCGCCCTCCAGCAGCGCGACCGCAGCCCCAAGTAGTTACTCGGCGCTACACGCCACCTGGCGGTAGCTGTACGAGAACAGGGCCGAGTCCATTGCCCGGCTCGCCGCCGAGGCCGACGGACCTGGAGCCACGGTGCCCTCGCAGCTCACGCACGGTGACCCGCCCTCAGCGACGGATGCGAGAAGCCGGTCACGCAAGGCCCTTTCACCCCCGCAGGTACGCTCCCGTGCGCGCCGAGGCCGCGGCGGCTTCGGCGAGGCGCTCGCCGGTGGTCAGCAGGCCGTGGTAGAGGGGGGACGGAGACAGCACGGATCACCTCGTGGGCATCGGTTCCCTCAGCCGCCTCGCCCCGGTCGACGGCTTGCCGAACGCAGGGCGCCCACTCCTTGACGCGGATGTCGTAGAAGCGGTGCAGGACCTCGGCCGTCCTCGCCTCGCAGGTGGCCGCGGCGATCGAGTAGGAAACCCCTCGCTACTTCCCCGCCAAGGCCCTGGAGTCCCTCACCGCCGCCCAGCACGGCCCGGGCGCGGCCACACCCGGCGCCGCACTGCTCGCCCTGACCCTGTGGGCGGCGGCCTCCCTCGCGGCAGCGGCGGTGACCATGCGCCGCCGGGACGTCCGACGCCGTGGCGCCCGCCGTGTTCCGCCCGGTGTTCCACTCTGTGTCCCGCTCACTGTTCCGCCCGGCGGACGAACCGACCACCATGGACCGCGTGGCGACGGAAACGACGAGAACCACGGAGACGACGAAGGCGGCGGAGGCGGCGGAGGACAAGCGGACGGGCGAACGCACAGGCGCGGGCATCGGTGAGGTGGCGAGTGAACGCACCGGCGAGCGCACGGCGGAACCCCTCACCCAGTACGTCCAACGCGTCACCCGGCGGGTGCGCTCCTGGGACCGGCGCCACCCACTGCCGTGGGACCTGCACATCACCGGCTTCTGGGTGACCGCCGCCCTCATCGACGTCCTCGGCGGCGGCTGGCTCACCACCACCCACAACCCCGACACGCCGGCCTGGCTCCTCCTGACGCTCAGTGTCGGCTTCTCCGTGCCCCTCCTGTGGCGGCGCACGCACCCCGCGGCGGCCCTGCTCGCTGTGGCCCCGTTCGCCTTCGTCAACGCATGGACCGGCACCGCCCTGCAGGCGTCCCTCCTCCAACTCGTCGTCATCTACCACATCGCCCTGCGCCTTCCGCTGCGCAACCTGTTGTGGGTGACCGCCCTCGTCCTCACCCCGGTCGCGGTCTCCACGGCACGTCACGGGGAGGGCCGCTGGAGTCAGCAGATCGGCTCTCAGCTGACGTCCGTCGTCGTGGTGGCCCTCATCGGCATCACGGTCCGCACCCGGCAGAACCACACCGAGGTCCTGGAGGACCGCGCCCGCCGCCTCGAGATCGAACGCGACCAGCAGGCCCAGCTCGCCGCCGCCGCCGAACGCGCCCGGATCGCCCGCGAGATGCATGACATCATCGGCCACAACCTCTCCGTCATCACAGGCCTGGCCGACGGCGGCAAGTACGCGGCCACCAAGTTCCCACAACGCGCCGCCCAGGCACTGGACGCCATCGGCACCACCAGCCGCCAGGCCATGAGCGAACTCCGCCGTCTCCTGGACGTCCTGCGGGACGACGAGACCGGCCCTCACCCCGCCGAGCTGACTCCCCAGCCCACCCTCACCGACCTCGAACAGCTCGTCAACGGTGTCCGCGCCGCGGGCCTCCCCGTCCACACCACGGTCGAGGGCCGGGCCGACCTGCCCGCCGGCCGCCAGCTCACCGTCTACCGCGTCATCCAGGAAGCCCTCACCAACACCCTCAAGCACGCCGGCGCGAACACCACCGCCGACATCACCCTCGTCCACGGCGACCAGGGCGCCGTCACGGCCACGATCACCGACACCGGCACAGCCGGAACGGACACTCCCGCCGACGGCCGCGGCCTCCCCGGAATGCGTGAGCGAACCGCCCTGTACGGCGGCACACTTGAGGCCGGCCCACGTCCCCGCCCCGAACAGGGCTGGCGCGTCCACCTGCATCTCCCGGAGGAAACCCCGCAGTGACCACCGTTCTCATCGCCGACGACCAGCCCCTCCAGCGCTTCGGCTTCCGCATGCTGCTGGAGAGCCAGGACGACATGACGGTCCTCGGCGAGGCGTCCGGCGGCAGCGAAGCGATCCGCATGACAGCCGAACTGCACCCCGACGTGATCCTGATGGACATCCGCATGCCCGGCATGGACGGCATCGAGGCCACCCGCCGCATCGTCGCCGCCGGCGACCGCACCCGCGTCCTCATCCTCACGACGTTCGACCTCGACGAGTACGCCTACGCAGGCCTCCGCGCCGGCGCCTCCGGCTTCCTCGTCAAGGACGCCCAGCCGGAGGACCTCCTCTCCGGCATCCGCTCCGTGGCCACCGGCGACGCGGTCGTCGCGCCCGGCCTGACCCGCCGCCTCCTGGACGCCTACGCCCACCACTTGCCGACGTCCACCCGCCAGGACCCCTCCACGCCCACGGCCCCGTACACCGACCCCCGGCTGTCCGCTCTCACCGAGCGCGAACGCGAGATCCTCACCGTCATCGGCCAGGGCTGGACCAACACCGAGATCGCCACCCGCCTCCACCTCGCCGAATCGACGGTGAAGACCCACGTCAGCCGCGTCCTCGCAAAGACGGGATCGAGGGACCGCATCCAAGCGGTGATCCTGGCCTACGACACAAAGCTGGTGGAGCCGTCATAAACACCACGGGAAACGCGGAAAGCCCCGTGCCATGGGCACGGGGCTTTCCTGTAAGAATTGTTCGGCGGCGTCC
>NZ_JBHSOA010000090.1:0-3589 GCF_042655885.1 Streptomyces chlorus
ACGGCCGGTGAACTCTGTTCGCCCGAGTACTGGGTGCGGCAGGTCCGGGACACGGTGCGGTTCGCGGACACGGTCCGTGCGTTGGACGGGCGTGGTGTCACGACGTATCTGGAGCTGGGCCCGGACGCGGTGCTGTCCGCGATGGGCGCCGACTGCCTCGAAAACGACACGGACTTCGTGCCCCTGCTGCGCAGGGACAAGCCCGAGCCGGCGGCGCTCGTCCGTGCCGTCGCGCAGGCGTATGTGCGCGGGGTGCCCGTAGACTGGACGGCCTTCTTCGCCGGACGGGGAGCGCGCCGTGTCGACCTTCCCACCTATGCCTTCCAGCGTCAGCGGTACTGGACCGATGCCCGGGCCGCCACAGGGCACGACCTGTCCACCAAGGGGCTCGACCCTGTCGACCACCCCTTTCTGGGCGCCTCCGTGCGGCTGCCCGGAACAGGCGAGACCGTCCTCACGGGCCGATTGTCACTCGGTACGCTGCCCTGGCTGGCCGACCACCGGATCGGTGGCACGGTTCTGTTCCCCGGCACGGGGTTCGTCGAGCTGGCGCTGCGGGCGGGTGACGCGGTCGGGGCGCAGGTTCTCGAGGAGCTGACGCTTCCGGCACCGCTGGTGCTGACAGAGCACGGTGCCGCAGTGCGGATGCAGGTGGCCGTGGGCGCGGCGGACGAGGCGGGCACGCGTACCGTCACCATCCACTCACGGCCCGAGGACGCTCCGGGCGCGCCCTGGACGCTGCACGCGGAAGGCGTGCTCGGGCCGGGAGAGCACCTGCCGACGGCGGCCCTGGACCCGGAGCCGTGGCCGCCCGCCGATGCCACCCCCCTCGACCTCACATCGGTCTACGACCGGCTGGGCGCCCTGGGCTACCACTACGGGCCGGTGTTCCAAGGGCTCCGCGCCGCGTGGCAGCGCGGTGACCAGCTGTTCGCGGAAGTCGGCCTGCCGGAGACGGCCCACCCCGATGCCGACCTCTTCGGCATGCACCCCGCCCTGTTGGACGCGGCGCTGCACCTGCTCCCGCTGGACGAGGGCCGCCCCGACGGCGAGGGCCCGGCCCTGCCCTTCGTCTGGAACACGGTCCGTCTCCATGCCTCGGGCGCGACCGTGGCCCGGGTGCGGCTCACGTCGACGGGACCGGATGCCACGAGCCTCGTCATGGCCGATGCCTCCGGTCAGCCCGTGCTGTCGATGGACTCGCTCGTGGCGCGGTCGGTGTCGGCAGACCGTCCCGCGGCCGTCGTCGGCGCCGTGCCGGGTCCGGCGGACGGCCGCACCCACCGGGCGACTTCGGCCACGGTCGTCGCGGACCGGGCGGATGCGGCGCATACGCAGGTGGCGCGGCGTCTCGTCGGGATGGGCGGGGACAGCCGGGAGGCGGCCGTGCTGGATCTGGTCCGCAGGCAGGTGGCGGTCACGTTGGGGCACGGCGACTGGGAGTCGATCGAGCCGGAGAACGTGTTCAGCGACCTCGGCTTCGACTCCCTCACCGCGGTGGAGTTCCGCAACAGGATGAACACGGTGACGGGCCTTCGCCTTCCGGCGTCGCTCGCTTTCGACCATCCGACCGCACGAGCGGTCGCCGCGTACGTGAGCGCCCGTGTCGCTCCGGTGGAGACCGACCCCGCCCGCCCCGTGTTCGCGGCGGCCGACCGCCTCGCCTCGGCCCTCTCGGCGGTCCCCGTCGACTTCGGCGACGGCGCGCCGATCACCGCTCGGCTGGAAGCGCTGCTGCGGAACTGGCGCGACACCCACGACGGCGCCGCCGCAGCGGGCCCGGAGCACCGCGACTACACGACGGCCGGTGACGACGAGTTGTTCACCGTCCTGGACAGCGAACTGGGAATCGGAAATGGCGATGGGTAACGAGGAAAAGCTGCGGGAGTATCTCCGGCGCGCCACGGCTGAACTACAGCGGACCAAGGCCACGCTGCGCGAAGCCGAGGCACAACGGCACGCACCGATCGCCGTCGTGGCGATGAGCTGCCGGTACCCGGGCGGCGTCACGACTCCCGAAGAACTGTGGGACCTCGTGGACCGGGGAACGGACGCGATCTCGCCGTTTCCCACGGACCGGGGCTGG
Organism: Streptomyces chlorus; assembly: GCF_042655885.1. Taxonomy (NCBI): domain Bacteria; kingdom Bacillati; phylum Actinomycetota; class Actinomycetes; order Kitasatosporales; family Streptomycetaceae; genus Streptomyces; species Streptomyces chlorus. The sequence continues at coordinate 2,087 of NZ_JBHSOA010000090.1, forward strand.
GACAGCGGCACTCTGTACGACCCGGTGCCCGGCACACGCGGCAAGACGTACGTGAAAGAGGGCGGCTTCCTGCACGACGCCGCACAGTTCGACGCCGAGTTCTTCAAGCTCGGCCCGAGCGAGGCCCGGGAGACCGACCCGCAGCAACGGCTGCTGCTGGAGACGGCGTGGGAAGTGCTGGAACGCGCCGGCATCGACCCGACCTCTCTGGTGGGCAGCCCGACCGGCGTGTTCGCCGGTGTCATGCCCAATCGCTACGGAGACGAAGGCGACACAGGCGCCATGCCCGGTGTCGCCGCCGGCCGCATCGCGTACACGCTCGGGCTCGAGGGTCCCACCCTCGCTGTCGACACGGTGTGCTCATCGTCGCTGGTGGCCGTGCACCTGGCGGTCCGCTCCCTGAGAGCGGGTGACTGCGCCATGGCCTTGGCGGGTGGGGCGACCGTGATGACGGGGCCCGGTCCGTTCATCGGCTTCAGCCGACAACGAGGCCTCTCACCCGACGCCCGCTGCAAGTCGTTCGCCGCCTCCGCGGACGGCACCGTCTGGGCGGAAGGCACCGGGATGCTCCTGCTGGAACGGCTCCCCGACGCCCAGCGCAACGGCCATCCCGTACTGGCCGTGATTCGAGGCAGTGCCGTCAACTCCGACGGAACCTCGAACGGGCTGACCGCCCCGAACGGCCCGTCGCAAGAGCGCGTCGTCCTGCAGGCTCTGCGGGATGCCCAGTTGCCCCCCGACCAGGTCGACGCGGTCGAGGCGCACGGCACGGGGACGGCACTTGGTGACCCGATCGAGGCGCAGGCCCTGCTGGCCACGTACGGTCAGGGCCGGCCGGAGGACCGGCCGCTGCGGTTGGGAAGCCTCAAGTCCAACATCGGGCACGCGCAGGCCGCGGCCGGTGTCGGCGGAGTCATCAAGATGGTTCAGGCCCTGCGGCACCAGGTGTTGCCGCGAACCCTCCACATCGATCGGCCGACCCCGTACGTGGACTGGGCGGCAGGCCGCGTCGAGCTGCTCACCGAGCCTGTGCCCTGGCCGGCGGGCGGGCGTACGCGCCGGGCAGGGGTGTCCTCGTTCGGCGCGGGCGGCACCAACGCGCATGTGATCCTCGAGGAGGCTCCGCCCTCGGACGACCTCGGTACCAGCACTCGATCAGTACCGGCCGGCAGACGTTCCGTCGTTCCGCTGTGTGTCTCCGGCAGAACCGAGTCCGGTCTGCGCGCGCAGACCAGGCGGCTGGCGGACCATCTGCACAGCCACCCCGGCAGTGGGCTGCTGGACCATGGCTTCTCGCTGGCGGTTTCACGAGCCGTGCTCGAACACCGCGCCGTACTGGTCGCGAAGGACCGTGCCGAGGCGGCGCGTGCGCTAAGGGCGTTCGCCGAGGGCGCGACACCGCCGGAGCTCGTCCACGGCCTGGTCCAGCCCGGAGGCAGGCTCGCGTTCCTCTTCCCCGGGCAGGGTGGTCGGTTGCTCGGGGCCGGTCGTGAACTCCACGCC
>NZ_JBHSOA010000091.1:0-8657 GCF_042655885.1 Streptomyces chlorus
CGCCACCAGATCACACGATCAAGCCCGCCGTACGGATCGCCATCGAACACCCGAGGGTTGGAAAACAGCTAGTCAGACGGCTCTACCTTCTTGTTCGGGTTGATCGAGCCATTCGTAGGGTTGGGTCGCCCAGGGGTGCTGGGTGTGGCTATCAGGCGGCTGCCGTCTCGTGGCTTCTGACGCTTCGCCGCCCGGCGCCCCACGACGACTCGGCCGCCGATTACGGGTTGGACGGCTGGTTGGAGTTGACCGGCGGTCACCCCGCGGGCACTCAGGTCGGCGACCTCGTGTTGTCGTCGAGCCTGGACTTCACCGCGCCCGACAGCCTCGTCGCCACGGGTACCGGCCCGACCGCCGCCGTGATTTGGGCGGGTGCGGCCATCAATGTGGGGGAGGTGAAGGCCGGCCTGGCGCGCGACATCGCGAAAGGGCTCCCCCCACCCCGGGATTCGACCATGCCGTCCACACCAGCCGCCTGGTCGCCCGAGTCGAACAGGCCTCGCGCACCGGTCTCCGGCAGTGAAGGCGTGGGACAAGTCGCGCACCACTGCACTGTCGGTGCTGTACGGACAGCCAACGGCGGCGCCCTACTCGGTCGGGCCCGGTGTCCGCGAGCAAGGTCGCGGACACCGGGCCGGATCGCGGCAGTCCGAGAGAACCAGGCCGTGACCGATATGGGAACCGATGCGCGGTGCGGGCAGCCGACATAGGTTCGGTCGCGTTGGGAGGGCCCCTGATGCCCACGACCTGATCTGGGAGTCGTTGATGATTTCTGTCCTCTGCCACCACGGCGCCGACGGCGCTTCCCGGGAAGCTCACGGGGTATGACCACGTCCGCGCGTGCCGCCGTTCTCGAAACGCAGGACGGGCCGTTCGAACTCCGTGACATCGAGATCGAAGATCCGCGAGCGGACGAGGTACTCGTCCGCATGGTCGCGACCGGAATATGCGCGACCGATGCTCATGTGCGGGCGCAACGCATGGTTACGCCGCTCCCGGTGGTACTGGGGCACGAGGGCGCGGGAGTCGTCGAACGTGTGGGGGCCGCTGTCACCACCGTTGAGCCCGGTGACCACGTCGTCCTCTCCTACCACTCGTGTGGCCGCTGCAAGCCGTGCATGTCCTCTCACCCGGCCTACTGCGACAACGCCTGGGCGGCCAACTTCGGAGGTGCCCGCCTTGATGGCTCGAACGGGCTGCACGTCGCCCAGGGCGCTGAGCCACACGGCCACTTCTTCGGCCAGTCCTCCTTCTCCACCCACGCTCTGACCCACCAACGGAACACGATCAAGGTTCCCCGTGATCTGCCTCTCGAGGTCATGGCACCGTTGGGGTGCGGGCTGCAGACGGGCGCGGGGGCCGTGCTCAAGGCCCTCGCTGTTCCGGCGGGGGCGTCCCTCGCCGTGTTCGGCGTGGGCGCGGTGGGCTTGGCGGCGGTCATGGCGGCCGGCGTCGCGGGTGCCACCACGGTCGTCGCCGTCGACGTCGACGCCGGCCGGCTCGAGCTCGCCCGTGATCTCGGAGCGACACACACCGTCAACCCCGGCCAGGTCGAGGATCTGACCGGCGCGCTCCGCACCATCGAGGAGCGCGGTCTGGAGTACGTCCTCGACACGAGCGGCCGCGCGGAGAATCTCGACGCAGGGGTCGGCGCCTTGGCACATCTGGGGCAATTCGGCTTCGTGGCGTTCCATGAAGGCGCAGGCGCCGTGATCGACGCCGGCCGGCTCTCGGTCGGCCAGTCGTTGCGAGGCATCGTCCAGGGAGACGCTGTCTCGTCGCTACTGATCAACGAACTGGCCCAGCTTTATCGAGCGGGCCGGTTCCCGATCGACCGACTGCTGTCCTTCTACGACTTCTCAGAAATCAACACCGCGTTCGAGGATGCGGGCTCGGGCCGCGCTACCAAGGCGATCCTTCGATTCATGTCACCGGGATAGTCCATCCCCGTCCCCGCTCGACAGATTTCAGACAAAACAGAGAGGCATCTCGCCGATGTGCCAGAGCAGTCAGAAACCCATCAGCGTCGACAACAGCTCGACCTTCTACGGGATCGACCACTATGGGTTCCCCAAAGCGGGGGTCGATGACCCGTCGGACCCCGAGGAGTACTACCCCGCTTACTTCCAGAGTGAGCACTTCCAGAAGTACGGTTACCACGTCGAAGAACTGCGTGGCGGCTTCTACTGGGTCACCAGTGCCGGCTACGACGCCGCATTCGTGGTGACCGAGCAGGGCGTGATCGCGATCGACGCACCGCCGACGCTGGGCGAGAACATGCTGGCGGCGATCGAGGACGTCACCGACCAGCCGGTCACCCACGTGATCTACAGCCACTGGCACGCCGATCACATCGGCGCGGCCTCCATTTTCGGTCCCGACGTCGAGATCGTCGCCCACCGCATCACCAAGGAACTCCTGGAGCGCTTTCCCGACCCGAAGCGTCCCCTGCCGACGAGGACATTCGACGACGAGCTTGTCCTCGAAGTGGGCGGAGTGCGGCTGGAGCTCTCCTACAAGGGCGAGAACCACTGCCCCGGCAACATCTTCATCTACGCACCACAGCAGAAGGTGCTCACCGCTGTGGACATCGTAAGCCCGGGAAGCGTTACGTTCATGCACTGCGACGCCTCGCAGAACATCACCGGCTGGTACGAGGCGCAGTCGCAGATTCTCGAATACGACTTCGACTTCCTCGTCGGCGGGCATCACATGCACTACGGCACCTACGAGCAGGTGAAGCTGTGCGTGGAATACTTCGCCGACGTGCTCGAGGGGGCGACCGCGGCGGTCGAGCGGTTCAGTCGCTCGGACGCGCTCGGCGAGATCATGACCGACACCGGCTGGGACAGGATATGGGTCGGCACCGAGAACTGGATCAACTCCATGGCGAACTACACCACCCGGCACGTCCTTGAGAAAGAGACCAGCAACGGCCAGCTCTGGTGGGAGCGGCTGGCAGGTGCCACCACCCAGACCAAGTACCACGCGTACACCGTGCTGGAGTCGATCCGGCTGGAACGGCCTCGCCCGAACTACCGTATGCGGGGCGAGAGTCCCCCGGTCTTCATGACCTGACGCCGTCCCGAACGATACGACCGGATGAGCGGTGCGACGGACTACGCCGGTCCGTCGCACCGCACAAACGAAGGCTACGTATCGCCGATGGCAAGCGATCAGGGTCTCCCTACCGGGGCGACCCATCCGTCGGACATGGTGGCCGGAGCCTCTCGCCGCCAGCCGTCCGAGCAACATCCGAAGGGCCCGCAGAAAACCGAAGTTGATGCTCACCATTGTCATTTTGTCGTTGTCACTCCAGGAGTTCGCATGCGCATCGGATTCTCGCTTCCGCAGTACGGCGTGATGGCACAAGAGCTCGGCAAGCTCGCCGACTTCGCCCGACAGGCCGAGGAACTCGGGGCCGGCAGCCTATGGGTGGCTGACCGCGTGCTGGCCGCGGTGAATCCGAGCGTGGGCTACGGGGGAACGGACACGATTCCGTGGCAGATGCACGCCGCCCTCGACCCGTTCGTGGCGCTGAGTGTTGCCGCGGGCGCCACCGAACGGGCACTGCTGGGCACCTCCGCGCTCATCGCACCCTGGTATCCTCCGCTGCTGCTCGCCCGGTCGCTGACCGGTGTCGATGTGGTGAGCGGGGGACGTCTCATACCCGGCCTCGGCACCGGCTGGTCGCCCGAGGAGTACCAGGGCGTGGGCGTTCCCTGGAAGGAGCGGGGCGCGAGGCTGGACGAGTGTCTGGACGTGCTGGAGGCGGTGTGGACCACCGAGCCCGTCGCGCAACATGACGGCAGGCACTATGCGTTCCCTGCCGCCCACATCGGGCCCAAGCCGGTCCAGCGCCCCCGTCCTCCGGTCTATCTGTCCGGCTTCGCCCCGGCCTCCCAACGCCGGGCGGCCCGTCGCGCGAACGGCATACTTCCCGTGGCGGTGCCCGTTCGGGGTTCCGCATTCGACGCTGATGCCGTAATCAACCAGCCGCTGCAGCAGGTCCGCCGCCTGGCCGAGGCCGAAGGCCGCGACCCGGCCGGCATCGACGCCATCCTGAGGATCAACCCCACCTCCGAGTCGACCATGCCGGAGATCGCGGACATCGTCCTCCGTACGGCAGACCAGACTGACGTCGACCACGTCTTCGTGGACTTGGTCTACCTGGCCGACCAGGGCGTGGACCATTGGCTGGAACTGCTCCAGCAGACACTGGAACTGAAACGCTGAAAGCCGCGGTACGGCGAAGACCCGTCAGCCGCACCGCCCTTTTCCTGGGGCGGTGCGCAGGGCCTCGATGGCGTGGGGCGTCTGCTGCGGACACCAAAGGCTTCACGTTGGTCACCTGTGTTGCCATGCCCGGTGTCCCCCGCCATGTGGTGGAGTACCTCGCTCGACTGCTGATCGCGCACGGCGCCGGATCGGCACGCCGGAGAACTCCCGGGCCCTGGGGCCGTGCCGGCATTCTGTGATGGTGCTGCGCTGGAACGGCCTCGCCCGAACCACCGCATGCGAGGCAAGAATTCCCCGGTCTTCCTGACCTGACGCCATCCTGAACTGTACGACCGGATGCGCGGTGCGACGGATCCTGTCGATCCGTCGCACCGCGCATTGCCGTGACGGTGCGGTTCTGACGCCGCCATCGCAAAGTTCGGTGACGTTCCCAGAACCCGGATGTCCCGGGAACGGGCCCGTCGAGACAGCTAGGCGGCTCGGGCCGTTCCCAGGGCTCCGTTATCGCCCGCCGGTCCCTCGGCCCACGGCCGGGGTGGAGAAGTAGAGCCACCGGCGAAGGACGATGTTCATGGCCGGCATCATCAGATACGTCATCAACGTACTGAACAGCAGCGCGAGAATCGGCACTCGCGCCGGCAGCGGCAAAGCACCGAGCGCCGGACCCAGAAGGCCGTTGGCGATCAGGGCGACCGGGAGTACGCCTGCGAAGGCGGCGAGCGCCATCTTCCACCGGGGCGGTGCCACGGTGGTTGTGTCTTGTGGACCGGTGAACCAGCTCTCCATTCCGGAGAGTTCGCGACGGGCCACTTCGGTCTGATGGTGGCCCTCGCAGTTGTCGAACAGTGCGGCCCGCTCAGGGGACGTCGTCCAGCCCTGTGCGGACTCGTGATCGCGGAACCGGTGGATCAGGATCCACGGCTCGGCGGTCGTGGGAGGTCGGAACAAGCCATCCCCCAGGTGGCCGGGAAAGGTGGAGGCGGTGTCGGTCACCCGCCCGGACCACTCCCGGAAGTCCCGCTCGTAGCCGGGGTCCACCGTGCGCGCGGTGAGCAGGGTGACATCGGTCGGGCCGTCGTCTGTCTTGGTCATCGTTTCCCGTCCTGCCGTCGTGAGCTGTCAGAGTCGTGGTGCCACGTGAACGAGGTGCTTGGTCTCCTGAAATTCCTCGATCGCGCGGATGCCGTTCAGGCGGCCCACACCTGACTGCTTGAAGCCACCCTCCTCGAACTGGTCGTGGATCATGGCCCAGGTGTTGGTCCAGACGGTCCCGGCCTGCAGCTCACGACCGACGCGCAGGGGGCGGTCGACATCACGGGTCCAGACACTCGCGGCCAGGCCGAACTCGGTGGCGTTGGCGCGCGCCACGGCGTCGGCCTCGGAGTCGAAGAGTTCGAAGGTGGCGACCGGTCCGAACACTTCGCGCTGCACGATCGGGGCGGACACGTCGGCGACCTCGATCAGAGACGGACCGAGAAGCGCCCGATCCCGCTTGCCCCGCACGAGCACGGTGGCGTAATCGGCTGCGGCGGCCACGGTCTGTTCGACCCGTTGGGCGTTGCTTTCGTCGATCATGGCGCCCATCTCGCTGGCGGGGTCGTTGCCAGGCCCAACCCGGACCGTTTCGAGGGACGCGATGAGCCGCCGCCGGAGTTCGTCGGCCACGCCGCGCTGGACCAGCACCCGACTGCCCGTCATGCAGAACTGGCCCGCGAACAAGGTGATGGCCTTGGCGAGCACGGGCACGGCCGCGTCCAGGTCGGCGTCGTCGAACACGAGCATCGGGGTCTTTCCGCCCAGCTCCATGGACAACGCTTTCAGCGTCGGAGCGGCCTGTTCCATGATCACGCGACCGACCGCGGTGGAGCCGGTGTAGCTGACCACGTCGACATCGGAGGAGGTGACGAGCTCCGGAGCACCGGCGTTTCCGCTTTCGGTGAAGACGTTGAACACCCCCGGATACAGGCTCGGAGTGTCAGCGACAATCTCGCTCAGCAGCCCGTTGACCAGGCCGGTCTGCGCCGGCATCTTCATGACCACGGTGCAGCCGGCGGCCAGAGCGGGAGCGAAGGATCGCACGGAAAGGTTGACCGGTGAGTTCCACGGCACGATCACACCGGCGACGCCCGCAGCTTCGCGCAGTGTCATCGAGTACATGCCGGACCGCACTTCCGCGGCCCGGCCGTAGTCGGTGACGGCGAGTGCCGCGTAGTAGCGGAGTTTGGGGATCGTGGCTTCGACTTCGAGGGCCGCCTCGGAAAGTATTTTTCCGTTCTCTCGCGCCAGGAGAACGATCAGTTCTTCCTTGCGATTCTCGAGCCGGTCGGCCAGCTCGAGCAGCGCTGCCGCACGTCGGTGGCGATCACGGGACCACTCGGTGGAGACGAAGGCCCTTCGAGCCGCGGCCACGGCGGACTTCGCTTCCTGCGCACCGCCGTCGGCGAACGTGCCGAGCAGCTCGTTCGTCGCGGGGCTGCGTGACTCGCCGCGAGAGCCTGAGTCGTGCCACTGGCCGTTGATGTAGTGGCGCGCGTGGGGCAGGGTTTCGGATGTGGGCATGAGGTGACCTCTCGTCGTGCGTCGACCGGAGTTTCGCCGCGGTCCGTGGGACAGAGAAAGAGACAGTGACAGCGACGTTACGGATCAAGGGCCGTCTTCGAATCGGGCGGGCAATCGGTCGTTCGCCGGGGGCAGTGCGACTGGCCCACCGCGGCGTCTCTCAGCTCACCGCGGCTCGGAACCGGTGTGGGTGCCGCGCAGCTCCGCCCGCGTGTTGATGCCGAGCTTGGCGAACACGTTCCCGAGGTGGTGGCCCACGGTGCGGTGGCTGATCCGCAGATGTACGGCGATCTCGCGATTCGTCAGCTGCTTGGCGGCCAGCTGCGCCACCCGCTGCTCCTGGGCGGTGAGCCCGTTCACCTCCCTGGTGTCCGGGCTCCCACGACCTCCCGGCGGTCCGGTGAGGTCCTGCTCGCGCTGCGCGCGTCTGTGCAGCGGCTCGGCTCCGAGTCGGTCGAACACCTCGATGGCGCCACCAATCTGGATGCGCGCATCGATCCGCCGACGGCCCCGTCGCAACCACTCGCCATAGAACAACTGAGCACGCGCGTGCAGCAGAGGGTGCGATCGGGTACCCGGCACGTCGAGCGCGGCCCGGAAAGCATTCTCGACTCGGGGGCCTCCGAGGAGCGCACGGGCGACGTGCGCGGCGGAGCGAGCCCACGGCGCTCCGGTGCGCCGTACCCAGGCTTCGAGTGCCCGTACCCGTTCCTCCGCGAGGTCGTGTCTTCCGACGTGCACAGCCGCCTCGGCGGTGTCGAGAGCGGCCAGGAGTGCGAAGGTCGGGTGCTCCGCGCCATGACCCGGCTCGGCCAGGCGCACCAAGGTGGCCAGCGCTTCCTCGGGACGCCCGTGGAACAGCGACGCCATGCCGCGGTTCCAGTACGCGGCCGCGCTCAGCGCGCGGACGCCCCGCGGGAGTGACGTCTCCAGAGTACGGGCGGCGACCTCCGCGACCGCACGCTCGTCACCACGCGCGGCGGCGAGCCAACCCAGACTGGTGCGGCAGTAGGAGGCGATGTGGTCGGCGCCCACGTCCTCGGCCAGCCGCAGTCCCTCCGTGGCCGAGGACTCTGCTTCCGTCCAGCGACCGGCGACGTTGTCGAGCATCGCGGTCTGGGCCAGGGCGAGGGCCAGTCGGGTGCGCTCGCAGCGCCGCCGCAGGTGCGGCATTCGACAGCGCAGCGCATCCCTCATCGGCTTGTCGATACCCCAGTACGGCTACTGCGCGTCGCACTCCCGGTACTTCTGGGGACTGCGACTGCACCTGGTGTGCACGCTCGGCGGCCTGCCGATCCTGTTCGCCCTCACCGGCGCGAAGGCCGACGAGCGCGAGACGCTGCGCGACATGCTCGACACCGCACCCGACATTGCCGCCGCCCACCCCGGCCAGACGATCATCGGCGACAAGAACTACTACGGCCGCGAGTTCGAGCACGACCCCACCGAACGTCACCTGCGGTTGCTGCGGCCGGCCCGCAAGGGAGAGGCCGAGCGGGCCGGCGCGCACCTGTTCAAGCCTCTACGGCAGGTCATCGAGTCGATCAACCAGACCTTCAAAGGACAGCTGGACCTGGAACGACACCGCGGCAAGAGCCCGGCAGGGGTGGCAGCCTGCGTCCTCTGCCGGATCCTCGCGCTCACAGCGGCGATCTGGCACAACGACAAAACCGGGCAGCCCGTCAAACGATCACTGACCGCCTACGATCACTGACCGCAACAACACCCCCTTGGACTCATTCATCTAGGCCCGGACTTCGCGGGTCACCGTTTCAGGTCTGTGGCCAGCGGGTTTTTCCGATGTCGGTGCCGAGGAGATCGAGGAGGTGGAGTTGGACGCCGCGGGTGATCTGGACAGT
>NZ_JBHSOA010000092.1:0-3083 GCF_042655885.1 Streptomyces chlorus
CGCCACCAGATCACACGATCAAGCCCGCCGTACGGATCGCCATCGAACACCCGAGGGTTGGAAAACAGCTAGTCAGTGACGTTGACGTTCCCGAAGGTCGGCTCCAGGTGGTGCCGCAGGAGCGAGCCGTAGAGCTGGCGCGTGGTGTTGGTCAGCTCCCGCTCCGCAATCCAGGCGGCGGCGTACGAGCCGAACGGCACCTTCCCGGCGTCCGGGTCGTGCCAGTCGCCGCGCCGCATCTCGGTCTGTTTGTCGGCCAGCCAGGCGTCCGCGTCTCTCTTCGTGCGGAAGGTGTCCGGGGCAGGCCTCAGCAGCCCGTCAGGGCCGACGTAACGGGCCTGGTAGCGGCCGGACGGGAGTTTGCGCACACGGCCGAACTGTCGGCGCCTCGCGGCCATCAGGCAGCCCTCCTGAGCATCTCCGGACGAGCGGTGACCGGCTGGACGGTGTTCTCGGTGATGAAGGCGGACACGGCGCTCTCAGGGATGCGGACGTGCCGACCGACCTTGACGAAGGCGATCCGCCGCTCTTCGATCAGACGCCGAGGGAAGCGGACAGTCGTGCCGAGCAGCTCGGCCACCTGATGCACATCGAGAAGGCGTTCCACGATCACCACTCCCCCGTGGTCTCTTGGTCTTGCAAGTCGGTCAGGGCTTCGCGTGCGGTTTCGCGGTTCAGGCGGATGTCCCGGGCGATGGTGGCGGCGAGCCAGGATTCACCGGGGCTGTGGCCGTGTCCGGCGTAGGTCCAGTGGGCGAGGGTGAGCGTGGTGCCCTCCGTGTCGTCCAGGTCGGGCAGCCCGCGTTCGCGGCGTTCCTGTTGGGCGCGGTAGTCGGCGCGGACCTGGCGGCGTTCGGTCAGGGTGGAGGAGTAGGCGCGCGACTTGGTCATGAAGTGGCCGCGGAAGCCGAGCATGTGCGCCCAGCGCCACAGCAGCCGGTCCGGGTAGGCGTCATCGAGGGCCCGGCAGGCTTCGATCAGGCACCGGGTGTGCGCGGGCAGCGACAGGCGGTCGAGTTCCGCCAGTTCCCCGATGCGGCGGTCTACGGTCTCGGTTGCCTCGGCGGCTTTGGTGGCGTACTTGGCGACGTAGGAGGCGACCGCCTGATCGGTCAGCTCCACACCGTCCAGGCCGCCGATGGTCTGCACGTCGACTTGCGTGCCCCAGCGCAGAACCCGGGCGGGGAAGGCGCCGGCGGCAGGCACGGGCACGGCGACCCGAGCGGCGGCGGCCCTAATCGCGGCGTCCAGGAGAGCGACGGTGGCCCAGGCCGGGGGCGGGGCGTCGGGACCGTCCGGGCCGTCGAGGCGCACCACGGCGTGGAAGTGCACGGCCCCGCGTTTCTGGAACTCGGCGACCTTGCCGAAGGAGACCCGGCAGGTCTCGCGCAGGGCGGTTTGGGTGATGCCCGCGCGGGCGGCGACCTCCCGGCGCAGATAGATGGTGAAGCGGCGCCACAGGTCCCCGGCGTGGTTGTTCCACAGCACCGCCCCCGGATAGTCGTACCGCTCCGGATCGAGGGCGGTACCGAGTGCCGGGTCGTCGTCGGTGTGCTGGGCACCGCAGCGGCAGCGACCCGAGGCGGGGCGGTTGTGGACCGGGCCGAACGAGGGCGCGGTGAGGGTGGCGAACACGCCCGGATGCTGGCGGACCTCCCCCGGAATGCCCATCCGGGAGTCACCGGTGATCCCGGCCCGGATCAGGTGATAGACGTCCCCGGCATACGTCCAGGCGCAGGCCGGACAGCGCGAGGCACGGCGGTTACCGCACGCAACGCGTAACCGTCCGCCCGGCTCCTGCTCGGTGCTGTACGAGTACAGGACGTCACCGGTCGCACGGTCGCGGGTGACCGTCGAGCCCATCAGGTGGATGGGGTTGGAGCAGCCACCGGTTCGGCGGATCTGCTCCTGCCAGCGGTCGAAGCCGGGGGTGTTGGCGACCCTAAGCAGGTCGGCCAGGGTCAGCGGGTCGGTGCCCACGGCCGCCGCCACGTCAGCGACAGCGGCCGGAGCAACGGGAAGACGGGTCACGCGGCCACCGCCCGCAGATGCGAGACCGGCCGGGACGGGGTGGCGGTGGCGTAGAGGTGATCGAGGGTGGCCAGGTAGCCGCCGACCATCGGAGCCGACCCCAACCGGCGCAGGTGCAGCACCGGAGCCAGCGCCGGGGTCAGGCCGTCGATCGGCGTGGTGACCAACAGGTCATCATCGGCGCGCAGCACGTCGGCCCGCAGGCCCGGATGGGTGGACAGCCGCAGGCCGGGGACCGTCAGCAGCGAGGGGAACACGTCACCCAGTCCGGTCACCGGCCCGGCCGGGTCCTCGGGGGTGACGATCCGCACCCGGACCCCGGCGGCGGACTTGTCGGCCAGCAGCGTGGGCAGGTCCCAGACCGCGTCGGCCAGGAACAGCAGGTTGGCCACCGCCAGGTCGATGACCGTGGTGGCACCGGCCAGGGTGGAGCGCCACAGGCTGTAGGGGACGGTGGAGCGCATCGGGTAGCAGGCAACGACCTCGTCCTGAGCACTCGGCGTGGAGCGGCGGCGCTCGCCGAGCTTGGGCCACCGGTGGTAGGCGTCCGCACCCAGCAGCTTGGCGGCGGCTTCCGCGTTGCGGGCGTGCGGGGTCCGGTCCGAGTTCAGCCAGCGGTCCACCGACTTGGGGTCGATGCCGAGGTGATCGGCCAGGCCCTCGATGGTGACGTTCGCGGCGACCATGGCACCACGCAGCCGCTCGTTACCGGTGATCGTCGCGGCGGTCATGCGGCCACCGCCCCAGCGAGCCAGGACAGCGGCTTACCCGTCCCCCAGTCGAAGGGCACCGCCACCGGGCAGCACTCCCGACCACGGGCGTTGTGGACCAGGACACCGGCCCCGTCCACCTTGACCCAGTCGGCACCACCGGGCACGCCGCACGCCTGTCACGGCGAAGGGACGACCACGGCGTCGTCATGGCGAGAGAGAGGCAGCTAACGGCGCAGAGTGCGGAGCACGGCGCGTCACAGGCATGATGAGACCTCCCCTAGTACTCCAGCAGTACTTCGTGGCTTGACGTGGGGAAACGTCGAGCGGTGGGAGTGTAGC
>NZ_JBHSOA010000093.1:0-1942 GCF_042655885.1 Streptomyces chlorus
CGGCCGCGAGCCGCTGCTTCCCTGGCCTCCAGCGCCTCAATCAACGACGGCACCACACCACCCCCAGTCGGCACCCCACCCCAGCGGCGGGCTCAACGCCGACGACGGTAGGAGCCGACCACCTCCGCACCGCCCCAAACATCCCCGAATCACCCAAACGAGGCACCCCTACAAGATCTGCACCCCCCTCGAACCGCACCCGCTGGGCCCGCTGCTTCGCGGTCAGGCCGCCCCCATCGGGATACCTCATACCTCCGGGATACACCCGTCATGGCCGCGCGTCACCCCGAAGCGAAAACCTCAGTTGTTCCGTGAGTGCGGTATTCCTGGCTGGCCTCGGACCCACGGACGAACAGCACCTGAGCAGTGGCGCGGGAGGCGTTCGGCAGCTGCGGCCGCCGCGGGATGTGCACGGGTTGCGACAGCATCTGGCCTGCTTCACCAGCCCCTTGTCAGTGGTGGCAGGCAGACTGTGGTGCATGACTTCGGTGACCGCGCATGACTACGCCTGGATACCTTCCTCCCCGTTTTTCCGTTACGCGCTGGAGGCCGGGTACACCCTGACCCTGGTGCGCGGCGTTGCCCCTGGGGAGGTGCTGCGGGTGATGGAGGCGGAGCCGCGGGGCACGTGCACGGGGGTGGACGCGCTGATCGAGCAGCAGGAGGAACTGTTCGAAGCGACGGACTACTCCTACGAGTCCTTCATCGCGGGCGCGTTCACCGTGCCAGGCGCGGGCGGCGACTGGACACTTGTCCTGCACTTCGACGGCGGCGCGGCGATGCAGTCGCGCTTCCTGGAAGCCCTGTCGGCGGGCGGGCGCGCCGTGGTGCACTCCAGCAACGGAGGCAAGCCCATCCACCTGTTCCACTGGTACGAGGACGGGAAACTTCGGACCACCTTCGAAGGGCCCACGGCCAGAAACGGCAGCGCCCCCGACGCCCTCAACTCGGTGATGCGTGAGGTCGGTTTCAATCTCTCCGACGACGCGGGCCACACCGGCGTGTATGTCGACAAGGCCTCGGTCCTCGCCCTCGCCGAGCGGCTGACCGGTGTGCGGGTGACGGAGGAACTGCTCCACGATGCCGAGTACCAGCTCGGCCATGTGCTGGATGAGCCCGTCGAGGAGTGAACCGGCATCGACATCACCGACGCCCACGGGGAACGCTTCTACAAGGAAGTCACCCGCGAGGAGGTCGAGACCGCCGTGACGCGCGCCCGCGCCGAGGCGGCAGAACCGATTGTCATCCGCAGGCCCTCACCACCCGCCCCCCGGCCCTCACGATGGCCAGAGCGGATGCGCTGGTCCTGCGGGGCCGCCCGGTGCTGGGAGGGGGACCAGCCGGTGAGAGATCCGGGTGACCGCGTGTGTGCCGCTGCTTGCGCGGCGCGTCCAGGTCGGCCCGCAGGATCGCGTCGATGACCGGATTGTGCGGATCGATGGCCATGGGGCGAGGCGGGAGCTTCTTGCGCGGCTCAAGCCAGGCGCAGCCCAGGTCCTTGCGGACCGTCCGCCACGTCACTGCGTGCTTGCGCTCGATCTCCCGCATCGTCATGCCGCCGTCACCGGCCGCGTCCGGCTGCGAGAACTGCCGCCAGGTCCCGGGTCGGCGACAGGCCTGTACCTGCGGGTAGGGTCCTTCGGCATGAGCACAACACCGCCCGGCATGCGCCGGGTTGGCCTCCGCGCCGCCCCCGGAACCGGGGCGGCCTGCACCGCCGCCGCGTTCGGCGCCGGGTTCACCCGCGCCGCCGACCCAAGCGGCGGCGCGGACCCGGACCACATCGTCGTCGGGCACTCGGCCGGCCCCCGCCACGGCACCGGGACCCGGTCCAGGACCGGAAACCCGTCGCCCGGCGTGTGCACCGGCTGTTTTGCGGCCCTGGGCCATGGGGCCGCCCTGCGAAAGGAGGCGCTCTCGACCGCCTGCCGGTTCCTCCGGG
>NZ_JBHSOA010000094.1:0-50380 GCF_042655885.1 Streptomyces chlorus
GGCGGTGGGGGAGGGGGTGGTGGCGGGGTCGGAGTGGGTTCGGGCGGTGGAGGGGGCGGAGGTGGTGGTGGGGTCGGTGGGGGTGTGGGCGTGGGTGCGGGGGGTGAACAGGGCGGTGGGAGCGGCCAGGTCGTGTCTCCGGCGATCGCCACGGCCTCCGTTCCCCCCGGGCCCGTCGAGGCGTAGGCGCAGGCGTCGGCCATCGCCGCGCCCGGCGCGCCGACGAGCGCCCAGGTCAGCGTCGCCGTCGCCAACACGCGGGCGACGAAGGCGGATCGGGTCGGTACGAGTCCTTGCACGACGAAGATCATGAGCCGTGCTCCGCGGGGACACACGCGAGTGCCGGGTGAATGCCCCGATGGAGGTAAAACCGGCAACTCCCGTTTAACCCGGCGCTGATCACCCGTCGGGGGAGCGTGCGCGGATGTGCGATACGGGAGGGACGGACAGGGCGAGAAGGGGAGGAACCGTGGACTCCGGAAGAAATATTGGCCCGCGTTGAACACGGCAGGTGCTGTCGTGCGTACTCCACGTCGAGCGGCGGCGCAGCAGGGCGCTGCAACACCCTTGCGATGATCTGGAGTTGAGATGAAGACCTCCTGGCGGACCGCCTCACTGGTGGTGAGCGCCGCGGCGGTGCTGACGCTGACGACGGCGTGCGGTCAGGACACCCCGCCGCCGGCCAGCAGTCAGAACGTGGGCGCCTCGGCCGTGCCCGGAGACCTCGGAGGCATCGACACCGGGGCCGGCGCGGGGGCCTCCACGAGCCCGGACGGCGGCGCGGGCGAGCTGGCCGTCGCCACCAACGTCAAACTCGGCAAGCTGGTGACGGACGAGCTCGGCCTCACGCTCTACCGCTTCGACCAGGACACCGCCGAGCCTCCCAAGTCCAACTGCGACGGTGACTGCGCCGAGACCTGGCCGCCGGTGCTCGCCGACGACGCCGCGGCCGGCGAGGGCATCGACGAGTCCCTGCTCGGCGAGGTCACCCGGGCCGACGGCGCCAAGCAGCTCACCGTAGGCGGCTGGCCCGCCTACCATTACGTCAAGGACGTCAACGCCGGTGACGTCAAGGGCCAGGGCGTGGGCGGCAAGTGGTTCGCGCTGACCCCCGAGGGCAAGAAGGCGCAGGAGACGGCCGACCAGCCCGGTCTGTCCACCCGCAAGGACCCCGAACTCGGCGAGATCGTCGTCGACAAGGATGGCAGGACGGTCTACCGCTTCATGAAGGACGAGGCCTGGCCGAAGCCGGTCTCCGCCTGCACCGGTGCCTGTCTGGAGAAGTGGCCGGCGGTGGCGCCGGTCGACATCAACGACACCAAGGGCATCCAGAAGAAGAACTACATGACCTTCACCCGCCCAGACAACAAGGCCGAGCAGCAGACGATCAGCTGCTCACCGATCTACACCTTCGCGGGTGACAAGGCCGCCGGTGACACCAACGGCCAGGGCGTCGGCGGGACGTGGTACGCGGTGCGGCCGAACGGAGAGCCGGTCGGCGCGCCGGAGAAGTAGCGCAACCTCCCCAGGGTGTCGTTTCCGTCCGGCGCCGCCGTCCCCGGTCCGCCTCTCCGCATCCCGCGGAGAGGCGGACCGTTTTGCTGTGATTCGCCGGAACTCATGTAATTTCCGGCGCTCTTCACCTTTCCTGCGCCGCCCGTCCGTTTCTCCGCGCGTGGCGCCATTCCGTGCGCCCGGCTTCTCAATGCGCCCGGCTTCTCCACGTGTCGGACTTCTCCGTGTATCGGAACTCTCCGGAATGCCGCACATGCCTTTCGTGGTGTGCGCACGGTTGCCAATTCGGCACATGCCGTAGGCAGTGACCGGGAACGGATGGTCAATTTCCGTTTGGGGTCGCTCCATTGGCAAGCGATCAGTAGCCTCGGCTCGGACACCGGATCGCCTACGCTGTGGAGAGATAGATGGAGCGTCCTGCCTGGGCCCCACGGAGCATCGACATCACGGTGCCCAGCGTTTCCCGGATGTACGACTACTACCTGGGCGGTTCGCACAACTTCGAGGTCGACCGGGAAGCGGCCCGCAGGGCCATGGAGTTCATGCCGGGACTGCCCAAGATCATGCAGGCGAACAGGGCGTTCCTGCACCGGGCGGTGCGGTTCGCGGCCGGTGAAGGCGTCACCCAGTTCCTGGACATCGGCTCCGGCATTCCCGCGTTCGGCAATGTGCACGAGGTGGCACAGGCGGCCGTTCCCGGCGCGCGGGTGGTCTACGTCGACCACGACCCGGTGGCCGTCGCGCACAGCCAGGCCGTCCTCGAGGGCAACGAGGACGCGGCCGTTGTCGCCGCGGACCTCCGAAAGCCCCAGGAAATTCTGGGCAGTTACGAGGTGGGACGCCTGATCGACCTGAACCGGCCGGTGGCGCTGCTGCTCGTTGCCGTCCTCCACTTCGTGGAGGACGCGGACGACCCGTACGCGGCGGTGACCGAGCTGCGTGACGCGCTCGCGCCCGGCAGTATGCTGATGCTCACCCATGCCTCGTACGAGGGAATTCCGTTGCCGCAGGAGCGGGCCGGTGGCGCGGTGGACGTGTACAAGAACATCCGCAACCCGTTGATCATGCGCTCGCGCGACGAGATCGCGCGGTTCTTCGAGGGGTACGACATGGTGGAACCCGGACTGGTGCCGATGCCGAAGTGGCGGCCGGACACCGCACCGGAGGACGAGGAACCCTACGCCTTCTCCGCTTACGCGGGCGTGGGCGTGGGGCGTACAGCGTGAGCGCGGAGCCGGACGGGCCGGAGGACAGACTGCGCCGGTTCGCGACGATCTGGAGCCGGGCGGTCTTCCCGGTGACCTCGACCTCGTCGACCCGGCCGGAGTTCGAGAAACAACTGCTCCCGCTGGCCAGGCGGTTGAGCGAGGCGCTGCGGGCGAGGGCGTTCGACCCGGACACCGGCAAGGCGGCCGGCGCCGCCCTGGTGGAGGCGCACTGCACCGACCCGGAGGCGCTCAGCCGGACCCTGGACTGCGTGGACGCCTACCTCGTCCTGTACTGCGGCGGGGACGGCGACGGAGAGGGCCTGAGGGCGCGCAGCGCCAGGCTGCAGCACGCCATGGCCGCCGGATACGCGCAGGCGTTGCGCGAACGGACGCTGGCCGAGCAGGAGGCCATCGCCCAGGCCGCGCTCCGGGCGCAGGGCGTGGTGGCACAGGCCCTGCACGCCACCGAGGCAAGGTTCCGCGCGGTCTTCGAGGGCGCCGCCATAGGCATCGGCATCGCCGACCTCAAGGGCAACGTCCTCCAGGTCAACGCCGCCCTGCTGCGCATGTTCGGCCTGTCCGAGCAGAGTCTGCGCAGCCGCAGCACCCTGGAGTGGACGCATCCCGACGACGCCCCGCAGACCTGGGCCCTCTACGACGAGCTGGTACGCGGCGAGCGCGAGCACTACCACCTCGAGAAGGCGTTCTACCGGCCCGACGGCACGGTCCTGTGGACCAACCTCACGGTGTCCCTGCTGCGCGACGCCGACGGCGAACCGCAGTACCAGCTCGCGCTCATGGAGGACACCACCGAGCGGCGGCTGCTCAACCTCCGGCTGCGCTACGAGGCCACCCACGACGCGCTGACCGGTCTACCCAACCGGACGTTCTTCTTCGAGCGTCTCGAGAAGGCGCTGAACGGCGGCGAGGGACAGCGCTTCGGCCTGTGCTACCTCGACCTGGACGGCTTCAAGACCGTCAACGACAGCCTCGGGCACGCGGCCGGCGACCGGCTGCTCGTCGAGGTCGCCGACCGGCTCCAGTCCTGCGCCACGGCGCCCGGAGAGATGGTCGCCCGGCTCGGCGGCGACGAGTTCGTGGCGCTGACCACGGGCCCGGACACCCAGCACACGGTCGATGAACTCGCCGCCCGCATCATGAACGTGCTGCTCGCCCCCATCGGCGTCGACGGCCGGGACCTGACCGTGCGCGGCAGCATCGGCGTGGTCGAGGGACCGGCCGGGGAGCGCAGCCCGGCAGAGGTGCTGCGCAGCGCCGACATCACCATGTACCGGGCCAAGGCGGCGGGCGGCAACCGTTTCGAGCTCGCCGACCCGGAGTCCGATGCCCGCGCCATCACCCGGCACGGCCTCACCACGGCGCTGCCCGCGGCACTGGAACGGGGCGAGTTCTTCATCGAGTACCAGCCGCTGGTCCACCTCGGCGACGGCAGCGTCCGGGGCGCCGAGGCGCTGGTGCGCTGGCTGCACCCGCAGCACGGGGTGCTGTCGCCGGACCGGTTCATCCCGCTCGCCGAGGACACCGGGCTGATCGTCCCGCTGGGCCGCTGGGTGCTCGAGCAGTCCGTGCGCCAGGCCCGCGCCTGGCAGGAGCGGCACGGCGGGGCGGACGCGCTCGGCCCGCTGCGCATCAACGTGAACCTCTCACCCTGCCAGCTCACCCATCCCGGCCTGGTCCAGGACACCGTCGACATCCTGGAGCGCACCGGCGTCGAGCCGGACGCGCTGTGCCTGGAGGTGACCGAGTCGGCGCTCATCGGCGCGGACGACGACCTGCTGAAGCCGCTGCGCCGGCTCGCGGAGATGGGCGTGGACATCGCCCTGGACGACTTCGGCACCGGCTACTCCAACCTCGCCAACCTGCGCCGCCTCCCGGTGAGCGTTCTCAAGCTGGACCGCTCCTTCACCCAGAGCATGCAGCAGTTCCCGGCGGACCCGGTCGACCTCAAGATCGTCGAGGGGATCGTCTCCCTGGCCCACAGCCTCGACCTCGCCGTGACGGTGGAGGGCGTCGAGACGGGGGCCCAGGCCGAACAGCTCCGCATACTCGGCTGCGACACCGCCCAGGGCTGGTACTACGCCCGGCCCGGCCCCCCGGAGCGGCTGCACGAACTGGCTCTGGTGGACGCGACGGGGTGAGGCATATTTCGGTCGCAGCCCCACCGGGCCGTAGGTGAGTCTGTGGGGATGACACACGAAGCAGACGACGTGAACGGTGACGTGCACGAGGCGATCACGGCAGAACTGCGCCTCATGGACCCCGCCGTCCGAGCCTCCCACGTCCTCGCCGCCCCACTGCTGGACCCGGAGTTCGTCGAGGTCGGCGCTTCCGGCCGGCGTTACACCCACGCGGAGATGGTGGCCGAGCTGCCCGACCACCCGGGCGGATCGGTGGACGGGCCGGTCTACGAGCCGTCGGAGATCAGCGGCGTCCTCCTCGCGCCCGGCCTGGTGCACCTCACCTACGAGACCCGCTTCGACGGCCGCCGCGCCAGGCGCAGCTCTCTGTGGCGCAAGCGTGACGAGGGGACGGGCTGGCGCATGTACTACCACCAGGGCACTCCGGTGCCTCCGGAGGTGGCTTGACCGGCACGCTCACCGCTCCAGGAGCATCCGCTGGAGTTCCCGGGCCGCCCTGGGCGGGGCCACGTCGCTGCGGTGGGCCAGGGCGATGGTGCGGTAGAGGCCGGGGCGGGCCAGAGGGGTGACCCGCAGGCCCTGACCGGACCGCGCGGCGACCATGCGGGGCACCACGGCGAAGCCCAGGCCCGCCCGGACGAAGCCCAGCACGGCGTCCATCTCCCCGCCCTCCACCGCGAAGTCCGGCTCGAATCCCTCCGCGCGGCACGCGGCCACCGTCAGCTCCCGCAGGTCGTAGCCGTGCCGGAACATCACCAGACGTTCGCCCTCGAGATCGGCGACGCGCACGGTGCGCCGGCCCCGGCCGGGCCTGGGGGCGTCCGGGGAGGACACCACCACCAGGTCCTCGCGCAGCAGCTCCACCGTGGTGAGCGCGGGGGAGGGGGTCGGCAGGGGCAGCACGACCAGGGCCAGGTCCAGGGCGCCCCGGGCCAGCTCCCTTACCAGGTCGTGGGAGCCGCCCTCCTCGATCAGCAGTCGGACGCCCGGATAGCGGTCGTGGAAGGCGCGCAGCACGTCCGGCAGCAGACCGGTGCACAGGCTCGGGGTCGCCCCCAGCCTGACCCGGCCGCTGCGCAGCTGCGCCAGCTCCTGCACCTCGTGCCGGGCCGTGTCCGCGTCGGCCAGGATGCGCCGGGCCAGCGGCAGCAGTGCCTCGCCCGCGTCGGTCAGCGTGATGTTGCCGCGCGCCCGTAGGAACAGATCCGCCCCCAGTTCCCGCTCCAGCGCCTTGATCTGCTGCGAGAGGGACGGCTGCGCGACATGGACCATGTCCGCGGCCCGGGTGAAGTGCCGGGTCTCGGCGACCGCCACGAAGTACTGGAGCTGCTGGAACTGCATGTGCCCAGCATAGTGCCGCCATAGGAGGAGCCTATGGAAACGAGGTATTCCATGTCTTGGACCGATGGGGGCCTTTGGCCCTAGCGTTCTGTGGCATGGCTCTGGCAACGCGGACGGACCGACGACCGTCCATGGCACGCACCGTGTGGGACTCGACCATCGGCAAGAAGACAGTGATGGCCGTCAGCGGCCTGATCATGCTGCTCTATCTGGTCGCCCACATGCTCGGCAATCTGAAGATCTACTTCGGGGCGCTCGAGTTCAACGAGTACGCGCACTGGCTGCGCACCATGGGCGAGCCCCTCCTGCACTACGAGTGGGCCCTGTGGGTGGTCCGCGTCGTGCTCGTCGTCGCGGTCGTCGCACATGCCGTCTCCGCGTACCAGCTCAGCCGCCGCGACATCAAGGCGCGCCCCAACAAGTACGTCCACAAGAAGGCGCGGGCCGGTTACGCCACGCGCACCATGCGCTGGGGCGGGATCATCCTCGCCCTGTTCATCGTCTGGCACATCCTCGACCTGACCACCGGACACGTGCACTCCGGCGGCTTCGAGGCGGGCAAGCCCTACCAGAACGTCGTGGACACCTTCTCCACCTGGTACGGCAACGTCATCTACATCGTCGCGGTGCTCGCCCTCGGCCTGCACATCCGGCACGGCTTCTGGAGCGCCGCACAGACCCTCGGCGTCGGCAGCCGCGCCCGCGACCGCGCCCTGAAGGCCCTGGCGAACGTCCTCGCGCTGCTGCTCACGATCGGCTTCCTCGCCGTCCCCGTGGGCGTCATGACCGGAGTGGTGAGCTGATATGACTACCTATGCCGAGTACGCGACCGCTGAGCCGGTCGTCGACACCAAGGCCCCGTCCGGGCCGATCGAGGAGCGCTGGGACAAGCGCCGCTTCGAGGCCAAGCTGGTCAACCCCGCCAACCGGCGCAAGCAGACCGTCATCGTCGTCGGCACCGGCCTCGCCGGCGGCTCCGCCGGTGCCACGCTCGCCGAACAGGGCTACAACGTCGTCCAGTTCTGCTACACGGACTCCCCGCGCCGGGCCCACTCGATCGCCGCCCAGGGCGGCATCAACGCGGCGAAGAACTACCGCAACGACGGCGACTCCGTGCACCGCCTCTTCTACGACACCGTCAAGGGCGGCGACTTCCGCTCGCGCGAGTCCAACGTGCACCGGCTCGCGCAGATCTCCGTCGAGATCATCGACCAGTGCGTCGCCCAGGGCGTGCCGTTCGCCCGCGAGTACGGCGGCCTGCTCGACACCCGCTCCTTCGGCGGCGTCCAGGTCTCCCGCACCTTCTACGCCCGTGGCCAGACGGGTCAGCAGCTCCTCCTCGGCGCCTACCAGGCGCTCTCCCGGCAGATCGCCGCCGGCAACGTCGAGATGCACCCGCGCACCGAGATGCTCGACCTGATCGTCGTCGACGGCAGGGCCCGCGGAATCGTCGCCCGGGACCTGATCACCGGGAAGACCGACACCTACTTCGCCGACGCCGTCGTCCTGGCCACCGGCGGCTACGGAAACGTCTTCTACCTGTCGACCAACGCCATGAACTCCAACGCGACCGCCGTCTGGCGGGCGCACCGGCGCGGCGCGTACTTCGCCAACCCCTGCTTCACCCAGATCCACCCCACCTGCATCCCGCGCACCGGCGACCACCAGTCCAAGCTGACGCTGATGAGCGAGTCGCTGCGCAACGACGGACGCATCTGGGTGCCCAAGGCCAAGGGCGACGACCGCCCGCCGAACAAGATCCCCGAGGACGAGCGCGACTACTACCTGGAGCGCATCTACCCGTCCTTCGGCAACCTGGTGCCCCGCGACATAGCCTCCCGCGCCGCGAAGAACGTCTGCGACGAGGGCAGGGGCGTCGGCCCCGGCGGCCAGGGCGTCTACCTGGACTTCGCCGACGCCATCGAGCGCCTGGGCCGCAAGGCGGTCGAGGCCAAGTACGGCAACCTCTTCGACATGTACCAGCGGATCACCGACGAGGACCCGTACCGGGTGCCGATGCGGATCTACCCCGCGGTGCACTACACGATGGGCGGCCTGTGGGTCGACTACGACCTGCAGACCAACGTCCCCGGCCTGTTCGCCATCGGTGAGGCCAACTTCTCCGACCACGGCGCCAACCGGCTCGGCGCCTCCGCGCTGATGCAGGGCCTGGCCGACGGCTACTTCGTCCTTCCGGCCACCATCAACGACTACCTGGCGCGCAACCCGCACCGGGACGAGGTGGACGCCGGCCACCCGGCGGTGCAGGAAGTACTGGCCGAGACCGAGGACCGGCTGAACCTGCTGCTGTCCGTCGACGGCGACCGCACCCCCGACTCCTTCCACCGCGAACTGGGCGAACTCATGTGGGAGTTCTGCGGCATGGCCCGCACCGAATCGGGCCTGCGCAAGGCGCTGGAGCGCATCCCGCAGATCCGCGAGGAGTTCTGGCGGCGGATCAAGGTCCCCGGCACCGGCGAGGAGTTCAACCAGTCCCTGGAGCGGGCCAACCGCATCGTCGACTACCTCGAGCTCGCCGAGCTGATGTGCCTCGACGCCCTGCACCGCGCCGAATCCTGCGGCGGCCACTTCCGCGAGGAGTCCCAGAGCCCCGACGGCGAGGCCGCCCGCCGGGACGAGGAGTTCACCTACGCCGCCGCCTGGGAGTTCACCGGCACGGGCGACGCTCCCGTCCTGCACAAGGAAGACCTCGTCTTCGAGTACGTCCACCCCACTCAGCGGAGCTACGCATGAAGCTCACCCTGCGCGTCTGGCGGCAGAAGAACGCCGACGCCGACGGCGCCATGTCCACGTACGAAGTGGACGGCATCTCACCCGACATGTCCTTCCTGGAGATGCTCGACACCCTCAACGAGGAACTCACCCTCGAGGGCGAGGACCCGGTCGCCTTCGACCACGACTGCCGCGAGGGCATCTGCGGCGCCTGCTCGCTGGTCATCAACGGCGACGCCCACGGCCCCGAGCGCACCACCACCTGCCAGCTGCACATGCGGTCCTTCAAGGACGGCGACACCATCGACGTCGAACCGTGGCGGGCGGCGGCCTTCCCGGTGGTGAAGGACCTCGTCGTCGACCGGACGGCCTTCGACCGGATCATCCAGGCCGGCGGCTACGTCAGCGTCCCCACCGGCTCCGCGCCCGAGGCGCACGCCACGCCCGTTCCGAAGCCGGACGCGGACCTCGCCTTCGAGCACGCCGAGTGCATCGGCTGCGGCGCCTGCGTCGCGGCCTGCCCCAACGGCGCCGCGATGCTCTTCACCTCGGCGAAGATCAACCACCTCAACGTGCTGCCGCAGGGCGCGCCCGAGCGCGAGACCCGGGTGCTCGACATGGTGGCGCAGATGGACGACGAGGGCTTCGGCGGCTGCACCCTCGCCGGGGAATGCGCCACCGCCTGCCCCAAGGGCATCCCGCTGACCTCCATCACCGGGATGAACAAGGAGTGGCTGCGCGCCACGGCCAAGGGAGCCGGCCGGTAGCCGGCGGGCGGGCAGCAGGGAAACGTTCGCCAGGGGGCGAACGGGCGGGACCGGGAGTGGTGCTCATCCCCGGTCCCGTCTGCTGTCCGGGCAACGCCTGTCGCTGTGCGGGCAACGCCTGGCATTCAGCATCCCCACATCCGTATTCCCGGCTCAGGTCACGTGCACGCCAACCGGCATCGGCAGAACAAGAGGGAGTCCCCACTTTCCCCCGCTCCGGCGCGTGACCAGGAGAGAGCCATGACCGGCGTCCTGACCGTAGAACACCCCGCGAAGCCCGCGGCGCCCACCCGCTACACCGTCACCCTCGCCCGCGACGAGGACGACGTGCGTGCCGCCCAGCGGCTGCGGCACGACGTCTTCGCCGGTGAAATGGGTGCCCTGCTGGCCACCCCGCAGCCGGGCCTGGACGTCGACCCCTTCGACGCCTACTGCGACCACCTGCTCGTGCGCGAGGAAGTGAGTGGCCAGGTCGTCGGAACCTACCGGCTGCTGCCGCCCGAGCGCGCCGCGGTCGCCGGCCGCCTGTACGCGGAGACCGAGTTCGACCTCGCCGCCCTCGGCGCGATCCGGCCGGGCCTCGTCGAGGTCGGCCGCTCCTGCGTGCACCCCGGCCACCGCGACGGCGCGGTCATAGGCCTCATCTGGGCCGGCATCGCCCGCTACATGATCGACCGGGGCCACGAGTGGCTCGCGGGCTGCTGTTCCATCCCGCTGGCCGACGGCGGCGCGCTCGCCGCCGCCACCTGGGACCGCGTCCAGGGCAAGCACCTCGCCCCCGAGGAGTACCGCGTACGCCCCCTGCACCCGTGGCGGCCGACGACCGCGGCGCCCGCCGCCCGCACCGAGCTGCCGGCCCTGCTGCGCGGCTACCTCCGGCTCGGCGCCTGGGTCTGCGGCGAGCCCGCGCACGACGCGGACTTCGGGGTCGCCGACCTGTATGTGCTGCTGCCGATGAGCCGGGTCAACCAGCGCTATCTGCGGCACTTCCTCTCCCTCGTACCGGCGAAATGAGCGTCTGGCTGCCCGGCGCGCCCTGCACCCCGAGCGGCTGCGTGGTGCCGACGGGGACCACGAGGGCCGTACCGGGGGCGGTGCTGCGGCTGGCCGCGGTCGTCGTCCTGGTGCTCGCCGGGGTCCTGCTGCTGCCCGTCGGGCGGCGGATCCCGGCGGGTCTTGTGGGCCGGTGGTGCCGGTGGATCGTACGGGCCGCCGGGGTCCGGGTCCGTATCACCGGAGCCGCCGTGCCCACCGGCGGGCTGCTGCTCGTCGCCAACCACATCTCCTGGCTGGACATCCCGTTGCTGAGCGCGGTCCGTCCGGCGCGCATGCTGGCCAAGGCCGAGATCCGGCAGTGGCCGCTGGCGGGGCCGCTGGTCGCGCGCAGCGGCGTTCTGTTCATCGACCGCGACCGGCTGCGCGCTCTTCCGGGCACGGTCGCCCGAATCGCCGCGGCGCTCGGGGAGGGTTCGGCCGTCGGGGTCTTCCCCGAGGGCAGCACCTGGTGCGGCCGCGGACAGGGCTCCTTCCGCCGGGCGGCCTTCCAGGCGGCGATCGACGCCGGGGTCCCGGTGCAGCCGGTCCGCATCCACTACCGCGACGCGAGCAAAACCCCTGCCACCGCCCCGGCCTTCGTCGGGGACGACACCCTGTTCGCGTCCCTGTGGCGGGTGGTCTCGGCCCGGGGCTTGGTCGCCGAGGTCGAGATACGGGCCGCCATCCCGCCGGGCAGCCACCCGGACCGCCGCGCCCTGGCCGCCGCCGCGCAACCGCACGGCGGTCCGGGGCGGGACCATCGGGCCGGTCAGCGGGCAGGTCAGCGGACCGGGCACAGGGTCGGACATCAGGCCCGATATCCGGTCGAGGACCTCCGGTCGCGGCCACCGGAAGTGAGCGCTGTCGAAAGTTAAGCGCTCTTTGTGCCTTATGCGAAGTTTTTACCGCGCTGAGGAGGACATCCGGACGGGAGTGACACCTGAAAGGAGGGTGAGGCCAGATGATCACCCGCGATGAGGCCAGGATCCTCCTGGATCACCCCGTCTACGACGGCGAGGGCAACAAGATCGGTGAGGCCAAGCACGTCTTCTTCGACGACATGAGCGGCCGCCCCGAGTGGGTGAGCGTCAAGACGGGCATGTTCGGCACCAGCGAGTCGTTCATTCCCGTCCGCGACGCCGAACTGGTGGAGGACCACCTCGAAGTCCCGTACCCCAAGGACAAGATCAAGGGCGCACCCGGCGTCGACGTCGACCCGCAGGGCCACCTGTCGGAGTCGGAGGAACACCGGCTGTACGACTACTACGGCATCGACTGGAGCGGCGTGCTGCGCGACGATCCCAAGAGCTCCGGTGAGGGCCGGACCGACAAGAGCCCCGGCATGGGCAAGGCCGGTGCGGCCGGTGCCGCCGGTGCCGCCGGGGTAGCCGGGGCGGCGGGCGCGGCGGGCCGGGGCGGAGCGGCAGGTGCCGCCGGTACGGCCCGTACGTCGGGCAAGGACCGGACGGCGACCAGGACGACCACCACCGCGGGGACGGCGTCGGCGGGAACGTCGGCGACCGTCGGCAGGACCGGTCCCACGGGTGCCGCCGCGACCGCCGGCGGGACCGGCGTGCGGGCAGGGCAGGGCGCCGAGTCCATGACGCGCATGGAGGAGGAGATGCATGTTCGCGTCGAGCGGCGCGAGACCGGACGGGCCAGGCTCCACAAGTACGTCGTGACGGAAGACGTCGAACAGATCGTGCCCGTGCGCCACGAGGAGGTACGCCTGGTGCGCGAGCCCATCACGGAGGCCGAGCGCGAGGCCGCGCTGTCCGGCGCGGAGATGGGCGAGGCCGACTACGAGGTCACGCTGCACGAGGAGCGGCCCATCGTGGAAACCAGGGCGGTACCCGTCGAGCGGGTGCGGCTGACCATGGAGGAGCGCACCGAGAACGAGACCGTACGGGGCCGCGTCCGCAAGGAGCGCATCGAGAGCGAGGGCGTTCCGGACGCCACCATGCGGCGGGACGACGCCGCCGGACGGGGCCGCGACGTTCCACGCCGGGGCCGCGCATGACCGGAGGGCACCGCGTGCGCGCCGGTGGGCCCGCTCACCGGCGCGCCGCGCCGTCGCCCTCTGTGTCCGTGAGATCTGTGGGCCCGGCGAGGCCGGTCAGGGCGGCGAGCCGCCGGTAGGAGTCCAGCAGGGCCGTACGGTCGTGGGTGCTGGTGGTGACGAGGACCTCCTGGGCGTCCGTCTCCTTCAGTACCGTTTCCAGTTCGTCGGCCACCTGCTCCTCGGTGCCGGCGATGTGGCCGCCGAGCCCGGACTCGTACAGGCCGCGTTCCTTGGCCGTCATGGTGAACGACTCGACGCGCCCGGCGGGGGGCAGCGGCGGGAAGGTGCCGCGGGTCCGGGAATGCGCCATCGACCAGGCCTCCGGGATCAGCAGCCGGCGGGCCTGTTCGGGCGTGTCCGCCACAGCGACCGTCCCGGAGATCACCACGTACGGCTCGCTCGCCCAGGCCGACGGGCGGAAGTGCTCCCGGTAGTGGTCGATGCCGCGCCGCATCCGGTCGCGGCCGCGCAGGTCGCCGATGACCATGGGCAGGCCCGCGCGGGCGGCGATCGCCGCGCCCTCACCCATGGCCAGCACGAACGGCGGCACGGTCAGCCCCTCGGCCGGACGGGCGTGCACGCCGGTGGGGGAGGTGCCGCGGAACCAGCCGAGCAGCTCGTCGATCTGGGCGCCGAAGTCCTCGGCGTCGTCCTTGTCACGTCCCAGCGCCTTGCGCACCCCGTCGGTGAAGCCGACGGAGCGGCCCAGGCCCATATCGATGCGCCCCGGGAAAAGCGACTCCAGCACCCCGAACTGCTCGGCCACGACGAGCGGTTGATGATTGGGCAGCATGACCCCGCCGGTGCCGACACGGATCGTCCGGGTCGCCGCGGCGACGGCGGCGGCCAGCACCGTCGGCGCGGAGCCGGCGACCCCGGGCACGCCGTGGTGCTCCGAGACCCAGAAGCGGTGGTAGCCGAACTCCTCCAGCTCCCGCGCCAGGCGCACGGTGTCGCGCAGCGCCTCGGGACCGCTGTGCCCTTCACGAGTGCGGGAGCGGTCGAGGACGGAGAAACGGGTCCGGGAGGTCAGGGGGGTCACATCCGGTTCAACGTCCGGGCGGCCGCGGCATTCCCTCCGGGCGCGACGGGAGCACCCCCTCCGGGCGCCGCGGGCAGGAGCGCGTCGCCTGTCTAGGCTGGGCGGCGTGACCAACCGTGACAAGCGCCCGCTCGCCGTGTTCGACCTGGACAACACCCTCGCCGACACCGGGCACCGGCAGCGCTTCCTGGAGCGCAGGCCGCGCGACTGGGACGCCTTTTTCGCCGCCGCGCCCGAGGACACGTCCCTCGCGGAGGGCATCGCGCTGGTGCACGAGAGCGCGCGGGAGTGCGAGATCGTCTACCTCACCGGACGCCCCGAGCGCTGCCGGCGCGACACGCTGGACTGGCTGGCCGCCCACGGGCTGCCCGAAGGGCCGTTGCACATGCGCGGCAACGCCGACCGGCGGCCCGCCCGGTACACCAAGCTCGCGATCCTGCGCCGCCTCGCCCGCACCCGGGAGATCCGGGTGCTCGTGGACGACGACGAACTGGTCTGCGCGGACGCCCGGCGCGCGGGATTCACCGTGGTGCACGCCCGCTGGACGGCCCCGTCGGGAGAGCTGAGGGCGGCACAGCAGCGGGAGGGGCGGACGTGACGTCCGCCCCTCCCGCTCCCCTCCGGGTGTGCACGGCCCCCGTGCCGTGAACGCGCCCGGATGCTCGCGACGGCCTCCGGGGACGGGCGGGTGGTTCAGGCCGGCTCGTCCAGACGGAAGCCGACCTTCAGGCCCACCTGCCAGTGCGCGATACGGCCCTCCTCGATCTGGCCGCGCACCTGGGTCACCTCGAACCAGTCCAGATTGCGCAGGGTCTGCGAGGCACGCTCGACGCCGTTGCGGACGGCCTGTTCCACGCTGTCGGGTGACGTGCCGACGATCTCCGTGACCCGGTAGGTGTGGTTGGACACGCGAGTGCTCCTTTCGTCGGCGGCTCCCACCGGTACGAGGGCCGCTTCTTGTGCCGCACGTCACTCCACCGTGCCCCAAGTGGTGACCGCGCGCGAGATGTCGGGCCCCGCGCCCGGATCCGGCCCCATCGCGTCGGCGCCCTCCTCAGCCTTGCGGCCGAACGCACCGGCCCCCGCTCGCCCCAGCCGGACAGATACCGTCGGTTGTCTCCGACCTGATCCGGCGGGCAGGCCCTGGCCCTGCCCGCCGGCCGGCGAACGGCGTCCGGGAAGCCTTCGGTGAGGGGAGGGGCCCGGTGGCCCCGGGCCCCTCGCCGCCGCCCGCCCCGTCAGCGCGCCATGCTCAGCGACAGTGCGAACCGGCCCTCCTCGTCCGTCCACCACCGGGCCAACTCCAGCCCGGCAGCGTCCAGTTCCTCCCGCACGCGCTCCTTGCGGAACTTCGCCGAGACCTCGGTGCGCAGCTCCTCGCCCGTATCGAAGTCGACGGCGAGGCCGAGCGCCGGGATCTTCACCGTCTGCCGGTCGCGCGAGCGCAGCCGCATCTCGACCCACTCGTGCTCGGCGTCCCACGCGGCCACATGGTCGAAGGCGGCCGGATCGAAGTCGGCGCCCAGCTCCCGGTTGATGACGGTCAGGACGTTCTTGTTGAACGCGGCCGTCACCCCGGCCGCGTCGTCGTACGCCCGGACCAGTACCTTCTCGTCCTTGACCAGGTCCGTGCCGAGGAGCAGCGCGTCCCCCGGGGCGAGCATCGCACGTACGGAGGCCAGGAACGCGGCCCGCTCGGCGGGCAGCAGATTGCCGATCGTGCCGCCGAGGAACGCCACCAGGCGCGGTCCCGGGGTCTCGGGCAGCGTCATGCGGTCGGTGAAGTCGTCGATCAGGGCGTGCACGTCCAGCCCCGGCCGCTCGGCGGCGAGTGCCCGACCGGCCAGGGTCAGGGCGCTCTCGCTGACGTCGACGGGGACGTACGTGTGCAACCCGGTCAGGGCGTCGAGCAGATGGCGGGTCTTCTCCGAGGAGCCGGAGCCCAGTTCGATGAGGGTACGGGCACCGGACGCCTCGGCGATCTCACCGGAGCGGGCGAGCAGGATCTCGCGCTCGGCGCGCGTCGGGTAGTACTCCGGCAGCCCGGTGATCTCCTCGAACAGCTCACTGCCCCGCGCGTCGTAGAACCACTTCGGCGGCAGCGTTCTGGGGCTGCCGGTCAGGCCGTGGAGGACGTCGGCGCGCAGGGCGGCGTCGGTGGCGTCCTCGGGCAGGGTGCGGGTGAGACGGAACGGACTCACGTGCGGGGCTCCTTCGGTGGTGCCGGTGTGTGCGGTGCCGATGTGTCGGTGCTCGCCAGGGCGTCGCCCGGCTCCTTGAGCGGAGTGAGCAGCACGTCCGTGCGGCTCGCGGCCAGCAGGGTGCGGTCGGGGACCTCGCGCCAGTGCGGATCGTCGTTGTACGGCTCGGAGGCCACGACGGTGCCGCCGCCCGGCCGGGCGAGGTACCACAGGGTGTCGCCCCACGCGGTCGCGGTGATCGTGTCGCCCTGGGTGAGCACCAGGTTGAGCCGGGACCCCGGGGCCGCCGCGGCGACCTCCAGCACGGTGTCGGCCAGTGCCTGCCCCTCCTCGTCGCCGGCCCGCAGCCTGGCGAGCACCAGGGCCCACACGAACGCTGAGTCGCTGCGGGCCTCGAGCGACAGCACGTCCTCGGGCGGCAGGCCCGTCACGAGCGGCGCGAGCGTGCCCGGCCAGCCCCGCACGGCCCCGTTGTGGCTGAACAGCCAGGCCCCCGCGGCGAATGGCGCCGCCGCGGCCTCGCCGTCCGCTCCCGGCAGGGTCGCGTCCCGTACGGCCGCGAGCAGTGCCGGGGTGCGGACGACCCGGGCGAGATCGGCGAACGACAGATCCCCCCAGATCGGCCCCGCCCTGCGGTACCGGGCCGGCACCGGGTCTCCGGGCGCGTACCAGCCCACCCCGAAACCATCGGCGTTGACGGTCCCGTACCGCTGGTGCCGGGGCGCCCACGACTGGCGGTACAGCCCGTGCGGCGGGTCCACGAGGAGCTGGCCGAGCGGCTCCGCGGGACCCACGTACGCGATATGACGGCACATCAGACGCTCTCCGAGCGGGCCGTGCGGAACCCGGAGAAGATCTGCCGCCGGATCGGATGGTCCCAGTTGCGGAACGTGCCCCGGCAGGCCACCGCGTCCACCGCGAACGAACCACCGCGCAGCACTTTGTACTTGGGTCCGAAGAACGCCTCCGAGTACTCCTTGTACGGAAACGCCCTGAACCCCGGGTAGGGCAGGAAGTCGCTCGACGTCCATTCCCACACATCACCGATCAACTGGCGCACCCCGAGCGGCGACCCACCGGCCGGATAGCTGCCCGCGGGCGCGGGCCGCAGGTGGCGCTGGCCGAGGTTGGCGTGCTCCGGGCCGGGGTCGGCGTCGCCCCACGGATAGCGCGCCGACCGGTCGCCGGCCGGGTCGTGCCGGGCGGCCTTCTCCCACTCGGCCTCGGTGGGCAGCCGGCGCCCGGCCCAGCGGGCGTACGCGTCCGCCTCGTACCAGCACACGTGCAGCACCGGCTCGTCGGGCGGCACGGCCTCGGTCGCGCCGAAGCGACGCCGCAGCCACTGCCCGCCGTCCCGGCGCCAGAACAGCGGGGCGGTGACGGAGTTCCGGCGGATGTGGGCCCAGCCCTCCGCGGTCCACCAGCGCGGCTCGTCGTAGCCGCCGTCCGCGATGAACGCCTGGTACGCCGCGTTCGTCACCGGCGTCGTGTCGATGTGGAACGGCGCCACCTCGCGCCGGTGCGCCGGACGTTCGTTGTCCAGCGCCCATGGCTCGTCCGAGGTGCCCATGGTGAACGGGCCGCCCGGGACGAGCACTTCGAACGGACCGGTGAACAGCGGCACCGGCTGCGGGTCCGGGGCCGTCAGGGCCTGCGGGCCGCTGCGCAGCTGATGGGTGATCAGCATCGTCTCGTCGTGCTGCTGTTCGTGCTGCGCGACCATCCCGAAGGCGAACCCCGCCTCGGTCAGCCGCTCGCCGTGGAACGCGGTGCTCTCGAGTACGTCCAGCGCCCGGCCGCGCACGTCCGAGGCGTAGCGGCGGGCCTCCTCGGGAGGCAGCAGCGGCAGCTTCGGCCGCTCGGCACGCGGGTGCTCGAAGGCGTCGTAGATGCTGTCGATCTCGGGCCGTATCGCCTCCTGCCCGCCGACGGCCCGCAGCAGCCACTGTTCCTCCTGGTTGCCTATGTGGGCGAGGTCCCACACCAGCGGCGACATCAGCGGTGAGTGCTGCGCGGTGAGATCGGGCCCGTCGACACAGCTGGTCAGCAGGATGGTCCGGTCACGCGCGGTGACCAGCGAGGCGACCGCGCGCTCGCGCAGGGTTTCGGCGTCGAGGGCGGGGTCGGTCATGAGGAGGTGTCCTTCCCGTGCGGATGCGCTCCGTGCGCGTGCGGGCCAGGAGCGCTGGGAGTGCCGACGGGGTGCGTGCCGGGTGTGCCGTCGGCTCCGGCGCGAAGGGCATCGAGCAGGTCGTCGGCCGGGCAGCGGCCGCGGGCGACATAGCGCTCCTGGTACGCCGCCACCGCGTCCACGACCTCGGTCGTGGCACCGAGCCCGGACAGGGCCCGCAGCGCCGCCGCGAAGCAGACGGAGGCCACCTCGCGCAGCTCCGGGTCGGCCAGGCCGTCGCGGGCCGCGTCCCGCCACAGCGGGTTGTGCGGCGCGGGCATGCCATGGGTCCGTTCGGCCAGCGGCTTCACCGCCCGGTAGGCCGTCTCGGCGGCCTCCGGATCGTCGAACAGCGCCGTCGTCACGGCCAGCGGCACGATCCAGCCGTCGTCACCGGGCTGCGCGTCGATCATCCGCAGCTCCAGATGGCCGCGCGGCCTGACCGGCGGGAACAGCGTAGTGACGTGGTAGTCGAGGTCTTCCCGGGTGGGCGCCCTCGGCACCCCGGACCTGGTCCACTCGCGGAAGGTCAGCCCATCCGGCATGTCCCACGGCCCGCTGTCCTGCCGTACGCACATCACCGGTGCGTTCAGGACGTGCCGGGCCCAGGCGCCGCGCGGCTCGGAGTCCAGCACGGGGCCGCCCGCGCGACCGGTGCCGATCTGAGCCCAGCGCAGCTGCCGGGTGGACAGCCAGCCGGTGGGCCGGTCCCCGGCCATCGGGGAGTTGGCGAACGCGGCCACCAGCACCGCGCCCAGCTGGTGCGCCAGCCACCAGCGCCGCACATGACCGAGGGTGCCGGGTTCCTCGTACCCGGCGTCCAGGCACACCTGCACGGAGGCCGACGTGCACATCATGGCGCGGCCGGCGGGGCCGGTGCGATCGAGACAGGTCTCCATGGCGTCGTAGCGCGGTTCGCGCAGGAACCGGCGCGGTGTGTGCCAGGGGTCGTGGCCGAGGCCGACGAGGCAGAGATCGTCCTCGCGCAGTACCGCGCGGACGGCGTCGAGGTCGGCGCGGACGGTGCCGACGCACTCCATGAGGGAGGCGGCGGGCTGCGAGCTGAGCTCCAGCTGGCCTCCGGGTTCGACGGTGAGCGCCGAATTCAGGGGCACGGTCCGCAGAGCGGCGTAGGCCGCTTCGAGTCGTTCGGATGTCACGGGGAGCCGCGGGGCCCGCAGCTCGTGGACCAGCCATTCCACCTCCACACCGAGGCGGCGCGGTGGTCCGGTCTTGAAGCAGATGCCCCGTACGAGGGCCTCCACCTCGGCTTCGGTGACGGCGGGGCATGGTTCGACACAGCCACTTACCGAATCGGACATGTGGGAATCCTCCTGAGATACCACCATGTCGCCGGCCCGGGGCCTTTTGGCCGGGCAGGCATCAACTCGTCCAGCCAAAACCCTCACGACGTCCGGCACAAGGGCGCCTGGCGGGCGTTTTGGGCCGGTAACCTCTCCTCCCAGCCCGTTTCCGAGGGCTTTTCCACAGCCTCCCCGTGCCTTCCGTGAAGGGGAAACTCCGTTGCGTCGCCTCCCCAGCATCGCTCACGATGCTCGTATGGGCATGACGGGGGAGAAGCCGGAGAACATGCCGACGGGGAGCACGGGGGAGATCGCGGGGCGCGCGGTCACGGCGCGTACGGGGGTCGCGGCGTGAGCGCGCGGCCGAGCTGCCCCGCGCCCTGGGGTCAGGGCGGAGCGGGTGCTGGAGACCGCCGGCGCCCACGGTTACCGGCGACTGGTGCTGGGAGCCCGGGGCTGTGGGGTCTTCCGGAACGATCCCGCACAGGTGGCGGCCGCGATCCGGGCGCTGCTGGAGCCGGGCGGACGATTCGCGGGAGTGTTCGAGCACATGGTGTTCGGGATGCTGAACCGCACGCGTGGAAGCGGGGTCCGGACGGCGTTCGAGTGAACGTTCGAGGATCTGGTGGCAGCCCGGTGAGAGGCCCGGTGACGAAGTGACGGGCCCGGCGGAGGGAGCCGGACCGGCTCAGTCCCAGCCGTACCGGCTCAGTCCCAGCCGTACCGCTCGCGCAGCCGGTGACGCACCAGATTGAACCGCATCCGGTCCAGGGCGCACGCCTCGCGGCGCATGCCGTCCTCGTGCAGCCGCAGTACCCGGTCGACGGCCACCCACGAATCGCGGCCCGAGCGGTCCCACGGCCCGCTCTCGATCGGCACCCAGTCCCGGTCCCCGCCCCGCTGCCTGCTCGACAGCTGCACCGCGAGGAAGGTCCCGGCCGGCTCCCGCGCGACCACGAGTACCGGACGGTCCTTGCCCCGGCCGTCGTTCTCCTCGTAGGGCACCCAGGTCCAGACTATTTCCCCCGGATCGGGGTCACCGTCGCGTTCGGGCGAGTATTCCGTGCGTACCCGGCCCACCTCGCCGGGTTCGGCCTCCGTGGTGGCGCTGGGGCCGAAGCGGCCGGGGACTTCATCAGTGCTGTACTCGGTCACAGGCGTACCGTACGGGATGGCACCGGGGCCGTGATCAACTGCCTTGCCCGGCAAGGGCGTCGTACGGCTCCCGGTGGACCGCGGTAGAGGGCGGTTGTGGCGCACGTGGTGGGAGGGTTCAGGCTGTGCCGTGCACGCTCGCGCCCGTGAGTTCCCTGCCCGAGACCATCCCGGCCTCGATCCGTACGAACACCCCGTCCCGCATCGGCATCCAGGAGTCGGGACCGGTCCGCAGCAGCCGCTCGTGCTCGGCGGGATCGGTCACCACCGCGGCCCGGCCCGTGACCACCACGCTCCATCCGGCCCGGTGCTCGGCGTGGAATTCGTCGGCCTCGAAGGCCACCACGACCCCGTCGATCGCACGCGCCAGGTCGGAGTCCCGCGAGGTGCACAGCAGCACGGAGGAGTCCGTGTCCAGGGAGAAGTTGACGGGCAGGACGGCGGGCAGCGCCTGCCGGGTGTACACGACGCGACCGACCGGCGCCTTGGCCAGCAGGCGCAGGCACTCCTGGCGTTCGAGTGCACGGAAACCATCGCTCTGGAACATCAGTCCATGGTCGGCGGCTGATCCCGGCAGGGCTAGGGCCGGACGGCCCTGATGAGCCACCGGCATCCGGGGCTTTCGGCCTCCCGCGCGGGCCACCGCGCGTCGCCTCAGGCCCGCGCCGCCCGTACGGCCGTGCCGCCCGGGCTGCCCGCTCCGTCCTGTGCCGCCCCGGCTCTCGGAGAGTGGGGGCCGGCGCGTGAAAACGGTGTGGGTGGGTACCTCGGGGGCCGGTGGGGTCCGGCAGGGACGGCCGGGCCCTGCCGTCGGCCCCGTTCGAGTTCGGGCGGACAAAGGGGAACACTGGTGGCATGGGCAGGGCCGCGCTGATCGTCATCGACATGATCAACACCTATGACCATCAGGACGCCGAGCTGCTGATGCCGGCCGCGGAGTCGGTCGTACCGGTCATCTCGGGCCTGCTGTACCGGGCGCGGCGGCGGGACGTCCCGGTGATCTACGTCAACGACAACTTCGGAGAGTGGCGATCGCACCACGGCGAGCTGCTCGACAAGGCGCTCGCAGGGCCCCACGCGCACCTCGTCGAACCGCTGCGGCCGACGGACTCCTCACTCTTCGTGGTCAAGGCCCGCCACTCGATCTTCTTCGAGACACCGTTGCACTATCTCCTCCACCAGCAGGGCGTCGACCGGCTCGTCCTGTGCGGCCAGGTGACGGAGCAGTGCGTGCTGTACTCCGCGCTGGACGCCCACATCCGCCACCTCGACGTGGTGGTTCCGCGTGACGCCGTCGCCCATATCCACGCCGACCTTGCGGACGCCGCCCTGCGGATGATGGAACGCAACATGAGCGCACACGTGTGCGCCAGCGACGACCTGTGGGCGGAGTGACGGCGCGGGCCGTCTCGTCGACGCGGGGCCAGGACGCGTCGCACCGCGACACTGGCCGTATGGCGCGTACCGCAGGACCTCCCGCTGCTTCCTCATCCTCCACCCCGCAGCTCCTGCCCGCCGAGCTGCGTCGCTATCTGGGCGAGCTGCTCCGCCGCACCCGCACCGTCTGCGGTCCCCGCCTGGTGAGTGTCCTCGCGGTCGGATCCGTCGCGCTGGGGACTACCGGAACGGGCGCAGCGACGTCGACGTCACGGTCGTGGTGGACCCGTCGTTGCCCGGCAGGGCGCTGCGCGAACTGGCCGACGCGCTCGCCCATCCCGCACCGCCGTGTCCGGCGCCCGGTCTGGAACTGGCGGTCTACGAAGCCGACTTCGCCGCCCGCCCGTCGGGCGGGGCCGGCTATCTGCTGGACCTCAACACCGGTGCGGCGCTGCCGGAGAAGGTGAGTTTCGACCCGGCGGAGTCCGCGCCCTTCTGGTAGGTCATCGACCGCTCCATCGCCTTTTGCGCCGGGCGTTCACTGTTCGGCAGGCCGGCGCGGGCGGTGATCGCCGAACCGCGACGCGCCGCGGTCGGCCGACGCGGCCCGTGCTCAGCACCCTAGGGAGATGTCCGCCCGCCGGGTCCCTGACAGATGTCAGGGCAGCTCCGGGGCGCAGCCCTGCGACCCTGCCGGGATACCCCGCCCGGGATGTTCCGCCCGACAACAGCCCGCCGTCACCAGCACGCCCCGGTGTCCGTCGACCGCTCGCCCGTGGCCCGGCGGAAACCCCTCGACGGCCCCTGACGCAGTTGTCTACCATCACCGTGCGGCATCGCGTGCCGGTCATCGACCGGATGAGGCATGGAGGCGCCGCGGATGCCCGTGGAGGCATTGAACAGTGTCAGTCGAGTTCAACCACACCATCGTTCTCACCCGTGACCGGGAGAAGTCCGCCCATTTCCTCGCCCGCGTCCTGGGGCTCGAGGTCGGCGAACCGGCCGGAGTCTTCCTTCCCGTGACGACGGCCAACGGCGTCACCCTGGACTTCGCGACCATCGACGCCGACATCCCGGTGCAGCACTACGCGTTCCTCGTCTCCGAGGACGAGTTCGCTCCCATCCTCGACCGGCTCGTGGACGCCGGAATCCCCATCCAGGCCGATCCGCACGGCCGCCACCCGCGCCGCATCAACCGCCACGACGGCGGCCACGGCGTGTACTTCGCCGACCCGGCCGGACACGGTCTGGAAGTCATCACCCGCCCCTACGGCGCCGATCCCGACTCCCCGCTCAACGGCGTCATGGAGGAAGTCCCCGGGGCGGTCTGATCCGTCCGGGCGACCGGTCCGGGTGGGCCGGGGAAGCGCCCCGGCCCACCCGGACCGGTCCCTCCGGCGGTCACCGTGCGGCCCGTTCAGACGACGGCGTCCGCGCGCAGGGCCGTGATGTCGGCGGGGGAGTGGCCGAGGTCGCCGAGAATGGACTCGGTGTGCTCGCCGACGGCGGGCACCGGGTCCATGCGGGGCGCGAGACCCGCGAGGTCGGCAGGGGGGAGCAAGGCATCCACCGTCGCGCCGGGGACCGCCACCTCGCGCCAGCGGTCGCGGGCGGCGAGGACCGGATGGGCGA
Source organism: Streptomyces chlorus (assembly GCF_042655885.1). Lineage (NCBI taxonomy): Bacteria > Bacillati > Actinomycetota > Actinomycetes > Kitasatosporales > Streptomycetaceae > Streptomyces > Streptomyces chlorus. Next base: position 23,702 of record NZ_JBHSOA010000094.1, read on the forward strand.
GGAAGCCGGCGACGTCGTTGACCCCCGCGCAGGCGATACCGACCGCCTCCAGGTCCTCGAGGAGCTCATCGGCGCCGGAGCGGGCGAAGCGCTCGGCGATCACGGCATTGAGTTCTTCGCGGTGCGTCACGCGCGCGGAACCGGTCGCGAAGCGCGGATCGTCGGTCAGCTCGGGGCGGCCCAGGAACTCGGTGCACAGGGCTGCCCACTCGCGCTCGTTCTGGATGGAGAACAGCACCTCGCGGCCGTCCGCGGTCCGGTACGTGCCGTACGGGGCGATGGTGGCGTGCTGCGTGCCCAGGCGCGGGGGCTGACTGCCGCCGTAACGGGTGTAGTTGGCGGGCTGGCCCATCCACTCGGCCAGGGCCTCGAACAGCGACACCTCCACGGGGTGGACGGTGCCGGCGGTCGCCCGGGTGTAGAGCGCGGTGAGGATCCCGCTGTACGCGTACATTCCGGCGGCGATGTCGGCCACCGAGATGCCGGTGCGGGCGGTCCCCTCCGGCGTTCCGGTCAGCGACACCAGGCCCGTCTGGCACTGCACCAGCAGGTCGTATGCCTTGCGGTCGGCCCAGGGGCCGGTCGTGCCGTAGCCGGAAATGGTGCATGGAATCAGGCGGGGGTGAAGCCGGGCGAGGTCGTCGGTGCCCAGGCCGAGCCGGCCGGCCGCGCCCGGTGCCAGGTTCTGCACGAACACGTCCGCTCCGGCGAGGAGTTGGTGCAGGATCTCGCGGCCCCGCGGATCCTTGAGGTTCAGCGTGAGGGACTCCTTGGACCGGTTGAGCCACACGAAGTAGCTGGAGTGGCCGTGGACGGTCGTGTCGTAGCGGCGGGCGAAGTCGCCCTCGCCGGGCCGCTCCACCTTGATCACACGGGCTCCGAGATCGGCGAGCTGCCGGGTGGCGTAGGGCGCGGCCACAGCCTGCTCCAGGCTGACCACCGTGACCCCGGACAGGGGATGTCTCTGCACGTCCACGTCTTCCACTCGTTCTTCCTGACCTGAGAAAGACCGCTGCACGGTAGTTGCCGCGACCGACGCGCCGCTGGACACGAGACGACCGGCCCGGCCCGACCGCCGTGCAGTCTCCGGCCCGACCAGGGTAGGCGCCGCGTACGGGCACGGCAGCGGCGAGCACGGCCTCGCCTTCGGCACCCACCTCCTGGGCGCACTTGCCGGGCCCGCCGTCGTACGCGACGACCTGCTTGGTTCCCTGTTCGCCGTGGCCCCCGACGCCATGGAGGAAGCCGTACTCAACTCACTGCCGACCGCCACCACGACCACGGGCCCGGGCGGTGACACCCGCTACCCGCTGCCCTCTGTCCGCCGCGCCGCTGCCGGCCCTGCTGGGTGACGGGGACCGTGCCCGCCTGATCGGCCCGCTCCGGCGGCGGATCCTGGTGCGCGAGATCGCGTCGAGAGGGCGGGTATCCCCCGTGACGGTCAGTGTGTGGTGCTGAGCCAGGGCACCGGATCCGTGTACTGCCCGTCGAGAAGGACCTCGAAGTGCAGATGGGGGCCGGTCGACAGGCCGGTGGAGCCCACGAGCCCCACCGGAGAGCCTGCGGTCACGGTCTGGCCCGCGGTGACCTGGAGAGCCGACAGGTGACTGTAGGTCGTCTCCAGCCGCTTGCCGGCGATCGTGCCGTGGTCGATCACCACACGGTTGCCGTAGGCCGCGGTCATGTCCGCGAACTTCACCCGGCCGTCGCGCGTGGCGGACACCGGCGCTCCTTGGGGCGCGCCGAAGTCCACTCCCGTGTGGAGCTTGGTGACACCGGTGAGCGGGTGCTCACGCGAGCCGAACGGCGAGGTGACGGTGAGTGTGCTCGCGGGCGGGACCAGGATGGCCGAGGCGTTCCGGCCGTCGGCCGGGTCGGGGTTCTGCCGGACGAGTGCGTCGTACTGCGGCAGTCGTTCCTTGACCTCCTCGAGGAACGCGCGTGCGGCGGTCGGCACGTGGCCCGTCCGCGTCACCGCGTCCGTCCCCTCCGCGTACGCGGCGAGGGTGAGGTCCACGAGGTTGCCGCTGACGGTTCCCTTCGTCCTGAGGTCGGTCACCTCCTTGGCGAGGGAACAGTCGTACCGGCCGAGGGCCATGACGGCGTCCGCCGGGTCGAGGGGTGAGGAGCGGCCGTTGGCGTCGTCGTCCCGGCCCCAGGTTCGCCACTGGGCGTCGGTGAAGCGTGCGATTCCCTGTTGGGAAAGGCTGGCGGTGTCGTTGTTCCACCCGGACAGCCGATCGATCTGGGCGGCAAGGAGGGAGGGGGTGACGACCTCGCAGGCATCGGCGGCTTTGCGCAGCCAAGGGACGTAGGAGGCATCGACGTTGCTGACGGACGTCGGTGCCGGACCCGACCCCTCGGACAGAGCGGGGGAGAGGACGCCGGTCAGGGCGAGGAACCCCGAGACCCCGACGATCACCACCATGGTGGGCACCACGATCAGGAGGAAGGGGCCGGGGCCGCGGCGGCGTGGCGGGCGGGCTCCGTCGGGAGCCGGCGTCGTCGACGGAGGTTCATGGCCCGGCGGTTCATCGGCGACGTCACCCTGAGGCGGCGTGCTGTCGGCCGGTTCAACCGGCATCGTGGGCGTGATCGACTCCGGACGTGCCCCGTGCCGACCCGACACCGTTTCGCCACCCGCTTGTTCGGCTGCGGCCGCCGTGTGAACGGCCCCGGCGCTCCTTCCGTCCTCGTTCACGTGTCGTGTCCGCTGTGCGAAGGTGCGGCGACCGGCCGCGATGACGGGGGGAAGTTCAGACTCACGCTCGGATGCTAACGGCATCCTGACGAGACGTCACCGGCCTGCGAGGCACAGCGGATTGCCCGAAAGGGCGGACTCGATGTCCAGGGGAACGCACGCGAGGGTCACTCAGGGGCGGCGCGGGCGCTTTCACGGTCGTGGGCGGGTGGGCCTCGCGCCCGCCGCGCCGCCGGGCTCCTTGCCGCTCGGGCGCCCCGCCGTCGGGTTCCCGGCTATCGCCCGGGTGCCCCCGCGCGCAGCCCGTCCATGACGATGTCCAGCAGTCGGGTGGCTCTGGGCTGCCAGTCGCCGGTGGGGTCGAGCTGCCACAGGCCGCCGATCGCGAGAACCATGTCGTCCGCGGTCACCCCGGGCCGGATGGTGCCGGCCTCCTCGCAGGCGCGCAGCAGGAGTTCGGCCGCCTCGATCACGGGGCTGGGTCCCGGCCTCGCCGGGCTGCCCGGTGCGCCGGTCGCCTGCCTGATGGCGTCGGCCAGTCCGGCCTTGGCCATCGCGAACAGGGCGAGCCGGTCCATCCATTCGCGCAGGGCGCGGTCGGGCTCCCGGGTCTCCAGCAGTCGTGCCGCGCTGTCGGCCACCTGGCGCATCTCGTGCCGGTAGATCTCCAGGACGAGATCCTCCCGGCTGGGGAAGTTCCGGTAGAGCGTGCCCTGGCCGACGCCCGCCTTCTTGGCGATCACGCTCAGCGGGGTGTCGGCCGACCGGGTCAACTCGGCCAGCGCGACCTCCAGAATGCGCTCGCGGTTGCGCTGCGCGTCCGATCTCAGGGATGTCTGTGCGCGCGGGGGCACGTCCTTGCCCTGCGGCGTGTCCTCGCCGCCCGTATCCCGGCCCATGTCCCGCTCCACGTCCCGACCCACTCGTCCGTCCTCCTCCCGGGCATGGCCGAAACCCGTTCTTGCTAAGCGGACAGCTGTCCACTAAATTTTCCCGGTAACGGACAACCGTCCACTTCGGTGCATCGTAGCGGTGGCCGCGGACAGCGCGGGAGGGGGCGGGCATGCCCGTGCACGCGGCCGGCCGGCGCCCGCGCTCCCGGCCCGTTGACGAGTTTCCACCTGTCGACCCTCTGACCGTTTCCCACTCGTCCGCCACCTGAGGGCCTTGCCGGCCTGCACGGATCCGAGAAGGAAGGCTGCTCATGGCTCCCACCACGTCCAGCAGCGTCACCCTGAACATCAACGGCGAGAAGCACACGCTGTCCGTCGACCACCGCACCACCCTGCTCGACGCCCTGCGCGAGCGCCTCGATCTGACCGGCACCAAGAAGGGCTGCGACCAGGGACAGTGCGGTGCCTGCACAGTCCTGGTGGACGGCCGCCGGACCGTGTCCTGCCTGCACCTGGCCGTGGCGGCGGAGGGCCGGGAGATCACCACCGTGGAAGGCCTCGCCGAGGGGGAGCGGCTGCACCCCGTGCAGCAGGCCTTCCTCGACCTGGACGGCTTCCAGTGCGGTTACTGCACGCCCGGCCAGATCTGTTCCGCCGTCGCCGTCATCGAGGAGCACGCCGCGGGCTGGCCCAGCGCGGTCACCGACGACGTACGGCCCGAAGCGGGACCGCCACCGCTGACCCCGCAGGAGATCCGCGAACGGATGAGCGGCAACCTGTGTCGCTGCGGCGCCTACGTCTCGATCGTCGAGGCCGTCGCCCGCGCCGCCGCCGAGAGCGCCGAGGCCACCGAGGAGACTGCCGCATGAGGGAGTTCGACTACCGGCGCGCCGACGACGTCCCCGGCGCGGTCGCCCTGCTCGACGCCGACCCCGACGCCCGCTACCTCGGCGGCGGAACCAACCTCGTCGACCTGATGAAGATCGGCGTCGAACGCCCCGCGCGACTCGTCGACGTACGCCAACTCCCGCTGGACCGGATCGAGTCGACCGGTGACGGCGGACTGTGCATCGGCGCCACCGTCACCAACAGCGACCTCGCCGCCCACCCCGAGGTCCGCCGCCGCTACCCGGCGCTGACCCAGGCGGTGCTCGCCGGGGCCTCCGGGCAGCTGCGCAACATGGCCACCGTGGGCGGGAATCTGCTCCAGCGCACCCGCTGCGGCTACTTCACCGACGTGTCCAAGCCCTGCAACAAGCGCCTCCCCGGGAGTGGTTGCCCCGCCGTCGAGGGCGAGCACCACAACCACGCCGTCCTGGGCGCTTCCGAGCACTGTGTCGCCGTCCACCCCTCCGACATGGGGGTGGCACTGACCGCGTTCGACGCCGTCGTCTCGTACCAAACAGCCGACGGGCCGGGCGAGTTGCCCCTCGCCGACTTCTATCTGCCCGTTGGCGACACCCCACACCGGGAGACCGCGCTGCCCCGGGGCGCGCTCATCACCGGCGTCACGCTGCCGCCCGTGCCGTCGGCCGCCCGTTCCCGCTACCGCAAGGTGCGCGAACGCGCCTCGTACGCCTTCGCGATCGGCTCGGTCGCCGCGGCCCTCGACATCAGCAACGGCGTCGTACGCGAGGCGCGGCTCGCCTTCGGCGCGGTCGCGTCCCGGCCGTGGCGGGCGCACGCCGCCGAACGCGTCCTCAACGGTGCCCCGGCATCCGCCGACTACTTCGCCGCAGCCGCCGATGCCGAACTGGCCGCTGCCCGGCCGCTGCCCGGCAACGCCTACAAGGTGACCCTCATGCGCAACCTCGTGGTGGCCGTCCTGTCCGAACTCGCCGAGGAGGCCGCCCGATGACCGTCACCACGACCGGCACGGAGACCGACACCTCACCTGCCGCCACGGCTGCCGCCATGGCTGTCACTACGGCTGTCACCACGACCGTGACCGGCGCCGTCGGCACCGCGCACACGCGCGTGGAGGGCCGCGAGAAGGTGACCGGAGCCGCCCGCTACGCGGGTGAGATCCCCTTCGCCGACCTCGCCCACGGCTGGCTGGTGCTGTCCACCGTCGCCCGCGGCCGGATCGGCTCCGTCGAGACCGCTCCCGTCCTCGCCATGCCGGGCGTCCTCACCGTGCTGCACCACAAGAACGCCCCGCGCCTCCACCTCGACTACATCGGCCTGCTGGGTGTCCGGCCGGACCCGACCGCCGCCGTCTTCCAGAACGACCGAGTGCCGCACGCGGGCTGGCCCGTCGCGCTCGTCGTCGCCGAGACCTCCGAGCAGGCCCGCGAGGCGGCCGAGGCCCTTGTCGTGACCTACGAACAGGAGCCGCACGACATCGAGTTCAGGGGCGACCGCCCCGACGCGTTCACCCTGGACGGACACATGCCCGCGGTGACCGAGAAGGGCGACCTGGAGGCCGAACTCGCCGCGTCCGCGCACGTCGTGGACGTCGAGTACACCACCCCCGAAGAGCACCACGCCATGATGGAGCCGCACGCGGCGACCGCCCGGTGGGACGGCGGGCGGCTCGACGTCGTCGACTCCAACCAGGGCACCACCTGGGTCGCCGACGAACTCTCCCGGATGTTCTCCCTCGACGCGTCCGCCGTGCGGGTGCGCTCCGAGCACGTCGGCGGCGGCTTCGGCAGCAAGGGCTTGCGCGCCCACCAGGTGTCCGCCGTCATGGCGGCGACCGCGCTGCGGCGCCCGGTCCGCGTGGTCCTGAACCGCCGTCAGATGTTCTCGCTCACCGGCTACCGCAGCCCCACCGCCCAGCGCATCAGGCTCGGTGCCGACGCCGACGGGCGGCTGCGCGCGCTGGAGCACCGCTCGCTCAGCCAGACCTCGACGGTCTGGGACTTCGTCGAGCCCAGCGCCGGCGTGGCCCGGGTGATGTACGACGCCCCTGCCCACCGCACCGCGATCGAGGCGGTGCGGCTCGACGTGCCGTCGCCGACCTGGATGCGCGCGCCGGGCGAGGCCCCGGGCGCGTTCGCGCTGGAGGCGGCGCTCGACGAACTCGCCGAGCAGTGCGGCGTGGACCCGATCGAGCTGCGCCTGCGCAACGAACCCGAACGGGGCCCGGTCTCCGGGATGCCGTTCAGCGGACACAACCTCGCCGCCTGCTTCCGGGAGGGCGCCCGGCGCTTCGGCTGGGCAGGCCGCGACCCGCGCCCCGGCCTGCGCCGGGAAGGAGACCTGCTGATCGGCACGGGTACGGCCGCCGCGTCCTTCCCCGCGGGAGCCGGCCCCTCCACGGCCGCGGTGACGGCGGAGGCGGACGGCACCTTCACCGTGCGGATCGCGGCGGCCGACATCGGCACCGGAGCCCGTACCGCGCTCACCCTGGTCGCCGCAGACGCGCTCCGGGTGCCGCCCGCGCGGATCCGGATGCGGATCGGCGACAGCGACTTCGGCCCCGCGATGATCGCCGGCGGTTCCACCGGCACCCGCTCCTGGGCCTGGGCGATCACCGTCGCGGCCGACGAACTGCGGGAACGCCTGGCGGGGGAGACCGGCATTCCGGCGGAGGGCATCACCGTGCGCTCCGACACCACCGCGGCCCTCGGAGCCCTGGCGCAGAAAGAACGGCACTCCTTCGGGGCGCAGTTCGCGGAGGTCGCCGTGGACGTCACCACCGGCGAGGTGCGGGTGCGCCGCATGCTCGGCATGTTCGCCGCGGGGCGGATCGTCAATCCGCTCACCGCGCGCGGCCAGCTCGTCGGCGGAATGGTCTGGGGCATCTCCATGGCACTGCACGAGGAGGGGATCCGCGACCGGGCCTCGGGCAGCCACTACGGCGGCGACCTCGCGGGCTACCACATCGCCACGCACGCCGACGTACCGGTCGTCGAGGCGGACTGGGTCGACGACCCGGACCCCGACGACCCGGTCGGCATCAAGGGCATCGGCGAGGTCGGCATCGTGGGGGCCGCGGCGGCCGTCGCCAACGCGGTCTGGCACGCGACCGGTGTGCGGCACCGGAACCTGCCCATCCGCCCGGACCGGATCCTCACCGCGGGCGGGCCGCATGTTTGACATCGCCGGTGAGCTGCATCAATGGCTCACCGAGGGCCGGGAGTTCGCCGTCGCCACCGTGGTGTCCGTGAGCGGCAGCGCACCGCGCGGCCCCGGCGCCGCCCTCGCCGTCGACAGCGACGGCACGGTGATCGGCTCGGTCTCCGGCGGCTGCGTCGAGGGCGCGGTGTACGAGCTGTGCCTCGAGGCGCTCGCGGACGGCGGGACACGCATCCAGCGGTTCGGATACAGCGACGAGGACGCCTTCGCGGCCGGTCTGACCTGTGGCGGGACCATCGACATCACGGTCACCCCGATCGGCGCGCACGCCCGCGCCCGCGAGGTGCTGCGGGCGGCCCTGTCCGCGGTCGTCCGCGGTGAGCCGGCGGCGCTCGCCCGGATCGTCCGGGGCCCGGCCGAACTGCTCGGCGGTGCCCTCCTGGTCCACCCCGACGGGTCGTACGAGGGCGGCCTGGCCGGCCGTCCCGAGCTGGACCGCACGGCGGCGGCCGAGACGCGGGCCCTGCTGGACGGCGGACGCACCGGCACCGTCGGCCTCTCGGCGGACGGATCGCACTGTCCCGGCGGGGTGACCCTGTTCGTGGAGTCGTCGCAGCCGCCGCCCCGCATGATCGTCTTCGGCGCGGTCGACTTCGCGGCGGCGCTGGTACGGGCCGGCAAGTTCCTCGGCTACCACGTGACCGTGTGCGACGCCCGGCCGGTGTTCGCCACCCCGGCGCGGTTCCCGGAGGCGGACGAGATCGTGGTCGACTGGCCGCACCGCTATCTGCGTACCGCCGTCACCGACGGGCGCACGGTGCTGTGCGTACTCACCCACGACGCCAAGTTCGACGTCCCTCTGCTGACGGAGGCGCTGGCGATGCCGGTGGCGTTCGTCGGGGCGATGGGATCACGCCGTACCCACGCGGACCGGGAGCGGCGGCTGCGCGAGGCGGGCGTGGGCGAGCGGGAACTGGCCCGGCTCAGGTCGCCGATCGGCCTCGACCTCGGGGCGCGTACGCCGGAGGAGACCGCCCTGTCCATCGCGGCGGAGATCGTCGCGACCCTTCGAGGCGGCACGGGCGCGCCGCTGACCGGCGCGCGGACACCGATCCACCGTGAGGAGCGGGCGGCGGCGGGCGTCTGAGCAGAGGCCGGGGGCGGAGGGCCGCTGGGCCCCGCCCCCGGGACCACGCCGGCCCGCCCGTACGGCCGGAGGGGCCAAAGCCGTCGTCGGTACGGCTTTGGCCCCTCCGGCCGCGGGTCGGGTGCGTCTTGCGCGGGAGGCGTCAGGCGGCGGCAGGCGCGGCGGCGTGGCTCTTCAGACGGACGATGACCTCGGTCAGCTGCTCCACGACCTCGGTGTCGTCGGCGGGGTGGATCTCGGCGAAACGGGTCACGGAACCGGGGATGGAGAGCTTGATGTCCTCGATCACCTTGCCGCCCGCGATGCCGAGGGCCTTGCGGGCCTCGTCCTGCGCCCAGACACCGCCGTACTGGCCGTAGGCGGTACCGACCACGGCGACGGGCTTGTCGCCGAGGGTGGCGGCGCCGTACGGACGGGACAGCCAGTCGATGGCGTTCTTCAGGACGGCCGGGATCGTGCCGTTGTACTCGGGCGTGAAGAGCAGCAGGGCGTCGGCGCCGGACACGGCCTCGCGCAGCTGGGCCGCGGCGGCCGGGACGCTGCCCTCGACGTCGATGTCCTCGTTGTAGAACGGAATCTCCGCAAGGCCCTCGTACACCACGACCTCGGAGCCCTCGGGCGCGATCTTGACCGCGGCCTCCGCGAGCTGGCGGTTGTGCGAACCGGAGCGGAGGCTGCCGACGAGGGCGAGGATGCGAACAGACATGAGAACTCCCGAATGGGGGTGGAAAGTCAAGGTGGAACGGCGCGGCGAAGCACCGGACGAAACATTGCCGCAATCATCCGGACCGAGGTCCGGTTACGTTTCTAGCACTTCAACCGGACCGCGGTCCAGTTTCTTCCCGATGCTTTACGCTGGCTTCATGTCCGCCGTCCCGTCGCCCGCCCCGCCGCCCCAGCAGCCCCCCGAGCCGCGGGAGTTGCCGCAACTCGGTGTCGAGATCGATGAGCCCTGCCTGCGAGCCGACGCCGCGCGCAACCGCGCACGCCTGCTGGAGGCAGCCGCCCTGCTGGTGGCGGAGCGCGGCGCGGACGGTCTGACCATGGAGGCGGTCGCCGCGGCGGCCCAGGTGGGGAAGGGGACGGTCTTCCGGCGTTTCGGCGACCGCACCGGACTGCTGACGGCACTGCTCGACCACTCCGAGAAGAAGTTCCAGGCCGCGTTCCTCTCCGGCCCCCCGCCGCTGGGACCGGGCGCACCGCCCGCGGAGCGGCTGCGGGCCTTCGGTGTCGCCCTGCTGCGCCGCACCGTCGACGAGCTGGATCTCCAGCTCGCCGCCGAACCCTGCGCCGACCGCCGCTTCACCAACCCGCCCCGCCGGGTACGGCACCACCACGTGACGCTGCTGCTGCGCGAGGCCGTCCCGGAGGCGGACTGTGACCTCCTCGCCCACACCCTGATGGCGCCGCTCGACCCCGCGCTGGTGCACCACCTGACCCGGCAGTGCGGAATGCCGCTGTCACGGCTCGAATCCGCGTGGGTGAACCTCATCGACCGCGTGACGCGACCCGCGGCCCCCGCACACTGACCGAGGGCCCGGCCCCCCACCCGGCCGGCGACCCGCGGGACCGTCCTGAACTGGGACGGACGCGGGACCGCGCGCTCTCAACTCCCCCGGACGACGGGCCCGTTCGCGCTTCTGCAAGGATGCCTCACGTCATGGTGCAGATACCGAACCCGCCCGTCCCCGCAGCCACCGCACCGACGCGCCCCGTGCCCCCAGGTGCCGTGCCCGCGCGATCCGTGCCCCCGCCCCGTGCGCCCACGAGCCCCGCGCCCACGAGTCCCCTGCCCGCGGGCGCGGTACCCACGAGCGCCGACGTGGCCCGCCTGGCCGGCGTCTCGCGCGCGACCGTCTCCTACGTCCTGAACAACGCCGACGCCGTCCGGATCAGCGAGCCCACCCGCCGCCGTGTCCGCGAGGCCGCCAGGGAACTCGGGTACGTGCCGCACGCGGCGGCCCGCAGCTTACGCGCCGGGCACAGCCGCATGGTGCTGATGCCCGCCCCGGCCTTCCCGGTCGGCCCGGTCTACAGCCAGTTCATCAACGACCTCCAGGTGGCTCTCGGCCGCCTCGACTACACCGTCGTGCAGTACGGCACCGTCGGCGTGCACGACGACGAGGCCGCCCGTGCCTGGGCCGAGCTGCGTCCCGTGGCCGTGCTGGTCCCCGGCTCGGGACTAGGCCCCCAGGGCGTCGCCGTACTCAAACGCTCCGGCGCGCGTGCCGTGGTCACCCTCGGCCCGGAAACCGTCGAGGGCGCGCACGCCCTGCTCATGGACCACGACGTCGTCGGCCACAGCGCCGGCGCGCACCTGTTCGACCGGGGCCGGCGCCGCATCGGTGTCGTCGTCCCGCGCGAGCCCGGTCTGGAGGCGTTCTCCGCGCCCCGCCTCGCGGGAGTGCGGGCGGCCCTGCGCGGCACCGGCGCCACGGTCACCGAACTGCCCCTCGCCCACGACGAGGGCGCCGCCGCCCGGCTCGCCGCCCGATGGCGCGACCTGGACCTCGACGCCGTGTTCACGTACAACGACGAGTACGCGATGCTGCTGATGCGGGCGCTGCTCGACGCCGGCGTCCGCGTTCCGGAGGAGACGGCCGTGGTCGGCGCCGACAACCTCATGCTGGGCCGGCTGCTGCGGCCCCGGCTGACCACGGTCCACCTCGACCTGCCGTCCGGCACCGAGCTCGCCGCACTCGTCGACCGCGCGGTGCGCGACCCGGCCGCCGCCCCCGAGGCGCACAAGGTGCTGGGCGCGTCAGTGATCCGGCGCGAATCCGGCTGACACGGGCCGACGCGGGCCGGTGCGGGCCGGTGCGGGCCGGTGCGGGCTGACACCGGCCGGTGCGGGCCGGGTGGACATGTGGCGCGCGATCACATCGTCGGATGAGGGAGGAGGTTGGACCGCCCCGGCGGGCGGGAGCCGAGGCGCCGGTACGGCACGCCCTGTGCCCCTGGTACGGCGTGACTAGGATGTTGCGTGCTCAACCATTTGGTACGCGTAAGGACAGCCGGGCTCGCGCTCGCGCGGAGCCCGGTGACCGATCGGAGAGCCGTCATATGCCGTTGCTCGACCCCACGACCTGGCAGTCCCGCCCCCTCTCGGGACCCGAACACACCGTTACGGAACCCGCCACCGGCGAACAGCTGGCCACCGTCACCCTCGCCACCGGTGAGGACGTCGAGGCCGCCGCGGAAGCGGGCCGCGCCGCACAGGCCGAGTGGGCCAGGGCCCCTCACTTCGTCCGTGCCGCAGTGCTCCGCAAGGCCGGCGACCTGTTCGGCGCGCACGCCGAAGAGCTGCGGGAATGGCTGGTCCGCGAGGCCGGCGGCATCACCGGCAAGGCCGACTTCGAACTGCATGTCGCCGCCCAGGAGTGCTACGAGGCCGCGGCCCTGGCCTCCCGCCCGGCCGGCCAGGTGCTGCCCACCGAGGGGCCCCGGCTGTCGTACACGCGGCGGGTGCCGGTAGGCGTGGTGGGCGTCATCGCCCCGTTCAACGCGCCGCTGATCCTTTCCATCCGCTCCGTCGCACCGGCCCTCGCGCTCGGCAACGCGGTCGTCCTGAAGCCGGACCCGCGCACCGCGGTCTGTGGCGGGCTGGCGCTCGCCGCGGTGTTCGCCGAGGCGGGACTGCCCGAAGGGCTGCTGCACGTCCTGCCGGGCGGCGCGGAGACAGGCCAGGCGCTCGTCGCCGACCCTCGGATCCCCGTCATCTCGTTCACCGGCTCCACCGGGGCGGGCCGGCACGTCGGCGAGGCCGCCGGCCGTCACCTCAAGCGGGCCCACCTGGAACTCGGCGGAAACTCCGCGCTGGTCGTGCTCGAGGACGCCGACCTCGAAGCGGTGATCTCCACGGCCGCCTGGGGATCCTTCTTCCACCAGGGCCAGATCTGCATGACGACCGGACGCCATCTGGTGCATGCCTCGCTCTACGACGAGTACGTGGAACGGCTGGCCGCCAAGGCCGACTCGCTCGCCGTCGGCGACCCGCACCGCGACCAGGTCCACCTCGGCCCGCTCATCGACCAGGGGCAGCTCGACAAGGTGCACGCCCTGGTCGAGTCCAGCACGGCCGGCGGAGCGAAACTCGCCGCGGGCGGTACCCACGACCGGCTGTTCTACCGGCCCACCGTCCTGGCGGACACCGACGACGACACCCCCGCCTACACGGAGGAGGTCTTCGGTCCCGTCGCACCCGTACGGTCCTTCACCGGTGCCGACGAGGCCGCCGCCCTGGCCGCCGCGAGCCCCTACGGGCTCTCGCTGGGCATCGTCACCCGGGACGCGGCCCGCGGCCTGGAGCTGGCGGAGCGTATCCCGACGGGGATCGTGCACATCAACGACCAGACCGTGAACGACGAGGCCGTCGCTCCCTTCGGCGGCGTCGCCGCCTCCGGCACCGGTTCCCGCTTCGGCGGCGACGCCAACCTGGACGCGTTCACCGACGTGCGCTGGACCACCGTGCGCGGGGACGTCGCGCAGTACCCGTTCTAGAAGCGGCCGATCCGGAGTTCTCCGTTCCGCAAGCCGCGGCGATGCCCGGAGCCGGGGCGGTCACTCGCCCCGGCTCCGGGCATCCGCCTTGCCGTCGCCCTGCGCCGCCTGCTGCTCGGCGATGGACTTGCGGACCTCGTCCATGTCCAGCTTCCGGGCCTGCCCGATGACGTCCGTCAGCGCGGCCTCGGGCAGCGCGCCCGGCTGCGCGAACACGGCCACCTGGTCGCGGACGATCATCAACGTCGGGATCGACTGGATGTTGAAGGCCGCGGCCAGTTCCGGCTGCGCCTCCGTGTCCACCTTGCCGAACACCAGGTCCGGGTTCGCCTCCGCCGCCTTGTCGTACACCGGTGCGAACTGGCGGCACGGCCCGCACCAGGATGCCCAGAAGTCGATCAGAACGAACTCGTTCTCCGTGACCAACTGGTCGAAGTTCTCCTTGGTGAGCTCCACAGTGCTGCTCATTGCGTATGTCCCTCTTCCTGATAGCGGGGCGAGCCGTCGGTACAACCACGGTCGGCCGGTCACGTATTCCGCGCCCCTACCCATGTAGCCACCCCGCACACCACCGACCAGACTGGCCTCATGACACAGACGCAAACGGAATCGCCGGAATCGGGATCCCTCGACTACGACGTCGTCGTGCTGGGTGCAGGGCCCGTCGGGGAGAACGTCGCCGACCGCACCCGAGCGGCAGGGCTCTCCACCGCGATCGTGGAGAGTGAACTGGTGGGCGGCGAGTGCTCCTACTGGGCGTGCATGCCCAGCAAGGCTCTGCTGCGCCCCGTCCTCGCGCGGGCCGATGCCCGCCGCCTCCCCGGCCTGAGCGCGTCGGTGCAGGGGCCGCTCGACGTGGGCGCGGTCCTGGCCCGCCGGAACGAGTACACCTCCCAGTGGAAGGACGACGGCCAGGTCCAGTGGCTCGAGTCCGTCGGCGTCGACCTCCACCGCGGCGTCGGCCGGCTCACCGGCCCGCGCACGGTGACCGTCACCGCCGCCGACGGAACGCGGCGCGTCCTCACCGCCCGGCACGCCGTCGCCGTCTGCACCGGCAGTCGCGCGCTGCTGCCGGGTCTGCCCGGACTCGACGAGGTCGCGCCGTGGACCAGTAGGGAGGCCACCAGCGCCCAGGCCGCGCCCGGCAGGCTGGTCGTGGTCGGCGGCGGTGTCGTCGGCTCCGAGATGGCCACGGCGTGGCAGGGGCTCGGCTCCCGGGTCACGCTCCTGGTGCGCGGCAAGGGCTTGCTGTCCCGCATGGAGCCCTTCGCCGGGGAACTGGTCGCCGAGGCGCTCACCGAGGCCGGCGCGGACATCCGTACCGGCACCTCCGCCGCCTCGGTGACCAGGGAGAACGGTGTCGTCGTGGTCGTCACCGACACGGGGGAGCGGATCGAGGCCGACGAGATCCTCTTCGCCACCGGCCGCGCCCCGCGCACCGACGACATCGGCCTGGAGACCGTCGGTCTGGAACCCGGCTCCTGGCTCGGGGTGGACGACAGTCTCCAAGTGACCGGCCAGGACTGGCTCTACGCGGTCGGTGACGTCAACAAACGTGCCCTGCTCACCCATCAGGGCAAGTACCAGGCCCGTATCGCCGGTGCCGCCATCGCCGCCAGGGCCGCGGGGGCGCCGGTGGCCGACGGGGCCTGGGGCGCGCACGCCGCCACCGCCGACCACGATGCCGTCCCCCAGGTCGTGTTCACCGATCCGGAGGCGGCCTCGGTGGGCCTCTCCCTGGCCGAGGCGGAGGAAGCGGGGCACCGCGTCCGCGCCGTCGACGTCGACCTGGCCTCGGTCGCCGGCGCCGGGCTGTACGGCGAGGGCTACACGGGCCGCGCCCGCATGGTCGTCGACCTCGAGAACGAGACCCTGCGCGGTGTCACCTTCGTCGGCCCCGGCGTGGGCGAACTCGTCCACTCGGCCACCGTCGCGGTTGTCGCCCAGGTGCCGGTCGCCCGCCTGTGGCACGCGGTCCCGTCGTACCCGACGATCAGCGAGGTGTGGCTCCGGCTGCTGGAGGCGTACCGGGACGCCTGAGGGCTACGAGGACTCCGAGGGCTACGAGGACTCTGAGATCCCCCGAGGACTGGGAAAGCTCTGAGGACTCGGAAGTGGTGGGCGGGCGGAACGGGGGTCTTCCCCGCCCGGTGCCCGTGCCCGAATCCGCGCCCGATCCTTTCCCCGATCCGGATTCCGGGCCCTTGCCCGGTCACGGCAGTTCGAAGCCCAGTGCCCGCGCGGCCTCCTCCGGCGTGGGCTGCGCCCAGCGCTCCGCCATCGCCTGATGGGACGACAGCGAGCGCGGTTCTGCCCGGTCGAGGTAGAGCGTGCCGTCGAGGTGGTCCGTCTCGTGCTGCACGATCCGGGCAGGCCAGCCGCCGAACACCTCGTCCACCGCCCGCCCGTGCTCGTCCTGCCCGGTCAACCGCACCTCGGCGTGTCGCGCCACCACCGCCTGGTACCCGGGCACGCTCAGGCACCCCTCGAAGAACGCCGCCCGCTCACCGCCGACCGGCGCGTAGACCGGATTGACCAGCACCCGGAACGGCTGCCGCACCCGACTGCGCGCCACCGCCACCTCCTCCGTGACGGGCGCCGGATCCTCGATCACCGCGATCCGCAGCCCCACCCCGACCTGCGGCGCCGCCAGCCCGACCCCCGGCGCGGCGTGCATGGTGACCCGCAGCGCCTCGACGAACCGGGCCAGCAGCGCGGGCTCCAACTGGCCGTCGAAGGGTTCGGACGCCCGCCGCAGCACCGGATCCCCGGCTGCGACGATGGGCAACGGCCCGTCGCCGGCCAGGAGTTGCTCGACCCGCTCGGCCAGGGGTTCACGATCGTTCGGAGTTCCCATCGAGTCAGGATGCCATGTGTCCGACGGACCGCCGCCGTCGTGAGTGGCGCAGCTCACACGGTCGTCCCGGGAACTCGGCGCCCCGCCGCCCCGACCACTGGAGCAGCATCACGGCCGCCAAGACGCCCTCGGGAGAAGCCCACCGATGACCGCCATCCCCTCGACCACCACGGACGAGGCCACCCAACCCCCCACCCCCGCACGGCAGAGATCCGGCTGGAGCAGCCTGCGCCCCCTGATTCTGCGCCTGCACTTCTACGCGGGCGTGGTGGTGGCCCCGTTCCTGCTCGTCGCCGCCCTCACCGGCCTGCTGTACGCCGCGTCCTTCCAGGCCGAGAAGATCGTTTACGACCACGAGCTGACCGTCCCCGTCGGCGACCGCGAACTGCCCCTCTCCGAACAGGTCGCCGCCGCCCGCAAGGCCCACCCCGAGGGCACGGTGTCCGCGATACGCCCCTCTCCCGAGGCGGACGCCACGACCAGGGTGATGCTGTCGGGCGTGGAGGGCGTCGACCCGGACCACACCCTCGCCGTGTTCGTCGACCCGTACACCGGGGAGGTGCGCGGCACGCTGGAGCAGTACGGTTCCAGCGGCGCGCTGCCGCTGCGCACCTGGATCGACGAGTTCCACCGCGACCTGCACCTCGGCGAAACGGGCCGCCTCTACAGCGAGTTCGCGGCCAGTTGGCTGTGGGTGATCGCCGGCGGCGGCCTGGTGCTGTGGTTCTCCCGCCGCCGGGCCCTGCGCAAAATCCGCGGCACCAGCGGCCGACGGCGCACCCTGGGACTGCACGGCGGCATCGGCGCCTGGGCCGCGGTCGGCTTCATCTTCCTCTCCGTCACCGGGCTGACCTGGTCCACGTACACCGGCGCCAACATCGCCGATCTGCGCACCTCACTCGGCCAGGAGACGCCCTCGGTGTCGGCCGCGGCGGGTGGCGAACACGCGGAGCACAGCGCGGCCGGGGGCATGGGAGGCGACGCGGAGTACGGCGTCGGCCTCGACCGGGTCCTCGCGGCGGCACGGGCCGAGCGGCTCGACAACCCGGTGGAGATCGTCCCGCCCGCCGACGCGGCCTCCGCGTACGTCGTGAAGCAGATCCAGCGCAGCTGGCCCGAGAAGCAGGACGCCGTCGCCGTCGACCCGGCCACCGGCCAGGTCACCGACGTCGTGCGGTGGGCCGACTATCCGGTGCTCGCCAAACTCAGCCGCTGGGGCATCGACCTGCATACCGGCAGCCTCTTCGGCCTGCCCAACCAGATCGCGTTGATGCTGCTCGCGGCCTCCCTGATCCTGCTGATCCTGTGGGGCTACCGCATGTGGTGGCAGCGCGGCCGGGGCTCGGCCTTCGGCCGGCCGATCCCACGCGGCGCCTGGCAGCAGGTCCCGCCGTACATCCTCGTCCCGCTGCTGGCGGCGATCGCCGTACTCGGCTACTTCGTCCCGCTCCTCGGCATCCCGCTGGCCGCCTTCCTCGCCGTCGACATCGTCCTCGGGGAGATCGCACACCGGCGGGGCCGGAAGGACGGAGGGGGCGGGGGAGCCGGGGAAACCGAGGGAGCCGGCGGAGCCGAGGGAGGCGAACCGGCCGGGGCGGTGCGGACGCCGTAGTCGGAGCGCACCCCCGGACGAACCGCACGCGCGCCGGTGCCCGGCCTCCCTCCGGGGGGAACCGGGCACCGGCGCGCGTGACAGCACCGCGCAAGGCCGGCCCGATCCCGGGCTCGCTGCCTACGCGGGGTCGGGCTCGCGGTCGACGCTGCCGTCGAAGTCGCCCGCCAGCGCGGCGGCGATCCGCAGGTGGGACTGTGCCTCCTCGCTCCGACCCTGCCGCTCCAGGGTGCGGCCGAGCATCAGCCGGCCGTAGTGCTCCACCGGGTCACGCTCCACAATGACGCGCAACTCGGCTTCGGCGCGGCGCAGTTGGGCCGAGTGGTAGTAGGAACGCGCCAGCAGCAGCCGCGGCCCGGTCTGCTCCGGCACCTCCTCGACCAGCCCGCTCAGGACGCGCGCCGCGGCGGCGTAGTCCTTGGCGTCGAAGAACAGCCCGGCACGCTCCCAGCGCTCGGCCGGGGTTCCGTGGTCGTAGTAGTACGTGGTGTCCACTCGTGACCTCCTTCGATGCCGACAACGGACGAGGTTGCTTGAATATTCCACTACTGGCCCGGAGCTGCTGATGCTGCGGCCAGCTCCCGGTTGGCCCGCTCGGTGACGAGGGCCAGTACCCGTCCGGTGACCGCGAGTTCGTCGGACGGAATGCCGGCGTAGATCCTGGCAGCGATCGCCTTGGTCTCGGCGGACGTCGCAGCGTGCAGCTTCCTCCCGGCGTCCGTGATCCGCACCAGGGAATGCCCGTCCGGGGCCAGCAGCCCCGCGGCGATCAGCCCGTCGACCACGCCGTCCGCCTCGGGGCGGCCGGTCTTCAGGGCGCCGGTGATGTCCTCGGCCAGACGGGCGCGGTCGACCGGCCCCTCGGCCACGGCGACGAGCCGGAGGGTCACCGACTGCTGGAAGGAGATGCCGTGATGGGCCAGCACGCTCTCCAGGACGGCGCGGCTCGCGTAGTGGGCAAGGCCGATGGCACGGCCGTCGACAGGGGGTGCGGTGGTGGTCATGACTGCTCCGTCTCGTGAGCGTTGGCGTTGTCGCCGACGGCGTCCGCCGATGCGGCGAGGGGCGTGTCGAGGAGGGCCATCAGATCGCGGGTGAACGCGCGGGTGCGCGGACCGTCGAGGCCGTCGAGGGGCTCCAGCAACTGCCCCAGGAGCACGTGCACGACGTCGATCGCCTGGCGGGTGACCTCGGTGCCCCGTTCCGTGAGCGCCAGTTGCATGGCGCGCGGGTCGCGCGGGTCCCGGGTGCGTTCGAGGAGGCCGGCGGCCTCCAGGGCGCGAGCGAGCTTCGACACGTAGAGCGCTTCGAGTCCCGTGTGGTCGGCGAGCCGGCGCTGGCTGGGCCGCTCTCCGGCACGTCCCATCCCGTACAGCGACGCGACCAGTGAGTACTGCGCGTGGGTCAGCCCCAGCGGGGCCACCGCGCGGTCGACCGCGACGCACCACTTCATGGACAGACGCCAGACCAGAAACCCCGGCGTCGCGCCCTCGGGCGCCGAATGTACCGAACTCATGAGTCGATACAGTACATGGCAACTATAGCTATGGCTACTAATTACGTTGTCCTTCGTACTGCTGCAACGCCTCCCGCCGCCTTCCGCGTGGCGCGGCGGCGGATTGACGCACCGCCTCGCGAGGCTAAGTTGGGCGGCATGAGCAATCTTGAGCGGGAGGCCGTTCCGTCCCTGTGCGGTGGGCGCGGCTTCGTGGTGGCAGAGCCGGTACGTGAACTCCTCAGTCCCCGGAAGGTCAAGCTCGGAGAGTCCAGCGAGGTCCGGCGGCTGCTGCCGAACCTGGGACGGCGTATGGTCGGCGCCTGGTGCTTCGTCGACCACTACGGTCCCGACGACATCGCCGACGAGCCCGGCATGCAGGTGGCACCGCACCCGCACATGGGTCTGCAGACGGTGAGCTGGCTGCACCAGGGCGAGGTTCTGCACCGTGACTCCACGGGCAGCCTCCAGATGATCCGCCCGCGCGAACTGGGCCTGATGACGTCGGGCAGGGCGATCAGCCACTCCGAGGAGAGCCCCCGCTCGCACGCCCGCTTCCTGCACGGCGCCCAGCTCTGGGTCGCTCTCCCGGACGGCCACCGCCACACCGACCCCCACTTCGAGCACCACGCCGACCTGCCGGTCGTCACGGCGCAGGGCGTCAACGCCACGCTCATCCTCGGCAGCCTCGACGGTGCCACCTCGCCCGGCACGGCGTACACCCCGATCGTCGGCGCCGACCTGTCCCTGGCCGACGGCGCGGACGTCCGCCTGCCGCTGGAGCGCGACTTCGAGTACGCGGTCCTCGCGATGTCCGGCGAGGTCCACGTGGACGGCGTACCGGTGCTCCCGGGCTCGATGCTCTACCTCGGCTGCGGCCGCGACGAACTCCCGCTGCGGGCCGAGTCCGACGCGTCCGTGATGCTCCTGGGCGGCGAGCCGTTCGAGGAGGAACTGATCATGTTCTGGAACTGGATCGGCCGCACCCAGGAAGAGATCGAACAGGCCCGCCGGGACTGGATGGAAGGCACCCGGTTCGGCGAGGTGAAGGGGTGCGACGGCGCTCCGCTGCCGGCCCCCGAGCTGCCGGCGGTGCGGCTGAAGCCGCGGGGGAGGGTGCGCTGACCTGCGGGAATGCCTGATCCCTGGTGGCGGGCGGGCGGGCGGCGGTCGGGCGCTGCCTCCCGCTGTCCGCCCGCTCGCGGGAGGACAGCTGAGCGGAGTGCGGACCGGAGCCGGGAGGGCGGGCGATTCCCCGGTGTGGCCGTCTGTGGGCAGCTGTGGCAGGACTCTTGCTGACCTGATGCTGACTTTCCTGACGCCTCGTCAGCTGCGATTGAGGCACTCTTTTCGCAGCTCCCTCGCGCGCGGTGGCCTTTGCGGACCCGGTGGCGGCCGGACGAATGCTGACCCGGCGGGCGGCTGAGCCGGGTGCCGGTGCGTGAACTCGGCACTTGCCCTGTCGTCTTGTGGAGAGTCGACAAGATTCGGGGGCCGTAGAGGCCTGCTGGTGAACGCTGCTTTCCTTGATCCAGTAAGAGAAGTGCTGTCCGAGCGCCACCAATGGGTTCTTCGTCTGCTGGTGGTACACGCCTGACCTCGCTCCTGACCTGCGACAAAGAGTGGAAACATCGAGTGCCAGGCTGTGTCGGTCCGCACCTGGTCCGGATCTTGATGAGTGGTACGTGGTGCTAGCGAGTGGGCCGCGGTACCACATGGCACAGGTTGTAACGATCGTCTGCAGGCGTCCAAGCCGGTCCAGGATGGGCACGTAATGCCAGGTCAGAGGCTCTCGGTCTGGGGGAGTCGACGCAGTCGGTGACAGGCGTGTGACAGCGGCGTTCGACGAGGAGCCTTGCAGGTGCGGCCCGGTGGGGCTTTTGAGCAGGTGGGTTTGAGTGTCCGCCGTGGGCACTGGTGCACTCGGGTTCTCCTCTCGCGAGTACCCGAAGCGAGAGCGCGTCGACGACACGACTCTCACGGCCGATGCGCAGCATGCGACTTGGGAACTCTTCGCGGCCCACAGGGACGTATCCTTCGCTCCCGCAAAGCCCATCCCCTGATGGGGGCCGGCCGCGACGCCTTACAGACACGACTGTGCTGTCATTTCTCGGTTCTGGCACAGACACGGCAGCTGTAGTTCCGGTGTCTGTGCTGTTCAGCAGCTTGGGGGCTGGGTTCGGGCATGGGTACGGCCACCGTGATCATGAACGTTTGTGACGACGTTTCAAGAAGCGGTGGCCGCGGAGGTCGCGATAGCCCAGGCCGCCTGGGGTCGGTTGTTCGGGGCGGCGATGGATGCGATCGCGGGCTGCTTAGCGCGGCGTGAGACACGTGCGACGGCCGCGGAGATGATCACCGGGCTGCTCGCGGAGGTGGACCCGCGAAACTGCTGGACGCTGGCTCAGGCGCTGGGGCATCCAGGCCCGCACCGGCTGCAGCACCTGCTGTCACGGGCGAGGTTCGACCATGACCGGGCCCGGGAGGAGATCGCCCGCCTGGTCATTCATGAACTCGCGGGTCAGGACGTGGTGCTGGTCGCGGACGAGACCGGGGACGCGAAGTCCTCGACCGACTGCGTTGGCGCCGGCCGCCAGTACTCCGGTGCGATCAAAGGCGTCGGACTGTGTCAGGTCGCCGTGCACCTGGCCGCGGGCACCGCGTCGGTGCGGGTGGTGAGCGACCGGGCGCTGTATCTGCCGAAGGACTGGGCCGCGGACGAGAAACGCCGCGAGATGACCGGTGTCCCGGACGAGATCATGTTCGCCACCAAGTTGCAGCAGACCGCCGTCATGGTCGAGAACGCGCTCGAGTTGGGTGTGAGGGCGCGATGGTGCGCGGGTGACGAGGTGTACTCGGGGCGGGAGCTGCGCGTGAGACTGCGGGCGTTGGGGCTCGGCTATGCGGTGGGCGTGTCCCACACGCACGTGGTGACCGACGGAACGGGCCGCAGGTGGAAGGCCCGCCAGATGATCAACAAGGTGCTGCCCGGCCAGTGGATGCGCCTGCAGACCGGACACGGAACGAAGGGCACCCGCGAGTACGACTGGGCCTGGCTCGACGTCCGCGCGGACGACGCCCCCAACGGACACCAGGATGACGGCACCAGCGTCCTGGTCGCTCGTCGGTACCGGTACACCGGCGAGATCTCCTTCTTCCGCTGCTGGTCGCCCGGATATGTCACCCTCGCCCAGCTGGTGGAGGTGATCTGCCGACGGTGGCAAATCGAGGAGACCTTCCAACTCGGCAAGACCTTCACCGGCCTGGATGAAGGGCAGGTGACCTGCTGGAACTCCTGGATGCGCTGGACGCTGTTCTCCCTTGCCGCATCCGCCGTCTTCGCCCTGACCGCCGCCGCCACGACCACGGCCAGCCCCGCCGGACCGGTCCGTCTCGTCCCGTTGACCTGTCCCGAACTCGTCCGACTCCTCCGGGCGTTCGTCCTCACACCACCAGTGCGGGACGCGGAACACGTCCTGCGCTGGATTGCCTGGCGTCGCCACAATCAAGCCACCGCACAAGCCTGCCACCAGCGCCGACACGCTCTCCAGGACCAGCCATGACCAGAACTACAGCTGTCGTGACAGATCTTGGGGAGCGGTCGCGGAGGGTCACTGAAGCAGGATCATCTTGCGGAGTGGTTCGAATCCGGCTCGTCCGTAGAGCTGTTCCTTGATCTTCTTGATGCGGTTCACGGCGCCTTCGGTGCCGCCGGAACTCCAGTGCAGGGTGAGTCCGGCGGTCACGGCGTCGAGGTCCCGGAGGAGGTGGCGGGCGAAGTTGGTGAGGCCGGGCAGCCGGCCGGCGTCGGCGGCGCCGGCCCCCAGCGCGACGGCGACCGGCTCGCCGAGGCGGCGAGCCAGGGTGAGCAGCTCCAGGGTCGGCTTGCGGACGGCGCCGTCCACGTGGTCGACGTAGACGAGAACTTCAGCCATGGGACTTCTTCTCTCCTGCTTGAGAGGTGTGAAGGGGGCGAAAAGCGAGCGGGGGCCTGGTGGCTCAGATGAACTTCTGGCTCGCGAGGAAGGCGGCGAGCTGCCGACCGCCCTCGCCCTCGTCCTTGACGATCGTGCCCGCACTGCGGGCCGGACGCTCGGTCGCGGCCTCGACCACGGTGTAGGCGCCGGCCAGGCCGACCTCGTCGGCCTGCAGGTCGAGGTCGGACAGGTCCCAGGAGGCGACCGGCTTCTTCTTCGCCGCCATGATGCCCTTGAAGGACGGGTAGCGCGCCTCGCCCGACTGGTCGGTGACCGACACCACCGCCGGCAGCGACGCCTGCAGCTGCTCGGAGGCGGCATCCCCGTCCCGGCGGCCGGTGACCGTGTCGTCCTGGACCGCGACCTCGGAGAGCAGGGTGACCTGCGGCACGCCCAGGCGCTCCGCGAGCAGCGCCGGCACCACACCCATCACGCCGTCGGTGGAGGCCATGCCACAGAGGACCAGGTCGTAGCCGGCCTTCTCGATCGCCCGGGCCAACACCAGCGGGGTGCCCATCGCGTCACTGCCGTGCAGGTCGTCGTCCTCGACGTGGATGGCCTGGTCGGCGCCCATGGACAGCGCCTTGCGCAGCGCGTCCCTGGCGTCCTCGGGGCCCACCGTCAGCACGGTGATCTCCACGTCGCCGTCTCCCTTGTCCCGACGGTCTTCCGCGATCTGCAGCGCCTGCTCGACCGCGTACTCGTCCAGCTCGGAGAGCAGACCGTCCACCTCGTCGCGGTCGACGGTCAGGTCATCGGCGAAGTGCCGGTCGCCGGTGGCGTCGGGCACGTACTTCACGGTGACAACGATCCTCAAGCTCACCGAACGCCTCTTTGCAGTGTTGATGTGCGTGCCGTCGACGCGAGTTCGTGCTGGTGCAGAGAGAAGCCAACGATCACCAATGGTACTCGGTACCTCATTGTGTACACGGAGCGCCAATTGGCGATCTTGTAGTCGGTCACAGGGCGGGCTGCTGGCTCACTGTTGTCGATTCTTCACTGCTGGGCGCCGCCCTCGACGAGGCGTCGCAGTGAAGGGAGCAGGACGTCAATGTCTTGCCCCGTCCTGAACGCGACTACGGTCGTGCCGCCGCTGGGCTCCGGAGCGGAACCGGGTGCCGGGAAGAGAGAGAGCACCTCACGCATCGCGTCCTCCACCTCCGCGACCGGATCGGATGACTCGCTCCGCAGCCATCGGCGTAGCACATGGTTGTGGGCGGCGACCACCGCCGCGGCCATGAGTTCGGCACGCAGCGACGCCGACTGTGTGGGGTCGCCCATCCAGTCCGCGATGAACTCCCGGAACAGCCGCTGATAGCGGGCAACACTGGCGATCTCGCGGTCCCGCAGAGCGGCTACCTTGCTGGTGAGCCGGTACCGTCGGCGCGCCAGGTCGCCCTCCTCAATGTAGTGCAGCAGCACCAGGCGGACCGCGTCCGAGACGGCGACCAGGGCGGTGCTATGGCTGGAGGTCGTCAAGCGGTCCCGGATCAGTGCGAGCAGCCGGTCGTGGTCGGGGAAGATGACCTCTTCCTTGGACCGGTAGTGCCGGAAGAACGTCGTACGCCCGAGCCCTGCTCGCTCGGCGATGTCGTCAACAGTGGTCTGCTCGTATCCGCGCTCGTCGAAGAGGGCGAACGCGGCGTCCGCGAGTCGGATCCGCGCAGGTGGCTTGCTCATGGGCGCTCATCCTTCCCTGTCCCGGCCTTCGGAGACCACTTGCCACCCTGAATGGTACTGAGTACCGTCTAGAGTAGATTCAGTGCCAAAGGAGGTCCGTGTGGATTCCGTGGCAACGAGCGAGTCCAGTCTGCCGATCCAGCCGCTCTACGACGGCTGGTCGCTGATGGACTTCGACGCGGACGCCAAGCTGGGCGCGCCCGGCCGTTTCCCGTTCACCCGCGGCGTGTATCCGTCGATGTACACGGGGCGGCCGTGGACGATGCGGCAGTACGCGGGGTTCGGCACGGCGAAGGAGTCCAACGAGCGCTACCACGAGCTGGTCGGCGTCGGCACCGGGGGCCTGAGCGTGGCCTTCGACCTGCCGACCCAGATGGGCTACGGCTCCGACGACGCCATCGCCCGCGGTGAGGTCGGCAAGGTCGGTGTGGCGATCGACTCGATCCAGGACATGCGCACGCTGTTCCAGGGCTTGCCCCTGGACAAGGTGTCGACGTCGATGACGATCAATGCCCCCGCTTCCACGCTGCTCCTGTTGTACCAGCTGGTCGCAGCCGAACAGGGCGTCTCGAGCGATCAGTTGACCAGGACGATCCGGAACGACGTGCTCAAGGAGTACATCGCCCGCGGCACCTACATCTTCCCGCCCAAGCAGTCCCTGCGGCTGATCAGTGACATCTTCGCCTACTGCCACCGTGAGCTGCCGCGCTGGAACACGATCTCCATCTCCGGCTACCACATGGCCGGGGCCGGAGCCACGCCCGCGCAGGAGATCGCGTTCACCCTCGCCAACGCCAAGGAGTACGTGCGCGCCGCGATCGCCGCGGGCCTGGACGTCGACGACTTCGCTCCGCGCCTGTCGTTCTTCTTCGTCGCCCGGACCACGCTGCTGGAGGAGATCGCGAAGTTCCGCGCCGCCCGCCGTATCTGGGCGCATGTCATGCGCGAGGAATTCGGCGCGAAGAATCCCAAGTCGCAAATGCTGCGCTTCCACACGCAGACCGCCGGTGTGCAGCTGACCGCGCAGCAGCCCGAGGTCAATCTCGTCCGGGTCGCCCTGCAGGGTCTGGGCGCCGTCTTGGGCGGGACGCAGTCGCTGCACACCAACTCCTACGACGAGGCCATCGCCCTGCCCACCCAGAAGGCAGCGCGACTGGCCCTGCGCACCCAGCAGGTCATCGCCTACGAGACCGACGTGACCAAGACCGTCGATCCCTTCGCCGGCTCCTGTGTCATGGAGTCGATGACCGACGACCTGGAAGGCGCGGTTCTGGAGCTCATGCAGGCCGTCGAGGACCGCGGGGGAGCGGTGGTGGCGATCGAGCAAGGCTTCCAGAAGTCGGAGATCGAGAAGTCCGCCTACCGGACCGCCCTGGAGATCGACAACCAGGAGCGGACCGTCGTCGGGGTCAACAAGTACGTCCTGGACGAGGAAGAACCGTACGAGCCGCTACGGGTCGACCCGCAGATCGAGATCGACCAGTGCGAGCGCCTCGCAGTCCTGCGCACGGAACGTGACAACGATGCGGTCGAGCGCGCCTTGGACGCCCTGCGTGTCGCCGCGAAGGGTACCGACAATGTCCTGCCCCCGATGCGCGAAGCCCTGCGACAGCGCGCCACCGTGGGCGAGATCTCTCATGCCCTGCGCGACATCTGGGGTGTGCACGTACCCCACGAGACCTTCTGATCACGGAACCCCGGGTGGAGCAACGAGTGACCGACATCAACATTCATACGACCGCGGGCAAGCTCGCGGATCTCCAGCGTCGCATTCACGAGGCGACGCACGCC
>NZ_JBHSOA010000095.1:0-39810 GCF_042655885.1 Streptomyces chlorus
ACTGCTTCCTCCGGGACCTTCCGTCCCAGTATCAGGCCGTCCAGGTCAAAGGGGGAGCTTCAGACAGCAAACCGAGCACCATCGCCCTCGCTCGGCGCCGCGGTTCCACCCGGGCGAACCGCCCCGCGATACGGCCCATCAGGACCTCGAATCTGTCCTGCCACCGGGCAGGATCTATGCTGTGACCTGCGGCCACCGTCTGATCTTCTGTCTTCGCACACCGATGATCACCGGTGGCTGCACCGGTTCCCGGACCAGCCCCAGAGCCTCGGCAAAAGTGGCGTGACGTCTGATTCTGAGAGGACCCCGGCGTGTTCGACTTCGGGATCGAAAGCTACCGGCCTCAATGGCTCAACGGTCGCTCCGCGGTCGTGGCAGGCCACGGTCAGCAGTTGCGTGCGCTCATCGGCCGCCCGTTGACCCATGCCTGGCTGGTCTGGGACGTTCAGGACAGCGAGTGGTTCTCCGACTGCCCAGTCCTGCTCGACTTCACCGGAGAACAGGTTGAGATCAACCACGCAAAGTTCGACGACCTCTCGATCACCTGGAACACGGTCGACCCCCA
The DNA here is from genome assembly GCF_042655885.1 of Streptomyces chlorus. Taxonomy (NCBI): domain Bacteria; kingdom Bacillati; phylum Actinomycetota; class Actinomycetes; order Kitasatosporales; family Streptomycetaceae; genus Streptomyces; species Streptomyces chlorus. The sequence continues at coordinate 566 of NZ_JBHSOA010000095.1, forward strand.
CCAGCCGGTCCAGTGGCCCGACTTCGATCTCCAGTGGCGCCACGGCACGCGCCCCGAGCTGCACGCCCTGCAGGGCCAGGTCCTTCAGGACGTCGAACTCCTCGAATGGACCGGGAGCGACATGGCCCAGGGAACAGTCGCCGTCAGCTTCCGCTTCCCCCGCAGCCAACTGACCATCTTCAACGCCCTCGACGAGAACGGGCTGACCGTCGGGCCACCGGAGTCGCGCTACCAGCGTCACTCACTGCGCTAACGCACACGCCCCGAAAACCGGGCACCCTCACGCGTGCCGAGGCCCTGGGACCAGCCCCGATCAGCAGATCACGATCTACGACCGGAGTGCTGACAGGAACTGTTCTGCAGATACGCCAAAAACGCTCTGGGAGGCGGTAGGCGGGTCGACTGCATAAATGTCTGCACGCTATTACGAGGTAGCTCCGCAGCATGATGTGTAGGTCGGTGGAGTCTCAATGGCGCAGTCAAGTGTCAACGTCGGGGCCTGGCGCACTTGCTTGGAAGATCGCGTAACCAGGCCGGGTTTCACCTGGGAAGATGCTGACCTGGGCGTTCCCGGAACGCTTACCAAAGGTCCCCGTTGTTCCCCGCCATTTGCCGTCCGGTCGGGCACGCAGGGGGCATGTGTGCCGCCAGTCCGGGGTGCGGGCGGGGTCCGCTTACCTGTCAGGTCATCGACCCCGGTGCGGCGGCATGCCATGCTCCCGGCGTACGGAGCTCGACCGCCCGGAAGGACACCATGCCCGCCTACGTCATAGCTCACCTGCAAGAGGCCGCTCCGCACCCGGAGATCGTCGAGTACATCGAGCGCATCCCCGCCACCTTCGAGCCGTACGGTGGGCGCTTCCTCGTGCACGCCACGCAGCACGAGGTGAAGGAGGGCAGCTGGCCCGGACATGTCGTGATGATTGGCTTCCCCGGGATCACCGAGGCGCGGGCCTGGTGGGACTCACCCGCATACCAGGAGATCGCACCGCTGCGCTCGCGGCACATCGAGGGCGACATCATCCTGGTCGAAGGCGTCCCGGAGGGCTACGACCCGACTGCCACCGCAAAGGCGATGCGAGAGGCCCTGCCTGCCGAGTAGCCCTCGGGCGCGGCTGGGCCCGGCGGCAGACGACGAACTGAGGTCGGAGGAGCGGCTTTGGGCGGGAGCTGCCATGGGGTGAGTGATCATGGCCCCGTAAGCTTCCGGAGCGTCGGGCAGTCTGTGGACCTGCCCGGTAAAGCACGACGTTGGGGCCATGATCTTCGAGGCTCGCCCCATGGTGGCTGCCTAACTGATCGTTTCAGAATGAGGTTCTGAGCCTTCTCAAGCAGATGATGCTGCAAGCGAGTTGGAGCAGGCCTTGGTGGAGGTCGGCGCGTATCTCGTAGCGGATGCGCAGGCGCTTGAACTGGTGGAGCCAGGCGAAGGTCCGCTCGACCACCCAGCGGGTCTTGCCCGGGCCCGAGCCGTGGGCGACGCCGCGACGGGCGATGAGCGGCTTGATCCCACGCTTCCACAGCAGGCGGCGGTACTTGTCAAAGGCGTAGGCTCGGTCGGCGAACAGCCTGCGTGGCCGTGTGCGCGGGCGTCCGCGCAGGACCCGGATCGGTGGGATCGCGTCAAGGAGCGGCAGGAGCTGTGTGACGTCGTGGCGGTTGCCGCCGGTCAGCGTGACGGCGAGCGGGGTGCCGTGCCGGTCGACGACCAGGTGGTGCTTGCTCCTCGCCCGCCCCCGCGAAGGCGAAGACCCGCACCAGTGCCGCCGCCGCCACCGCCGGCAGCTGTGAGAGTGCGGTAAGTGATGTTTCCTGCCGTTTCACACCGATGTGATGACATGCCATAACGGGGTGATTCCGGCGGTCGAATGATCAACATCGCCGCCCTGGCCGAGCGCACGGCTCCGGCTCCCCGGTTTGGCTCGACAGCCGAGGTCAGGGGCCTGCTACCCACTGGGACGAAGTGGTGCGAAATTAGCTAGACCATCACTTACCGCACTCTGACATCACCAGCCCCGGGAACTACAGCTACGAGCGCTTCTCGTACTGCGTGACCGGTATCAACGTCACCTACATCCTCCGCGACAGCAACGGTCTGGAGATCGGACGCGGCACCCTGGCGGTCTCCACCAGCGCCGACCTCTCCGCGACCGCCACGACCTGGAGCGAGCAGGTCACCGTCACCATGACCAGCGCCGTCGGCGATGTCATCGCGCTGAACGCCAAGTTCCGCGCCTCCTGCGACGCCGGCTGCACGGCCACCAAGACCGCCCCCTGGTACGGCGGCGGCCTCACCCTCGGCCAGACCCTGACCGGAACCGTCACCTACTCCTCGCCCCAGACGACGGGCTCCTCCGCCTCCTTCTTCACGTCCTACGCGATGTACGTGACGTCCCCGGGAGCAACGGCGACCGACCCGAACGCGTCGTGGAAGAACGCGCGTCAGATCAGGTGCGATCACGCGGTCGGCGGCACTTCGGTGGCGGGCTGTGCGGTTCCGTCGGTCATGCCCGAGCTGTCGATGAACACGCAGGGCTCGAACCAGGGCGGCGCGGTGGCGGCGTATCTGTGGGCCCAGAAGAACCTCACCGACCGCTGGGAACTCAACGCCGACGGAGACATCACCGGCTGGCTGGACGCGGCCGACTACGCCTCTGCGCACAATCTCACCGACCAGCTCGCCCGGTGTCACCTGATCGCCAACATTCTCGGCGGGCGGATCTCGAAGAACCTCGTGCCCTGCTGGCAGGTCGGGATGAACACCGGTGCAGGCAGCATGTGGAAGTACGAGGAGCAGGTCCGGGACGAGGTGCGGCTGGACTCGTTCAGCGAGGACGACGCGATCCTCTACGAGGTGACTCCCACCTATCTGAGCGCCGACAGCACGATTCCGGTGGGCGTTACAATGAGCGCCAAGATCGAGCGTGAGGACGGTTCTATCGAACCGATGTTCCAAGGCGTCTACATTCCCAACACCCAGACCGGCGGAGCGCACAACCTCGGCAACTGATCTCTCTACACACCTTGTTTGTGCTCTCGGGAGCCAGCATGAGTTTCACCACCCCGCCGCGGCCGGTCGACGTGACCGCGCTCTTCCCTCAACTGGCCCCGCTGGCGCGCACGGCGACCCGGCTGCACCCGCGGCCGGGGTCGCCGACCGTGCAGGACAGCTCCGTCGGCGGGCCGCTGCTGTGGCCCGCCGACGAGCCGTGGCCGCACTGCGACGAGCCGCACGAGAGGGGCGCGGCGCGCAGGGTTCTGTCCCCGGACGACATCCGGCTCCTTCGCCATAACCACGCGGCGATAGCAAGCCGGCGGCACCTCGGCAGCCCGGCTTCCCGGCCCACGCCCGAGGAACTGGCCACCGAGAAGCGGATCCTCCAGGGCCGCCCCTGGCCCGAGGGCCCGATCCCCCTGCTCCCGGTCGCCCAGCTGTACGCCCGTGACGTCCCTCTCCCGTTCAGCCCGCCCGGGGCCGATCTCCTCCAAGTCCTGTGGTGCCCCTTCGACCACCCGGCCCACCCCAAGACCGCACTCTTCTGGCGCTCCGCCGCCATCGTCATCGACGTCCTCGACGCGCCGCCCGAACCGCCCGCGATCAATTCCCAGGGCTATTTTCCGGAACCGTCCCTGCTGGCGCCCGAGCAGGTCACGGAGTACCCCGCCTTCATGGAGCTGGACAAGGAGCTGCGGCAGGAGCTGGGCGACCCGAGCCGGTGGGACGGCTCCTGCCCCACCGGCCCGCAGGAGTTCTACCGGAACGAGTTGTCCACTTCGCCCGGCTGGAAGACTGGCGGCTGGTCCCGCTGGGGCCTGTCCGACCCCATGCCCCGCCGCTGCCCGGAGTGCGGCACCGAGGCGCTCCCGCTCCTCACCATCGCCACCCTCGAATGGGACGCCGGCAGCGACAGCTGGGCCCCCGAGGAGGAGCGGACGAACCCGACTCCACTCCCCGGCGGCACTCCGCCCGCGAACTTCACCCTGATCGGGATCGCTGGCGGCCACAGCCTCCAGCTCCACGCCTGCCCGGCCGACCCGTCCCACCCCCACATCGAGCTGGTCCAGTGACCGGCACGCCGAGAGCCGGCATGAGTTTCACCATCCCACCGCGGCCGGGTCGACTGCCGATACGGCCCGCGGGCCGGGGAAACCGAGGGCACCGTGCCCGCCCACCACACGCCCCACCCCGCCCAAGACCCTCACACCGCGTCCGGCCCGGCGCCCGCCTGCGACGTGGACCACGTCCCGCAGGTCCCTTCCACGGGCCCCTTCCTCACCCCTCCACGGCCACTTCGCCCGTCGGACGCGTCGGTGCTCTCAGCTCCGGAAATCAGGGTCCGGCGACGTGTTCGACCACCCTCCTGGCTCGATCTTCAACGTCCGGCGTCGAATGATGCCTCGAACTTGATCACTCGGTTCGGTGTCCGGCGGACGCGGAAGCGGCCTTCTTCTGAGCATGCGCTCCGACCGAGGAGCTCGTCGGCGCCGACCCGGCCCGGTGGACGGCCGACGTACCCGGCGTCCCCTGCGCGCTCCGCATGCAGCTCCTGCACGCGGGTCACCTCGCCGCGACCGCGACCGCGTCGGCTGCGGACCGGACCGGTGCGTTTCTGTGGCCCGGCACCGGCTGGTGTGGCGGCCGAGCCCCGGCCACTCCTCGGCGGTTTCGGGTATGCAGCGCTGGTGTCACTGCTCGCTCGCCGGCTCGAGTTCCGGCGGGGAAGGGTGGTGAACGCCATCGCTGCCGCCGGTCAGCGGTCGATGACCTGCTATCTGGCGCAGTCGGTGATCTGGGCGCTCGTCTTCACGCCCTTCCTGCTCGACCTCTCCGCGGTCCTGACCGTCACCACCACGGCACTCCTGGCCCTCGCGACCTGGATCGCGACGGTGCTGCTGGCGCACCACATGCACCGAGCGGGGCGGCGCGGCCCGTTCGAGGTGCTGGTCCGACGTGTCACCTATCGACGACCGGTCTGATCCGGGCGGGGTCGCCCGGCACCGGCCGTACGGCCACTTCCGTGAGGTCTGTGCCGTTCAGGCGCGGAATGCCGCACACGACCGGGTGAGCGGGGCAGGCCCACGCGACCGCGAGGGCGGCGGCGCCGGGGCGGCGGGCCGGACGATGCTGCGGCCGTCTCGAACACCAGCTGTCCGGCTTCCCGCACCACCACCGGCTCCACCGCCAGGCGCGCCTGGATCCAGGCCGGGAGCCCGCCCCTGGTGCGGAGCTCGCGCCCCATCGAGACCATGGAGGCGTTGCGGCTGCGGCAGCTTTGGCGTGACCGGCGGTGAGCGGGGCGCGGCACCGGCGTCTGTGAGGGGGTGAGGGCGAAGCCGTGCGCGTCACGCATCGACCGGTGCCGTCAGCACCGCCCGGACGGTCTTGCCGCTGGGCGGGTACGGGACGCAGTCCCAGTGGTCGCCGCCCTCGCCGGTGCGGAGCGCGTCGGGTGCGGTGCCCGTGGGGCAGGGCAGCGGGTGGAGGTCTCCGCGGGCGTCGCTGACCTCGACGCGGAGGTGGCCGGCGGCCGGGTCGAGGACGAGGGTCAGCCGGAAGCAGCTGCCGGGCACACGGCCGTGCAGGACGGCGTTGGCGGCGAGTTCCGCGACGACAAGTTCGGCACGCTCCGTGAGCTCCTGCGAAGCGCCCCGGGAGCGCAGTTCGGTCACCGCGAGGAGCCGGGCGAGACGGGCGCCGCGCCGCGTGGACGACAGCAACTGGGTGAAGGTGTGAACGGGGGCGCCGACTTGGGGTGTTGCGTGGTTCATGGCGTCAGAGTGGCGGCCGGATGCGGGCGGGGGCGAGTGCCGCGCCCCGTACGCGGAGTGAGCGTACGGAGGCGGAGAGGAGTCGGTGCGCGCCGGGTTCCCTACGCGCACGGGCAGGCAAGTCCGGGGACCGCGCGGTTGGGGGAGCACGTCACCACGGCCATGGAGAGGTACGAGGGTCGTTCGAGGTAGTGGCCGTACGACATGTCGGCGCCCGAGTGCAGGCGTTCGGCGGCGGCGTCCACCAGCCGGGCCAGGCGCGCGGTGTCCCGGTCGCCCTCCGCCGCGAACCGCGGGGCGTACTCGGCCAGCCGCTCACCGAGCCAGGCCGCCGCCTCCTTCGCCTCGTCCCAGGTGCCCCGCACCAGGGAGCGGGGCTTGACGAGCCAGTACGCCGTCTCCAGGGGAGGGAGGTCCGACGTGGCGAACTCCGCGGCCACCTGGCGGTAGCGCTCGATCAGTTCCGGCCTGCTCCCGGCCGGGGGCGGATCGGGGTGCGGGGGCCGCCGCAGGGCCTCGTCGTCGAAGCGTTCCTTCGGGCCGGTCCAGAGGTAGGCGTGGTGGTGCACGTGCTGTTCCCGTTTCGAGGAGCGCCGGCCGGACGCGGGGAGGGGCCCGGTCCGGCCGGTGGTGGGGAGGGGAGGGGGAGGAGGGTCAGGCGCCGAGGCCGAAGCGCGCCGGGTCGATACCGGCCGCGTCCAGCTCCTCCGTGGTGAACCGCAGCGGCTGCGCGTCCGGCCGCTTGCTGTCGCCCAGGGCCCAGGCGTCCTCGCTGATCCGGGCCAGCGTCACGCACCCCTCGGTGCAGGGGCCGCCGCAGGCCTTCGTGAACGAGGCCCCGCCGATGTCGAACGCGTACAGGTCGGTTCCGTTCCGCATCTCTGCACCTTCCAGCTCGTCTGGACGCGGCCGGGTCCGGCCGCCGCCGCCCGCTCCGGGCGGGAGTTCACAGGAGGGGGCCGCCCGGTTGTTTCGCAGGTGACCAGCGGGCACGGACGGTTTCTCCTCGCTCTCCGTGACCTCAGAGTGGCGGCCGGACGGGGCGGGGACGAGTGTGGCACCCCGTACGCTGAGTCAGCGTATGGACACGAAGAGTGGACGGTGCGTCTGATTTTCCGTCACGCTGAGCGGTGAACGCGGGGCGGCGTGAGGAGCCGTCGCGGTGCGGTACGCAGGAAAGGGGCGGCGCATGGACATCGTCGGAGTCGAGGGGGAGGCGGCCGGAGGCGGCGCCGGTGCGCGGGCGGTTCCGGCGGGGGAGTGGGAGCGGGAGCCGCATCCGTCGGACAGCCTGCGCACGTTCGACGCCGTCGTCCAGGCACTGCGCGAGCACGCGGGGCTCAGCCGGGTTGACCTCGGGGCTCGGGTCCAGTACTCCAAGCACACGGTCGAATCGGTGGAGTTGGGACGCCGGATGCCGGACGAGGCGTTCGTGGAACGCGCGGAGGAGGCGCTGGGCAATACCGGTGTACTGCGGAAGGCCGCTCGGCATCTGACGCGGGGGGAGGCGGGGCTGGCGGCGTGGTTCCGGCGGTGGGCGCGGCTGGAGCGGGAGGCGGTGAGCCTGTGCACGTACGAGTGCCGGTTGGTTCCGGGGTTGTTGCAGTCGGAGGCGTATGCGCGAGCGGTGTTCGAGGGCACGATCCCGCTGCGGACCGACGAGGAGCTGGAAGTGCAGCTCGCCGCACGGATGGAGCGACAGGCGATGATGCGGGAGCGGCCGACGGTGCCGTTCAGCTTCATCGTCGAGGAGCATGTGTTCCGGCGGGGGTTCGGGGATGCGGAGGCGATGCGCGGGCTGGTGGACCATGTCCTTGAACTCACCGCCCCGCGTAACGTGACGCTTCAGGCGGTGCCGGTGGAGGCTCGGCTGCACGCGTGTCTGGATGGGCCCGTACAGGTCCTGGAGACCTCGGAGGGGCGGCGGCTCGGGTACTCCGAGGGGCAGCAGAACGGTCGGCTGATCTCCGACCCGAAAGAGATGATTCTGCTCTGCCAACGCTATGACACACTGCGCTCGCAGGCCCTGAACCCGACAGAATCCCGGGACCTGCTGGAGCGACTGCGAGGAGAGCTATGAACAGCGGTACGTCGGAACTCGCCTGGTTCAAGTCCAGCTACAGCGGCAGCCAGGGCGACAGTTGTGTGGAGATCGCGATCGCCGAACAGGCCGTCCACGTAAGGGACTCCAAGGACGTGACCCGCCCGGCCTTTGCCGTCGGCCGCGAAGGCTGGGGGCAGTTCGTCCGGTTCGCGTCGGAGTGCTGAGCGATGTGAGGGCGTGCCGTCCGCCGGAGCAGCGGACGGCACGCCCTCACCGCGTTCGGGACCCCTTGGTCTCGTCCACGGGGCCGTAGCCGAGGGCGGCGCGGTTGATGAAACGGTCACCGAGGTCGCGCACGGGCGCGGTCTTCGGTTCCCCCACGGCTTTTTTCGCCGTGGACTTCTTCGGGGCGGGCTTCTTGCCGTCCGCACGCCCGGCTGGTGCCGCCTTGGCCTGCTTGGCTTTCTGTGCGGCCGGGTGAGGTGACCTGGGCTGTTCAGATCACGGCGTGGTGGGCTCGGCGGAAGGCCGAGCCCACCACGCTGGCTCCCCCTCGGAGCCGGACTCGCGTCATGCCGTCAGTGCTGCAGTGTCAACAGACCCGGACGGTAGGGCAGGAGGCCGTAGTCGCCGCCGGAGTTGGGGCTGCGTCCCTGGTAGAGCAACTGCAGATTGCAGGGATCGACGGTCATGGTCTGATCGGCGCTGGTGCGGATCAGCTCGCCGTGGCTGATGTCGTTGGTCCAGGTGGCGCCACTGTTGGCCTTGCCGGCGAAGGGATTGCTCTCGGTCGCGGCCTGGGGCGTCCAGGAGCCGTTCAGACTGGTGGCCGTGAACGAGCGGAAGTAGCGGCCCTGCGAGCCGATCGCCTCGACGATCATGAGGTAGCGGTTCTGGCCCTGCAGCTTGTAGACCTGCGGGGCTTCGAACAGGTTGTTCGTCGTATCGCTCATGATCACTGTCGAGGTCGAGCCGAAGCTGCCCGGGAAGTTCCCGATCGGCATACTGGCCCGGTAGATCTTGCCGTTGTCGCCGGCGAAGAACAGGTACATGTTCGTGCCGTCACCGATGAGTGTCTGGTCGATGGGCCCTGTTCCGGAGCCGGAGATGCTTCCGGAGAAGAGCACCTGCTCGGACGACCAGCCATTCGGGTTGGTGGGGTCGCTCGACGTCCGGTAGGAGAAGGCGGTCCCGCCCCACTGGTAGGCGAGCACCCAGATGTTCTTCGGCGCGAAGTAGAAGAGCGTGGGTGCGACGGTCGAGTTGGACATCGTGTTCTGGCCGGCAGAGGCCATCTCCGACCAGTTGGTGAACAGGCCGAAGTTCATCGAACCCCACCTCGTCCCCGTGTCGTGCGTGGTCGCATAGACAAGTTGTCTGCCGTTGTAGGGGGCGACGGTGAAGTCCTTGAGCGAGACCCACCCCTGCTTGGGCTGCGCCAGCGCGCCCGTTGATGTCCAGCGGTAGGTCGACGGAAGATCACACGGGCCGGGGGTGTCGGCGCCGACCTTGACGAGCTGCCACTGCTGGTTGGTGCCGCCCCAGTCGTCGTACTGGACGATGTTCGCGTTGTCGGCGGTGGAGGCGCCTTGTACTTCGAGGGCCTTGTTGCTGTGGCGCGAGATGAGCCTCACGTAGCCGTCCGAGCTGTCGGCCAGCCGCCACTGCTGGTTGGTGCCGTTCAGGTCGGCCCACTGGACGATCGAGCCGCCGTTCGCGGTGGACCAGGTGTGGACGTCCAGCACCTTGCCCGAGTGGCGGGACTTGATGCGGTAGTAGCCGTCCCCGGAATCGACGAACTGCCACTGCTGCTGGTTCTGGTTGTTCCTGGTCCACTGGGTGATGCGGGCGCCGTCGTTGGTCGCCATGTTGTAGACATCCAGGGCTTTGCCGCTGTTGCGGTTGACCAGCACATACGAGGCGTTGGGGTCTACGGTCGCGGCCTCGGCGGGCTGGGCACCGAGGAAGGTGGCCACGAGCAGCAAGGGCGCAAGGACGCCGAGTAAGCGTCTTGGACGGACCGGGGACGGGTGGCGAAACCACATCAGAGGGCCTCCTTGGGGGCGGGGTGAGGTGCCGCCGATGAAGTGCGGAGCGGCAGCCGCGCCGGGGGCAGGGACGGGTTCGAAAGTTTCGAAGTGATCCCGATTCTGTGACGCCACAAGCTAGGGAGGTGAGGCCCTCCGGTCAAGGTCTGTCACCGGTCTGTCCACAAACAGTTCCGCCCACCGGGCGTGGCAAGCCCTTGCGTCGACCGTAAACCCGCAGGTGGCGTGCGATCCGGTTCGCCGGTCCAGAGATCCACCCGCCTCGACGCGGCATCGAAAGTTTCGGATTAGAAGCAGAAATTTTTCCTGTCGCAAGAGTTGACGAGTCGCCGTCAACTCCTCAATCATCCTGTCTGGTAAATCGATCGTAGGACGAGATTTCGAACCACGCTGGTCCCGGGCAGGCTGTGCCGCACTACAGAGCCGCGCACAGCTGCACGACAGATCCGCGCACCAAAGCACCTGCGCCACCCCGTTTTTCGTCCCGGTGAGGCTCGCACCGACGCATCCCGGCCCTCCGTGCAGTAGGAGAGGTGTGCGACGCCGCGTGACGGCCTCCCGGATGAGCCGCGATGGAGTACCCCGTGCCTGTGTCGAAAGACCGCTGCCGCCCGGCGTACGTCACTCGGCGGCCGACTGGGCCCGTCCGTGCCGGTTGAGATCCTGCCGGGTCCCACGACCGCGGTGTCCGGTGATCCCGTCATTCCTACCTTGGAGGCACAGCCATGGGCTCTCATGCCCTTCCCAGACCCGTCGTCCGGCGGAAGATCCGCGTTCTGCTGCTGGCGCTGGTCGCCGGCGTCCTCGGTGTGGTCACCGCACTGGTCGCGCCGCCGCCCGCTCAGGCCGCCGAGAGCACGCTCGGCGCCGCGGCGGCGCAGAGCGGCCGCTACTTCGGCGTCGCCATCGCCGCGAACAGGCTGAGCGACTCGACGTACGCGACGATCGCGGCCCGGGAGTTCAACTCGGTGACGGCCGAGAACGAGATGAAGATCGACGCCACCCAACCGCAGCGGGGTCAGTTCAACTTCACCGCCGCCGACCGCGTCTACAACTGGGCGGTGCAGAACGGCAAGCAGGTGCGCGGCCACACCCTGGCCTGGCACTCCCAGCAGCCCGGCTGGATGCAGAGCCTCAACGGCAGCGCGCTGCGCCAGGCGATGATCGACCACATCAACGGCGTGATGGGCCACTACAAGGGCAAGATCGCGCAGTGGGACGTCGTGAACGAGGCCTTCGCCGACGGAAGTTCGGGAGCCCGGCGCGACTCCAACCTGCAACGCACCGGCAACGACTGGATCGAGGTCGCCTTCCGCGCAGCGCGCGCCGCCGATCCGTCCGCCAAGCTCTGCTACAACGACTACAACGTCGAGGACTGGACCTGGGCCAAGACCCAGGCCATGTACGCCATGGTCCGGGACTTCAAGCAGCGCGGCGTGCCGATCGACTGCGTCGGCTTCCAGTCGCACTTCAACAGCGGCAGCCCCTACAACAGCAACTTCCGCACCACCCTGCAGAACTTCGCCGCCCTGGGCGTCGACGTGGCCATCACCGAACTCGACATCCAGGGTGCCTCGGCCACGACCTACGCCAACGTGGTCAACGACTGCCTGGCCGCCGCTCGCTGCCTCGGCATCACCGTCTGGGGTGTGCGTGACAGCGACTCCTGGCGATCGGAGCACACGCCGCTGCTGTTCAACAACGACGGCAGCAAGAAGCCTGCCTACACCGCCGTCCTCAACGCACTCAACGGCGGCTCCACCACACCGCCCGCGGACGGCAGAACGATCAAGGGCGTCGGTTCGGGCCGCTGCCTGGACGTGCCCAACGCCGGCACCACCGACGGCACCCAGTTCCAGCTGTGGGACTGCCACAACGGCACCAACCAGCAGTGGACGTACACCGACGCCGGCGAGCTCAGGGTCTACGGCAACAAGTGCCTGGACGCCGCCGGCACCGGCAACGGTGCCAAGGTCCAGATCTACAGCTGCTGGGGCGGCGACAACCAGAAGTGGCGCCTCAACTCCGACGGATCCATCGTCGGCGTCCAGTCCGGCCTCTGCCTCGACGCCGTCGGGGGCGGCACCGCCAACGGCACCCTGATCCAGCTCTACTCCTGCTCGAACGGCAACAACCAACGGTGGACCCGCGCCTGACAAGGCCTGCCGCGAACGAAAGGGTGAATCGGTGACGGCCTACAGCGCGGTTTCCCCCGTCCCTTCACGAAGACATCGCTGATGGTCCCGGGTCGCCGCCGTGGTGGCGGCGACCCTCGCGATCGGCATGGCTTGGTGGGCGGCGTCACAACCGTCCGGTCCCCGCGGAAGTGCAGGGAGGTGGCCTTCTCCTCAAAGTGAAACGATGTTCCTCACAATCTTCGAGTCCGACGCGCGCCGATGTACAGTGACGACCGCCCTTGACCTGCACAAAGCAGGCAGGGAGCCGTCTTCTGGGAGTCCCGAATGCTGCGTACTCTGTTCAAGTCCAAGATCCATCGCGCCACCGTCACCCAGGCCGACCTGCACTACGTGGGATCCGTGACGATCGACGCCGATCTGCTCGACGCCGCCGATCTGCTGCCCGGTGAACTCGTGCACATCGTCGACATCGACAACGGGGCCCGGCTGGAGACGTACGTCATCGAGGGGGAGCGGGGCTCGGGTGTCGTCGGAATCAACGGGGCCGCTGCGCATCTCGTCCACCCCGGTGACCTGGTGATCATCATCAGTTACGCTCAGGTGACCGACGCCGAGGCGCGGGCGCTGGAACCCCGGGTGGTGCACGTGGACCGCGACAACCGCATCGTCGCCCTGGGAGCCGACCCGTCCGCACCGGTGCCGGGGTCGGACCAGCAGCGCAGCCCGCAGGCCGCCACGGCCTGAGCGGCGTGGGAGGCACGGACACGGTCGCGGGCGCACGGTGACGGGCAGAGGCAGGAGCGTGATGTGTTCATGAGCGACATCGAGATCCGCGACGACCGGGCGGCGGGCCGGCTGGAAGCGGTGGCGGGCGACGGCGAGGTCGTCGGCCGGATCGAGTACTTCGTCCTCGAATCCCCCGGGCGAGCGATCGTGCCGGTGCACACCGTCGTCGAGCCCGCCCACGAGGGCAAGGGCATCGCGGGCTCCCTGGCTCGAGAGCTGTACGCCCTCGCCGCCCGCGAAGGCGTTGTGGTCGCCCCGCTCTGCCCGTACGTCGTCAAGTGGGCCGAACGCCACCCCGACCAGGCCCCGGCCGCCTCCCCGGAGCTGATCCGGGCGGCGAAGGCGTGGCTGGCGGCGCACCCCGGGCGTTTCTGACGTCGCCGGACGCCCCCGTGCTCGCCCTCCTGCACACCTCGCCCGTCCACGTCCCCGTCTTCGACGCCCTGCGCGACGACGCCCATCCGTGGCTGGAGCTGCGGCACCTCGTCGACGAGGAACTGCTGGACCGGGCCCGTGCGGCGGGTCCCGAGGCCGTGGCCCACGACGTACGGGCGAGGCTGCGGGAGGCCGTCGCCGACGGTGCTCGGGCCGTGCTGTGCACGTGCTCGACCATCGGCTCGGTCGCGGAGGCGTCAGCCGACCGGATCGGTGTGCCGGTGCTGCGGGTCGACCGGCCGATGGCGGGCGCGGCCGTGGCCGCCGGGCCGCGCGTGGTCGTCCTCGCCGCTCTGGCGAGCACCCTCGGCCCGACGTCGGCCCTGGTCGAGGAGGAGGCGCGCCGCGCCGGCCGCCCCGTCGAGGTGCGCACTCTGCTGGCTGAGGGAGCCTGGGCCCGCTTCGAGGCGGGCGACCCGGCGGCCTACGCACGTCAGGTCGCCGACGCGGCCGACGCGGTCACCGGCGCCGACGTGATCGTGCTCGCCCAGGCGTCGATGGCCCCGGCGGAGCACCTCACGACCACCGTTGTCCCGGTGCTGTCCAGCCCGCAAGCAGGGCTCGCGGCGGGTGCGGCGGCGGCTCGGGGCGGCCGGTAGCGCCACCTGGGCCTCTGGGAGGCGTGCTCGTCACGCGGGGGAGTGACCGTGGACGACTGGGGACGCGGTCGTCGGGTAGGCGGGGGAGTAGTCCAGAGCCGACGTCGACCGACTGGCCGGAGGGCACCGCCATGACGCAACCACACCCGGACCCCGTCCCACCCGGACCCGCACCGGGCCCGGTCCCCCCGGGACCTGCCCCGGACCCCGTGCCACCCGGACCCGCCCCGGGCCCGGATCCTCAGCCTCCCCCGCCCCGCCCCGACCCGGTCCCGCCCCCGGAGCCGCCCCCGGGCCCGGCACCGACGCCTCCGCCGCCGACACCGGGCCCGCCTGCCCCGGGGCCGCCCGTTCCCGGTCCGCCGCCCACGCCGGGGCCGCCCGTTCCCGGTCCGCCGCCCATGCCGGGGCCGCCCGGACCGTCCCCCTCGCCGATCCCCCCGGGTCCCGAACCGGTCCCGAACCCGGAACCCGGCCCGCCGCTCACCTGACCCGGCGGCCGAGTCGGGCGACCTGGGAACACAGTGCACCCGGGCCGACAACACGGGGCGGTGGACGACCGTGAGGCCGTCCACCGCCCCGTGCCGGGCGTGCCGCGGGCGGTGCCCACCGGTCAGGACCGGTGGGCACCCGTCACGCTTTCTCCGGCTACGCCGAGACCTCGCTGCGGTCGTCTCCCCACAGCGTGTGGAACGATCCGTCGCGGTCCGTGCGCCGGTAGGTGTGCGCGCCGAAGTAGTCCCGCTGTCCCTGGGTGAGCGCGGCCGGCAGGCGCTCCGCTCGCAGGGCGTCGTAGTAGGCGAGGGCCGCGGCGAAACCGGGGGTCGGTACGCCCTGGCGGGTCGCGGCGATCAGCACCTCGCGCCAGTCGTCCTGCGCGTCGGCGATCTCCCGCGCGAACGTCTCGTCCGACAGCAGGCTCGGCAGATCGGCACGGGCGTCGTACGCGGCGCGGATACGGTCCAGGAAGGCCGCGCGGATGATGCACCCGCCGCGCCAGATCGCGGAGACCGCGCCGAGGTCGATGTCCCAGCCGTACTCGTCACTGCCCGCGGCGATCTCGTGGAAGCCCTGCGTGTACGACACGATCTTCGACGCGTACAGCGCCTGCTCCACCCGGTCCGCGAACGCCGCGGCCTCCGCCTCGCCGAGCGGTGCGGCCGTCGGACCCGCCAGCCCGCGCGAGGCATCGCGCAGCGCAGCGTGCCCCGACAGCGAACGCGCGAACACCGCCTCCGCGATCCCCGACACCGGCACACCCAGGTCGAGGGCGATCTGCACGGTCCAGCGCCCCGTGCCCTTCTGCTCCGCCTGGTCGACCACCACGTCGACGAACGGCTTGCCCGTGGCCGCGTCCACGTGGGAGAGCACCTCGGCCGTGATCTCGATCAGGTACGAGTCCAGCCGGCCGGTGTTCCAGGTGCGGAAGATGTCCGCGATCTGCGCGGGCTCGTACCCGGCGACGTCGCGCAGCAACTGGTACGCCTCGCCGATCAGCTGCATGTCGGCGTACTCGATGCCGTTGTGCACCATCTTCACGAAGTGCCCGGCGCCGTCGGGGCCGACGTGGGTCACGCAGGGCGCGCCGTCGGCCGCCTTCGCCGAGATCTTCTCCAGCATCGGGCCCAGCGACTGGTACGACTCCTTCGAGCCGCCCGGCATGATGCTCGGTCCGTTGAGCGCGCCCTCCTCGCCACCGGAGACGCCAGTGCCGACGAAGTGGAGGCCCTGCTGCCGCAGAGCGCGCTCGCGGCGCCGGGTATCGGCGAAGTGGGCGTTGCCACCGTCGATGATCATGTCGCCGGGTTCCAGCAGCGGCGCGAACTCCTCGATCACCGCGTCCGTCGGCTCACCGGCCTTCACCATGATGACCAGCCGCCGCGGACGCTCGAGCGCCGCCACGAACTCCTTCGCCGTCTCGGCCGCCACGAAGCTGCCCTCGTGCCCGAACTCCTCCACCAGCGCATGCGTGCGCGCCGCCGTCCGGTTGTGCACCGCGACCGTGTAGCCGTTGCGGGCGAAGTTGCGCGCGAGGTTGCGGCCCATGACCGCGAGACCTGTGACGCCGATCTGCGCTGAACTGCTCATTGGGTTGGCTCCTAGTGACCTTGGTATCGGTACTGCCGGGGTGTCGGTGCTGCCGGTCGCTGCGCGCCGGCCCCGCCGTCGACCCATTCTGACCATCCTGACGTGCCGCTACTCCGTCCGCACGCGCGGGTCGTACGACATCCCGCAGCCACATACGGGCGGGAACCCCCTTCGTACTCATCCGAGCCGTCCGGCACACGCGTACGCGCCCCGCGTACGCGACGCGCCCAGGCGAGAGCATGCCGCACGACGGCGCCAAGCGGGGCGCAACGGGCGAAAATTACCGGCCACTTGGCGCATCCGCGTGTCCGATAGCCGTCTTGTCACGGCCGGTTCGCAGCGCTTACTTTGGCCACTTCTGACGCATTGTCGAGGGGGCTCCATGGCCGTGCGCGGCCGGCATCGCCGGTATCAGCCGAACAGGATCAACCGCGCCTCACTCACCGTCACCGCGGGTGGTGCCGGAATGGCGCTTCCCCTCCTGGGCACCGGCGTCGCCGAGGCGGCGGACGTGGACACCTGGGACAAGGTCGCCGCGTGTGAGTCCAGCGACAACTGGGACATCAACACGGGCAACGGCTACTACGGCGGACTTCAGTTCACCCAGTCCACCTGGGAGGCCTTCGGCGGCACCCGGTACGCGCCGCGCGCGGACCTGGCCACCAAGGACCAGCAGATCGCCGTCGCCGAGAAGGTCCTGGACGGCCAGGGCCCCGGCGCCTGGCCGGTGTGCTCGCAGCGGGCCGGGCTGACCCGGGGCGGCGACACCCCCGACATCCGCCCGGCCGCCGGCCGCTCCGGCAGCACCGAGGCCAAGAGCGACATCCGGACCGGCGCGAAGACGGACGCGAGGACGGACGCGAGGACGGACGCGAAGCCGGACGCGAAGCCGGACGCGAAGGCCGGTGGCAGGAGCGGTACAGGCGCCACCACCGTCGAGGACGTCAAACCGCAGAAGACGCCCCAGTCCCGCGCGGGCCGCGCCGAGATGTACACCGTGCTCCACGGCGACACCCTCTCCGGCATCGCGGAGGAGGAGCAGGTACGGGGAGGCTGGCGCGGCCTGTACAAAGCGAACAGCGCGACCGTCGGCGCCGACCCGGATCTGATCCTGCCCGGCCAGCGGCTCACCCTGCCCGGTGGGAAGGCCGCGCCGGCCCGCCCCGCCCCCAAGCCCGCGGACACAGGCTCCAAGAACAGGAAACCCAAGAACAAGACACCGGAGAAGAAGGCGCCGGAGAAGAAGGCGCCGGAAAAGAAGGCGCCGGAAAAGGAAGCTCCCTCGCAGCGCACCGAGGAACGGGCGGACCGCACCACCCAGAAGAGCGGCACGCGCGTGGCCCCGGTCGCCGCCCCCCTGGGCACGCCGTACCACAAGGCCGGTTCCTCCTGGTCGAAGGGCTACCACACCGGTGTCGACTTCCCCGTGCCCACCGGCACGTCCGTGAAGGCGGTCGCGCCGGGCACCGTCGTCAGCGCCGGCTGGGAGGGCTCGTTCGGCTACCAGGTGGTGGTCCGGCACGCCGACGGCCGCTACAGCCAGTACGCCCACCTGTCGGCGATCTCGGTGAGGAGCGGCCAGGCGGTCACCGCGGACCAGCGCATCGGCCGGTCCGGCTCGACGGGCAACAGCTCGGGCCCGCATCTGCACTTCGAGGTGCGGACGGGGCCCGGTTTCGGATCGGACATCGACCCGGTCGCCTACCTGAGGGCGGGCGGCGTCAGGATGTGACGCGTATGCGGTGCCGGTCCTGCACGGGCATCGGGACGTACGAGCCGCCGTAGAAGGGCGCGTACGCCAATACCGGCAGCGACGGCTCCGCGGCCTCGCCCTCCGCCACGGCCGCCGGGGCGGAGGGCGAGGCCGCCGGGGCCGGCACCCGTACGCGTACGTCCCGGGCGAGCTCGGAGCGCAGCAGTCGCTCGACCGAGTCGGACGGCGCATCGGCGCCGGCCCCCATGGACCCCGCAGGCTCCAGGACGTCCACATCCCTCACCGCCCCCACTGCCTCTACGGACCGTCCGACAGGCGCCGCTCCCGCCATCGCGACCTCCACCTCCGGAGCAACCGCAGCCTCCGGGGCGACCGGGGCGATCACCGAGCCAACCCGCGCCACGGGGGAGCCCGGGGAGCCCGCACCGACGCTCTCCGCATGCTGAGGCTGCTCGCGCGCCAGCCGCTCCGTCGTCAGCAGGATCAGACCGCCGGCCGCCACCACGCCACAGCTCAGCGCGAGCGCCGTGCCGGTCGCGCCGTAACGGAAGGTTTCGCCGAACATCGTGATGCCGACCGCTGCCGCGACCACCGGGTTCACCACCGTCAGCGTGGCCAGCGGAGCCGCGAGTCCGGCGCCCCGGTAGGAGGCCTGGGAGAGCAGCAGGCCGGCCGTGGCCAGCACACCTATCACCGCGAGGGACGGCACGTCCCCCGCCGAGACACCGTCGGTCCAGTCCACCGCCACGGTCTTCGTGAAGACGGACGACATGCCGAAGGCGATACCGGAGGCGACGGCGAGCAGGATGCCGCGCACCGCCGGGTGCCGCTGCACGGTCCGGGCCGCGACCATCAGGGCGACGACCGCGACGGCCGTGGCCAGCGCCGCCGCCACCCGCTGGCCGGTGCCGAGGGACTGTGCGTCGGACGCGCCGACCAGGGACAGCAGGCCGGCGAGTCCGACGGCCGCCATAAGGGCGCCGCGCCACGCCGTCGCTCCTGCCCTGCGGCCGACGAGCAGCGCCGCCATCGGCAGCGCGAACACGATCGTCAGCGCGCCCAGCGGCTGGACCAGACTCAGCGGGCCGTAGGCGAGCGCCACCACGTGCAGCAGACCGCCGAGGCCGTTCAGCGCGACCGCCGCCCACCAGCCGGGCCGGCGCAGCGGCGCGTACTGCTCACGGGGTGAGGACACCGCGACCTGCTCCTGCACGATCGCTCCGCCCGCGTACGCCACGGCGGAGACGAACGACAGCAGCACGGACAACGCGAGGGCGCTCATCGGCAGCTCCCCTGCGTGAGGTCGGGGCGTCGGCCCCGGTGCGGCGAACGGTCGGCTTTCATGAACAACACGATGCCGTGTTCCGGTGTTCCCGTCGTCGTCCCTGAGCACTCAATGAGTCCTACTGCCGATGGAGTACGAGGACGCCCCCGTCATACCCTGGGTGGGCACCCGGGGGCGGACTGCCCTGATGGCTCCCCTAGGGGCCCGGTAATCCCGGCACCACCCGCTTCCTGGTCCAGGCCCCACGCTCTTCCGCGCGAGCCCCATCTGCGTGACCATGAGGGCAACGTCCGCTCAGACAGGGGGTCCGCGGGTGCGAGTGGGACTACTGACCCGGGAGTACCCGCCGGACGTGTATGGCGGCGCGGGCGTCCATGTCGAGTTCCTGGCCCGGGAACTGCGCCCCCTGGTGGACCTGGAGGTGCACTGCTGGGGCGAGGGCCGCACCGACGGCGTGCGGCGCCACCGCCCCTGGTCCGCCCTCGACGGCGCCAACGACGCGCTGCGCACCTTCTCCGTGGACCTCGCCATGGCCGCGGCGCTCGAGGGCCGCGAACTCGTCCATTCCCACAGCTGGTACGCCAACCTCGGCGGCCACCTCGCCAAGGAGCTGTACGGCATCCCGCACGTGATGACCGCCCATTCCCTGGAACCCCTGCGCCCCTGGAAGGCGGAGCAGCTGGGTGGCGGTTACGCCCTGTCGGGCTGGGCGGAGCACACCGCCGTCGAAGCCGCCGACGCGGTGATCGCCGTCTCCGCGGCCATGCGCGAGGACATCCTCGGCTGTTACCCGGCTCTCGACCCGGCCAGGGTGCACGTCGTGCACAACGGCATCGACACCCGGCTGTACCGGCCCGACCCCGGCACCGAAGCGCTGGACCGGATCGGCCTCGATCCGTCCCGGCCGTACGTCCTGTTCGTAGGCCGCATCACCCGGCAGAAGGGCGTGCCTCAACTGCTGCGGGCGGTGCGCGGCATCGATCCGGCCGCGCAGGTCGTGCTCTGCGCGGGCGCCCCCGACACTCCGGAGATCGAGCGGGAGTTCCGTGAGCTGTACGAGAAGCTGAGCCGGGTGCGCGCGGGCGTGCACTGGATCCCGCGGATGCTGCCACGTCCGGAGGTGATCCAGCTGCTCACCCACGCCGCCGCGTTCGTGTGCCCGTCGGTGTACGAGCCGCTCGGCATCGTCAACCTGGAGGCGATGGCCTGCGGCACGCCCGTGGTGGCCTCACGGACCGGTGGGATCCCCGAGGTTGTGGAGGACGGTGTGACCGGGGTACTCGTCCCGGTGGACGACACCTTCGAGCAGGGCCTCGCGCGGGCTCTCGACTCGGTCCTCGGCGACCCGGACGCCGCCCGGCGGATGGGCGAGGCCGGGCGGGAGCGGGCGGTCGGCGAATTCGGCTGGGACGCGGTGGCCCGCCGTACGGTCCTGCTCTACGAGGAGATCCGAAAACAGGCTTAGCCGTCCCCGCCCAGGGGCAGGGATGGGGAAATTCGGAGTGAGGGGAGCGGCCATGCGTCGTGGTGGTCCTTCGGTCCTGGGAATCGTGCTGGCGGGCGGCGAGGGCAAGCGCCTGATGCCTCTCACGGCGGACCGCGCCAAACCGGCGGTCACCTTCGGCGGCACGTACCGCCTGGTCGACTTCGTCCTGTCCAACCTGGTCAACGGTGACATCAAGCGGATCTGCGTGCTGACGCAGTACAAGTCGCACTCGCTGGACCGGCACATCACCACCACCTGGCGCATGTCCAGCCTGCTCGGCAACTACGTCACCCCGGTCCCCGCCCAGCAGCGCCTGGGCCCTCACTGGTACCTGGGCAGCGCCGACGCGATCCTGCAGTCGCTGAACCTGATCCACGACGAGCAGCCGGACCACGTGGTGGTGTTCGGAGCCGACCACGTGTACCGCATGGACCCGCGCCAGATGCTCGCCCAGCATATCGAGAGCGGCGCCGGCGTCACGGTCGCCGGGATCCGGGTGCCGCGCTCGGAGTCCACCGCCTTCGGTGTGATCACCCCGGGCTCGGACGGCCGGAGCGTGGACCGCTTCCTGGAGAAGCCCACCGACCCTCCCGGCCTCGACGACGATCCCCAGCGCGTGTTCGCCTCCATGGGCAACTACATCTTCACCACGAAGGCCCTCGTCGAGGCTCTCCAGCGGGACGCCGAGGACGAGAACTCGGTGCACGACATGGGCGGCTCGATCCTGCCCCAGCTCACCGAGCGGGGCGAGGCCTGTTTCTACGACTTCAGCTCCCACCACGTGCCCGGCGAGACCAGCCGCGACCAGGGCTACTGGCGGGACGTCGGCACGCTGGACGCCTACTACGAGGCACACATGGACCTGATTGCCGAGCGCCCCGCCTTCAACCTCTACAACCGCCAGTGGCCGGTCTACACCCACTCCGGCCAGCTCTCGCCGGCCCGGTTCAACGCCGGCGGCATGGCGAGCGAGTCCATCATCAGTGCCGGCTGCCTGATCCGCGGCCAGGTCACCCGGTCCGTGCTGTCACCGGGTGTGGTGATCGATCCGGAGGCCGTGGTCCAGGGCTCGGTGCTGCACGACAACGTCCACATCGGGCGGGGCGCGGTGGTGCGTGGTGCCGTCCTGGACAAGAACGTGGAGGTACCGCCCGGTGCGACCATCGGTGTCAATCCGGAGCGGGACGCGGAGCTGTACACAGTGTCCAAGGGCGGAGTGATCGCCCTCGGCAAGGGACAACTGGTGCCGTAGCACCCGCCCCTGTCCGCAGGACAGGGGCGGTGGTACGGAAGGGACGGGCCCCGGTCGGCGCGACCACCGGGGCCTTTGTCATGTTCCTGGACGAGCGGCGGAATCCGTGCTGTTATGCCAAGTGCTGTTCGTGACAACGTTGTACAGTCGAAAACAACGCACAAAAAAGAACAAAGAGCAGTGCGCAGAACGGTGGGTCCGAGCACACGAACAGCGGGGCCGAGTACACGAACAGGGTGCCGAGCCGGTCGAGCTGACCGCCGGCCGGGCCCACGGCATCAAGGTCGAGTACTTCGAGCGCTACGGCGGCTCCAACCTCCACCTGCGCTGGACCGAGCCCGGCGCTCCCGCCGTGCCCGGACGGACGCGCGCCCTGGTCACCGGTGAGTACGGCGGCCTCGGCCTCGCGGTGCCCGGTCACGCCTGGGCCGTGCAGCAGTCGTACGTCGACGTCGACCCGGAGGCGTACACCGAGGACTACCTCACCAAGCTCGACGAGGTACGAGCCCTGGTCTGCCGGGGCGGCAACGGCGCCGTGTACACGCAGATCTCGGACGTGGAGGGCGAGCTGAACGGCCTGCTCACCTACGACCGGCGGGTGCTGAAGCCGGACGTCGCCCGGGTGAAGGCCGCCCACGACGCCCTGATCCGGGACGCGTCCCGGGCGCAGCCCGCGGGGTGTCCGGCCAAGGGCGCCGCGCGGTGAGCGGTTCCTCCGGCGGCCCGCGCCCGTCCGGGTGGCGTTCGTCATCCTGGATACCGCTCCGGGTCCCACCCCGGGTGCCATGCCGGATTTCACCTCATATGCCGCTTCGGGAACGCCTTCTGACGCCACGTCGGGAGGTTCCGGCAGTGTGGCGGTGACTCCGTCCGCCCTCTGAGTCCCGCCCCTCCCGTCGAGCCGCGGGAGGGGTGGAGGCGCAATCTGATGTTAACTGTGTGTGGCGGGATCGTACTTGACCGTAATCGGTCGCGGGCGATTGACTGCTGGTCCACCCCGTCGTCGACGCGAGGCAAGCCCGTGAACGCAGACCTGCTCGCTCCTCTCGACCTGGCATTCTGGAACATCGAGTCCGCCGATCACCCCATGCATCTCGGTGCCCTCGGGGTCTTCTCGGCCCGTTCGCCCACCGCGGGCGCCCACGCCGCGGATCTGCTCGCCGCCCGCGCCGCCGCCGTTCCCGGACTGCGCATGCGTATCCGCGACGTGTGGCAGCCCCTGCCCGTGCGCCCCTCCCTGTCCTCCCTGTCCGGTTTCTCCTCCCTGTCGACCCTGCGCCGCCCCCTCACCGCCGCGTTCGGCTCCGCGCTCCGCCGGCCGTTCGGCTCCGCGCTGCGCGGACCGCTCACCTCGGCCCTGCGCCGTCCGCTCGCCTTCGGCGGCGCCGAGCGGGAGACCGACCCCGGCTTCGATCCCCTGGACCACGTCCGGCTGCACGCCCCCGCCACCGACTTCCACGCGGCGGCGGGCCGCCTCATGGGGCGCCCCCTGGAACGCACCCGGCCGCCCTGGGAGGCCCATGTGCTGCCGGGGGAGGACGGAGTCTCCTTCGCCGTCCTGTTCAAGTTCCACCACGCCCTCGCCGACGGACTGCGGGCCCTCACCCTCGCCGCGGCCCTGATGGACCCGATGGACCTGCCCACCCCCCGGCCGCGCCCCGCCGAGCCTCCGCGCGGACTGCTCCCGGACGTGCGCGAGGTGCCCGAACTCGTCCGCGGAGCCCTGTCCGACGCGGGCCGGGCCCTGGACATCGGCACCTGTGTCGCCCGCTCCACCCTCGACATGCGCTCGTCGCCCGCGCTCACCTGCGAACCCAGCGGCACCCGCCGCACCGCCGGGGTGGTCCTCGACCTCGACGACGTGCACCGGATCCGCAAGAGCGTCGGCGGCACCGTCAACGACGTGCTGATCGCGGTCGTCGCCGGCGCCCTGCGCCGCTGGCTCGACGAGCGCGGCGACGGCAGCGAGGGCGTCGCCCCGCGTGCCCTCGTCCCCGTCTCCCGGCGCCGCCCGCGCACCGCGTATCCTCAGGGCAACCGGCTCTCCGGCTACTTGATACGGCTTCCGGTCGACGAGGCGGACCCGCTCGCCCGCCTCGCCCTGGTGCGCACCGCCATGGACCGCAACAAGGACGCCGGCCCGAACCGGGGCGCGGGCGCCGTAGCCCTGCTCGCCGACCACGTACCGCCGCTCGGCCACCGGCTCGGTGGACCCCTGGTCGGCCGGGCGGCCCGGCTCTGGTTCGACGTCCTGGTCACCAGCGTGCCGCTGCCCGGCTTCGGACTGCGGCTCGGCGGCGACCCGCTCGGCGCCGTCTTCCCCTTCGCGCCGCTCGCGCCCGGACACTCCCTGGCAGTCGCCGTCTCCACCTACCGCGGACACGTCCACTACGGGCTGGTCGCCGACGGCGCCGCCGTCCCCGATCTCGACCGGCTCGCCGGCGCCGTGACCGAGGAGGTGGACACGCTCCTCACCGCGTGCGACCCCTGACCAGCCGCCACCGTGCCCACCCTCGTGTGTGCCCCTGACCACCGGCCGTTACGGGTTTGGTGCTAAGGCCCGGCGCTCCGTAAAATCGCCCGTTCGACAGCGGGCGCGACCGGAGCGCCGCCACGGCAGACCAGGAACGGCAACGGCGATGACGGTGACAGAGGACGGCCCCCGGGCCACGGACACGATGGTCCACGGGGACACCGTGGCGCACGAGGCCGTGGTGGCACACGGGCCAGGCATCGACCCGGAGCGGCTGGCCGTGTGCCTCGACGTGCTCGCGGAACTCGACACACTCGACGTCGACCACCCGGACGCGATCAAGGTCCGCCGCGCCACCTCGCACATCTACCGCACGGTCAAGCAGCGCCGCCGCCAAGAGCGCCGGGCCGCCAAGACCGCCCATGACAAGGCGGTCACCGAGGCCACCGCCACCGGGTCCGCCGAGCGCATCGACGACGAGACGGAAGGCATCCTGCCCTCGTCCCGTACCGAGGAGGGCACCGTCGCGGGGATACTCCAGCGCCCCCGCTCCTGCTACATCTGCAAGCAGCGGTATGTCGAGGTCGACTACTTCTACCACCAGCTCTGCCAGGAGTGCGCCGACGAGAACCGCAGCCGCCGGGACGCCCGCACCGACCTCACCGGCAAGCGCGCGCTGCTCACCGGCGGCCGGGCCAAGATCGGCATGTACATCGCGCTGCGGCTGCTGCGCGACGGCGCCCACACCACGATCACGACCCGCTTCCCGAACGACGCCGTCCGCCGCTTCAAGGCCCAGCCCGACAGCGACCAGTGGATCGACCGGCTGAAGATCGTCGGGATCGACCTGCGGGACCCGGCCCAGGTCGTCGCGCTCGCCGACTCGGTGTCCGCCGCCGGTCCGCTGGACATCCTGATCAACAACGCCGCACAGACCGTACGGCGTTCCCCGCAGGCCTACAGCGAGTTGGTCGCCGCCGAGTCCGCGCCGCTGCCCGCCGGTGAACTGCCCGCCGCCGAGGTGATCGGCGGCTTCGGCTCCGGCGCGGTGGCCGAGCTCCCGGTCGCGGGCTCCGGCGCGCTCACCGCGCAGGACGTCACCGGCCTGGCCCTGGTCTCCGGCTCGGCCTCCCTGGAGCGGATCGCGGCGGGCACCGCGATCGACGCCGGCGGCCTGGTCCCGGACCTGCACGACACCAACAGCTGGGTGCAGACCGTCGAGGAGGTCACCCCGGTCGAACTGCTCGAGGTCCAGCTCTGCAACTCGACGGCGCCGTTCCTGCTCATCAGCAGGCTGCGTCCGGCGATGGCGGCCACGGCGGCGAAGCGGACGTACATCGTGAACGTCTCCGCCATGGAGGGCGTCTTCGACCGCGGCTACAAGGGCGCGGGTCACCCGCACACCAATATGGCCAAGGCCGCACTGAACATGCTCACCCGCACCAGCGCCCAGGAGATGTTCGACAACGACCGCATCCTGATGACGGCCGTCGACACCGGCTGGATCACCGACGAGCGTCCCCACCCGGACAAGATCCGCCTCGCGGACGCCGGCTTCCACGCCCCGCTGGACCTGATCGACGGCGCGGCCCGCGTCTACGACCCCATCGTGCGCGGCGAGGCGGGCGAGGACCTGTACGGCGTCTTCCTGAAGGACTACGTGCCCGGCAGGTGGTGACGCGGCCGCCCGGCGACCGGCGGCGGGGGAGTCATTCCACCGCGCCGAGCCGGGAGTTGCGCGCCGCCAGCAGCTCCAGCACGGTGCGCCAGTCCTCCAGGATCCCGGCATCGAAGCAGGCGCTGCGGGCCTCCTCGTCCGCCGTGCGCAGGGCGAGGAGGTCGTCCTCCTCGCCCTGGAGACCGTGCCGGGGCCGGCGGCGGACCAGCCCCGCCACCCGCTCGCCGAGCAGCGCGCGCACCGCGTCCGCGGTCCGGTCGGCCCGCGTGGCGGGCTCGGCCGGCTGCAGCAGCCGGCCGACCGGCCGGACCAGGCCCGCCACCTGAAGTTCCTTGTCGGCGGGGCGTTGCCGGCGCAGCAGTGCGGCGGTGCGCAACGCGTGGTCGTACGCGTCGACCGGGGCCCCGCCGGGAACCGGGATGTCCCGGGCGCCCCGACAGGCGTACAGCAGGTCCATCAGCTCCTCGACACTGCGCAGCTCCATGCGCCGGTCCTCCTGGAAGACAACCGTTTGCCGTACGGCAGCACAACATGACGAGCTTGCGTGTCGGCCAACAGGACCTGAACTGCGCCATGACCATGCGGCCTTCTCGAAAGCGCGGACACCCCTGTAGTCCGATCGAGTGATCGGTGGTAGCGGCCCCCAGGAGGAATCAGGAGGAATCAGGGGGATATGGGAGTGAAATGGGCACAGTCCGACACGTGATCGTTACGGCGAGTTTTCAGCCCCATCGAGCAGGGGCCCGCTCATGTGGTTAATCTGAGGCGGACGGACAGCAGTAAAGGGTCCTACCCGCACCCACCGGTCCGTCATGGGACACGCCACTTCACAAGGGCCTGCTCTCCTACGATCAACCGGCGCCACCGCGTCCGAACGGCTTTCGCATCATGCCCGAGCGGACGTACGACGCGGACGCGGCAGGACCGGCGCGGTACGTCCCGAGGGTGACCGACACATAAGGAGTGCGCGGTGACACCGGAGAAGACCAATATGGATCAGCCCGTCAAGGAACGTCCCGAGCGTGCGGGCCGCCTGGCGGGCCAGCTCGGCAGCCTCGACGTGTGGGCCCGGTCGGCCCCGATCCGTCTGGCGGGCTACGAGGAAGATCTCGCCGAGCCCCACATCCTGCCCAGCGTCGACTGAGACCGGTGCCGCCCCGCGCTCCGTGTGATCGCCGGGTGCGGGAGTGTGCCGGACGCGCGTCCATGCCGATCAGGGAGGCAGGCACCGACGACTGGCCGCGCATCCGGCCGCCCTGGCGCCGCATCGTCGTCACGGGCGAGACGTACACCTGGGACCCGGACCCCTCCGAGGAGGACGCCCGGGTCCTGTGGATGAACCCGGCGAAGGCGCGGACGGGTCGGGCCGCACGTCATGTACCGGGCGCGGCGACCAGGCCGGCGGCCCCGCTCAGGGGCGGGCGTAGGGCCGGGTCATGATCTCCAGGTTGTGGCCGTCAGGGTCGTCGAAGTAGGCGCCGCGACCGCCGAAGAGGCGGTTGATCCTGCCGGGTTCGGTGTGGTTCGGGTCCGCGTAATAGGTGACCCCGACCGCCTCCAGGCGGGCGATCATCGCGTCGAACTGATCCTCGGGGACGAGGAACGCGTAGTGCTGCGACTGGATGGGCTCGTCGCGCTGCTCGTAGTAGTCGAGGGTCACGCCGTTGCTCAGGTCGACGGGCAGGAACGGGCCGAAGGGGGCGCCGACCTCCAGCCCCAGGATCACGGCGAGGAACTCGGCCGACAGGCGGCGGTCGCGGGCGAGGACGGCGGTGTGGTTCAACTGGACGGCTGTGGTGGGCGGTTCGGGTGCGGCAGGTGTGATGGGCGCGCCGAGTGCGTCGGGCATGGCTGGTTCGTCTCCGGGTGTCGGTTTCCGTCGGGTATGCCGCGCGGGGCGCGGCGGGAAGCGGGGAAAGGAACGCGGAGAGGAGGGCGGGGCGCGGGCGATGCCCTGCCCTGGGCCGGGCGTGAGCGGGGACATCCCCGCCTGGCTCACGCCGAGGCCGGGAGCGTCTTTCGTGTGTGGCCCAAGGCCGACCCGGCAGTCACCCGGCCGACGATAGGCGCACGCCGCTGATCACCGCAACACCCGGGCGGACCGGACCGCGAGGAGGCCCTGCGGGGTCTGGGCGGTCTCACAGGGTGATCTTCAGAGGACGAAGGTTTGTCGAAGGTCGGGATCTGAGTCCGGTGGACGCGGGCCGAAGGTGCCCGTTGTGGTCAACCCTGAGCATCGTCAAGGTCCGGTGTCGCCGTTCGGCTGCTCGGTGCGTCGGGCGTCCTGGGCGTGGGCTCGGGATCTGTCCGTCCGCGACCGGCCGTGGACCTCGACGTCGCCGAACGGCAGGAGGTCCTCGGAGCCACCGCCACCCGCGTCTACGGCCTGTGAACCGCCCCCGCCAGCCGGGTCGGCGGCAGATACTCGCGCACGTACGTCCGCTCCCAGCACGCCCCCGTCTCCCGCAGCTCGCGCCAGCTCGTGTACCGGTAGCGGAACAGCCGGGCGCGGACGTACCGGGGCGGCGCGTTCGGCGGGAAGGGGGAGCGGCGCAACAGCCGCAGCGTGTCGCGGTCGCCCTCCAGCAGCCGTTCCACCAGCGCGCCGAACCACGGCCCGGCGTAGGACGGCGACAGCGCGGCGAACCACATCAGCCAGTCGAGCCGCAGATGGTACGGCGCGAACTGACGCGGCCAGTGCCGGGGATCCCCCGGCTTGCCCCGGAACTCGTACTCCCGCCAGTCCGCGTCCTTCCGGGGCGTCCGGTCCGCGGTGCCCTCGATCACCACCTCGTACCGGATTCGGCTGACACTGCCGAACGCCCCGTAGGTGTTGACCAGGTGGAGCGGGTCGAAGGACCGGTTCATCACCTGGCGGCGGGAGAGCATGTTGCGCACGGGATGGTAGCCGAGGGCGAGCAGCAGCGCGGACACCGCGAGGACGACGACCACGTACCACAGCGGGGCGTCGGCCGTCTCCGGGGGAGCGGTGGGGAACGCGACCACCGACAGGGCCAGCACGATCGTGATCCAGTTCAGCCAGGAGAAGTTGCCCGACAGCACCAGCCACAGCTGCGTGACGATCATCAGCGCGGCGGCGACCGTGGCGACCGGCTGCGGAGCGAACAGCAGGCACGGGACGACCAACTGGGTGACATGGTTCGCGGCCACCTCGACCCGGTGCAGCGGCTTCGGCAGATGGTGGAAGAACCAGCTCAGCGGCCCCGGCATCGGCTGGGTCTCGTGATGGTGGTCCAGGCAGGTGAGCTTCCGCCAGCACGCGTCGCCGCGCATCTTGATCAGCCCCGCGCCGAACTCGACCCGGAACAGAACCCACCGCAGCAGGAACAGCACGACGACCGGCGGGGCCACCTCGTCGTTGCCGAGGAACACCGAGAGGAAGCCGACCTCGAGCAGCAGCGACTCCCAGCCGAAGGCGTACCAGGTCTGCCCGACGTTGACGATCGACAGATACAGCACCCAGGGCACCAGCCACAGCAGCATCCCGGCCCCCAGCGGAAGCCAGGAGTCCATCCCCGCGAGCAGCGCCGCCGACACCGCGCAGCCCGTCCAGGCGCAGCCCGCGAAGAACCGGTCCGAGTAGTACAGATGGAACAGGCCGGGCGCCCGCGCGAACGGGGTCCGTTCCACGAACCGGGACACCGGCAGCATTCCGCGCTCGCCGATCAGCGCACGGAACTGCAGCACCGCCGTCAGGAACGCGATCAGGTACAGCCCGGCCAGCGCCCGCTGGAAGACCAGCCGGCTCAGCCAGTAGTCGGATGCGGTGAACCACTCCACGGCCATGCGCTCCCTCCCCGCCCATTGTCCGCCCCTGGTTGCCTGCCGTCCTTTGGCCGCCGTCGCTGTCCGCCTTCCCTGTGACTCTCCGTATACCCGGAACGGCCGAAGCCGTCCCGGAGACTCCGGGGACGGCACCGGTCGAAGAATCGGATGAACCCTGACAAGGTGGGTCCATGGCTGATCGGGGAGCGAACGCCCTGTCACTCCCGGACGACTGGCCGGACCATCCGGATCCGATCCTGGCGCTCAACCACATGGGCAGGTTCGACTGGGACCTGGACACCCGGGTGATGCTGATGGACGCCCAGGCCCGCGACATCTTCGACCTGCGCCCCGACGAACCCGGCCATCCCGACACGCTGGTGACCCGGATCCCGCCCGCCGAGATCGTGCGCCTGGACACCGCCGTCTCGCAGGCCCTGAAGGACGGCAGCGAGAACTACGGCGTCTACTTCCGGGTCCGCCGCCGCGACGGCACCCTGCGCCGGACCCACATCCACGGCTACATCCGCCGGGACGGGGCCGGGCTGCCCCACCGCATCCTCGGCGTCGTCCGGGACGCCACGGAGGAACTCGGCGACAGTGAGGCGAGAGGGGCGCAGGACGCCGAGGAGGACGCCCTGCGCCAGCAGACCAACATCGTCCAGCTCACCACGGCCGCCCTCGCCCACGCCCGCACCGTGCAGGACGTCATCGACGTCGTCAAGGACACTCACGGCCTCACCCATCTGGGCGCCACCAGCCTTGTCATGGGTCTGGTCGAGGCCGGCCGGATCCGGCTGGTCGCCGAGGGGCCCGCCGACAGCTTCGTCCCGGGCACCCGCATCACCCGGATCGACGAGCAGTAC
This sequence comes from Streptomyces chlorus, assembly GCF_042655885.1. Taxonomy (NCBI): domain Bacteria; kingdom Bacillati; phylum Actinomycetota; class Actinomycetes; order Kitasatosporales; family Streptomycetaceae; genus Streptomyces; species Streptomyces chlorus. The sequence goes on from NZ_JBHSOA010000095.1 coordinate 31,013, forward strand.
CCGATGAGCGAGGCCGTACGGACCCTGAGCCCGCGCTTCATCGAGTCGCCACAGGAGTTCGCCGAGCGCTACCCGGTACTGTGGCCGCACCTCACCGACCTGCACATCACCTCGGCGGCCTACCTGCCGCTCATTGTCCAGACCCGCCCCATCGGCGCCATGGGCCTGCTCTACAGCGACCGGCGCGGCTTCACCCCCGAGGAGCGCAACATCCTCGTCGCCCTGTGCAGCAGCATCGCGCAGAGCATGCAGCGGGCCATGTTCTACGAGCAGGAGATGGACCTCGCGCAGGGACTCCAGCAGGCCATGCTGCCCCGCACCATCCCCAGCGTGCCCGGCGCCGACGTCGCCGTCCGCTACCGCGCGGCCAGCACCGGGGGTGGCCTCAGCCGGGACATCGGCGGCGACTGGTACGACCTGATCCCGCTGCCCGGGGGCCGTGTCGGCGCCGTGATCGGCGACGTCCAGGGCCACGACACCCACGCCGCCTCCGTCATGGGCCAGCTGCGCATCGTGCTGCGCGCCTACGCCGCCGAGGGACACCCGCCGGCCACCGTGATGGCCCGCGCCTCCGTCTTCCTGCACGAACTCGACACCGACCGCTCCGCGACCTGCCTGTACGCCGAGGCGGACCTGTCCACCGGCGTCCTCCAGATGGTCCGGGCCGGCCACCTCGACCCACTCGTCCGGCGTGCCGACGGCGTCTGCCACCGCGTCCACGTGCCGGGCGGGCTGCCGCTCGGCCTGTCCGCCGAGTTCGACCGGCTCGACTACCCGGTCGGGACGATGGAGCTCGATCCCGGCGACGTGCTGCTGCTGTGCACCGACGGTCTGGTCGAGCAGCCCGGCGCAGACCTCGACGACGGCATCGAGACCCTCTCCGCGCTCGTCACCACCGGCCCCGAGGACGTACGCGAGCTGGCCGACCGGCTCATCGACGTGGCCGAGGAGCGCGGCGGGGAGGACGACGTGGCCCTGCTCCTGCTGCGCCGCCGCCCGCCGGACAGCCCGCGCGCGGGAGGCCGGCTCCAGCAGCACGTGGCCCCCGGCGATCCCGAGGCCCTCACCGAGGCCCGGCGCATGGTCCGTGCCGGGGTCGGTGCCTGGGGTGCCGGGAACCGCGCCGACGAGATCGAACTGGTCGCCGACGAGCTGATCACCAACGCGCTGATGCACACCGAAGGGTCCGCCGTCGTCACCCTCAGGGTCCTCGTCGGCGGCGAGCGGCGGCTGCGCGTGGAGGTCGCGGACTCCTCCAGCGCCCTGCCGCGCCGCCGCGAGGCGGGGGAGTCGGGCGTCTCGGGGCGAGGCCTGCTCCTCGTCGAGATACTCACGGACGAGTGGGGCGTGGAGGCACGCGGCGGCGGCAAATGCGTGTGGGGCGAGTTCTCGGTGACCAGGGCCTTCGCCTTCACGGACCCCACGGACCCGGCGGAGCACGACCACAGCCCCGGCCCCGGCGACGCCGACGGCACGGGACGCGGCTCCCGCTGAACGGCCCGGTCCGGGCGGCACTCTGGACGTATGCCGGAACTTCCCGAGGCCGAGGCATCGCGGACCACGCTCACCGACGCGGTCGAGCGCGCGCACGGGCTCGCCGTCAGAAGGCCGAAGGCCGGGAGGAAGAGCGGTCTGCGGGTCCACGGCCACACCGGGGAGACGCGCCCGGTATGCGATGACACCGCCCGCGAGGTCGCGTTCAGCGCCTCCTCGCTGTAGTACTGCCCCACCTGCCGGACCGGGGGCAAACCCCTGGCGGACCGCAGACTCTCCCGACTGCTGAGCCTGGATCCACCGATGATCATGGAGGGAAGACTGTGTCCTCCCAGGTCAACCAGTCCTTCGGGTGGTAGTCGATCTTCACCTGAGAGGTGAAGGCGCGGAACGGCTCAATCGGGCCGCTGACCTGGACCAAGGCTGCTCGGGTCCGGTTTTCGTCGGTGGATTCAGGCTGAAGTGACCCCGCGTCCGGTGAGGTGAGCTCGTGTCCGGGCGGTGCCGGGGCGGATGACCGCGGGGCTCCCCACTGTCACCGGGGCTTCAACGTCACCAGGTGCTCGCCGTCCGAGGAGCGCAGCTCGTAGCGCTCGACCTGCCCGCTGCGCAGGGTGGAGCCGCCTGTCATGATGTTGGGGCGGGCGTCGTGACGGGGCACGTTCCAGCTGGTCACGGTCTCCTCGGAGCCGTCCTGTCCGACCACCACCAGCCGGCAGACGCGGGGCCCCGCCCCGTCCTTGACCTTCAGCTCCAGCCGGCTGCCCCAGTCCTCGTCCGCCGTCGTGATCTCCGCCCACACCCCGGACCGCTCATCGGCCGCCGCGATGCTCTCGGGCGCCTGCTCACCGCCGCCCGAGGACATCATGGCGAGCGCCGGCGCGGTCATCGCGAGCACCACCGAGGCCGCCAGCGCGAACAGCAGCCGACGGCGCACCGCCCGGTTCCGTCCCGCCACCTCGGACAGCAGCCGGTCGAGCATCCTCGGGCCCGGCTTGGGCATCGGGTGCGTCAGCGGCGGTGTGGAGCGCCGGTACAGCATCAACTGCCGTGTCGTCGCACCGAATTCGGTCACCTGTGCAGCGCAGCTGGGGCACTCCATGAGGTGGTCCTCGAAGCGGAAGGCCTCCGCCTCGTCCAGCACGCCGAGCGCGTACGCGCCGACGTCGCGATGCCTTTCCAGGGACCTCATGCCGAATCCTCGTACCGTTGGGTGTGGGTGGGGTTACTCGTTGCTCCCACCGGTACGCACCAGGCAGTCGATTCACTCAAGCCGCATGCCGAATCGTAACCAAAGGGTTCGGAGCCCTCCGGCCCGCGGATTGGTCCGATTCGCCGGAAGGCTAGAAGAGGTGGATGGCGAGGTGCCCGAGCGGCAGGCCGAGCTGCCACGCGGGCGTCCACACCTTTGGCCCCTCGTCCTCCCCGGCCCCCGCGGCGCCGCCCGGCACCGCGTTCAGATCGGGGGCGAGCAGCTCCGTCTCCTGCAGCCAGCGCCAGGCCGACCGGGCGAGTTCCAGGTCGGGATCCGCCGTGGTCCGGCCGGCGGTGGTCGCGGGGATGGCGGCGGCGTCCGCGGTCAGGTCCGCCAGGCGTTTGTGCACCCACTCCTGCCACGGCTGGTCGTACGCGGTCAGCGACAGCCAGGTCTCCAGCTGGGTGATCACCCGGATGCCGGAGAGCTCGCCGTCGGTGTCGGACAGGAAGACGGTCAGTGCCAGCGCGTCCCGGCCGGCCCGGAACTCGAAGGACGTCGTCGGCATCAGGTCGCCGCTGCGCAGTAGTTCGTCGGCGATGTACTCGGCGTACAACCAGGCCATGGGGACGGTCAGTTCGCCGTCGCCCGTGCCGTCGGTGCTCTCTTGACCTCTGTGCGGCATTCCTTCCAGCCTTCCTCCGGTACGTGCGCGTCGCCCGAACCCGGGCCCCCGGTCCGCAGCACGGATGAGGACAGCCGATTACTCAACAGGGGTCGTCGGCAAGGCGCTTTACGGAGGTTTGACCTGGCCGCCGGTTTCACCGCAGGTCGGCGGCGTATCCCGGAAGCACCCGGCGCAGAGCGCGCAGCGCGTAGTACGCGCGGGACTTCACGGTACCGGGCGGTATCCCCAGCGCCGCCGCGGCCTCCGCCACACTCGCCCCCTGGAAGTACACGAGCACCAGGACTTCACGGTGTTCCGGAGTGAGCGTCTTCACGGCCTGGCGGACATCGAGCGCCGCCGCGGCCCGTTCGGCATGGTCGGAGATCACCCGCGCGTTCTCCAGCGCCGCGTCGCCCACCTCGGGCGGCCGGGCCTGCCGGGCCCGCCGTGCGTCGATGGCGAGCCGCCGGCCCACGGTCATCAGCCAGGGCCGTACGGAGTCGAAGTCGTCGGCGCGCAGCACCTCGGGATGCTGCCAGGCCCGTACCAGCGTCTCCTGAACGAGATCCTCGGCGCGCTGCCGGTCCCCGTCGCAGAGCCGGAGCAGCAGCGCGAAGAGAGGCCGGCCGTGCTCGCGCTGCAGGGCGGCGAGTTCGTGCTCGGCGGTTGTCCCGTTCGTGAGTGTCATTCCGGCCGTCATGGCGGTATGGCAACGTACGGCGCTCTTCGGGGACAGGGCGCGCACGCAGGCGTGCGGCGGACGGTCGATCGCGTCGGCGAACGGTTCGACGAACGGTCCGGGTGACGGTTCGCGCACGCCGGACGGCCTGAACGGCGTGTCGGAACACCGGGCATGCAGAAAGTGATTCTTATCTGTTTACCAGTAAATATGGCAGTGGAACGCCACATACCGGGGTGAAGTGATGATCGCACGCAGTGGGCAGGTGGCCCTGGCCCTCACCGTCGTCCTCGCCGCGGGCGCCGCCTGGCAGGCACGGGAGCACCGACCACCGGAATCCGGCCATCCGGGTGCCTCGGTCGTGCGGGACCGTGGCTTCACCCTGGTCGCCTCGGGGGACGTGCTGCCGCACGGCTCGGTCATCGACCGTGCCCGCTTCGACGCGGCCCGCACCGGCCACCGCCCCGACATCGACCTGATCCCCGGCACCCATGCCCACGCCCCGCAGGCGTACGAGAAGATCAACGGCACCTGGGTGATCTCCAGATTCCGGCCCTCGCCGCCCACCGCCAGGTGATCGCGCCCGACGTACGCGGCCACGGCTCCTCCGCCAACGTCATGGAACCCTTCCGCTGGGCGGACGACCTCGCCGCCCTGCTGCGCCACCTCGACGCGGGGCCCGCGGTCCTGGTCGGCGTGTCGATGGGCGGCGCCATCGCGACCGACACCGTTCTCGAACATCCGGATCCGGTGCGCGCGGTCGTTCCCTGCGGGGCGGCCACCAGCGAGTTCGAGTACACCGATCCGTGGACCCGCTGGATCCAGGCCGAGTTCGCCCGCACGCTGGGCGCCGGTGATGTCGAGGGCTGGCTGAACGCCTTCGTGCGGGTCGCACCGGGCGAGCACCGCGGCATCGACGGCGTCGACCCGGACATCCCGCGCCGGCTGCGGGAGATGGCGCTGCACACGATCTCCAAGCACACCCCGGACGAGAAGGACCGGCGCGTCCCCGTCACCGGCACCTGGGACCGCGTGCCGACGATCGACGTGCCGGTGCTCGCGGTCAACGGCTCACTCGAACCCGCCGATCCGACCGCGGCGGCCGAGCGTCTCGTCCGCGGTGTACGCGACGGCCGCTCCGCCACCATCGAGGGGGCGGGACACTACGCGTGCAGGGAGCAGCCCGAGGTCTTCAACGAGATCCTCCTCAGCTTTCTGCGCACCCTCTGACGCCGCCTTCCCGCGCACCTTCTGACGCGGCGGTACCTACGGCACCACCGTCACCGGCCAGCGCCCCGCCTTCACCAGCCGGACCGCCACCGACCCCACGAACCGGTGGCCCGCCTGCTCCGAGGCGCCCACCACCACCGCGTCCGCCTTGAGGTCGTCCGCCGCCTTCACCATGCCGTTGTACGGGTCGCCGCGGAAGGTGTGGAACTCCCAGCGGAAGTCGAACACTCCCCGGACCTGCTCGGATGCCTCCCTGACCTGCCTCACCAGGTCCTCGGCGATCTCGTCCGTGGTCTCCGCCACCGGCGCCCCGAGCGCCGCGCCCGCCGCCAGCACCGGCTGCACGTACACGACGGCGAGCAACGCGTGCTGCCGCCGGGCCATACCGGAGGCGTAGGCCGCCGCCCGCAGGGAGGTGTCGGAGCCGTCCACTCCGACCACGATCACCTTCGGGCCGTCCGTGCCCCGTTCGAACTGCGTCGAGCGCTTCTCCGTCACGGCGCCGAGGCTATCGGGCGCCCGTACGGCGGCAGCACTGGGCCGAGCGGGTGGAAACGCCCCGCCGCACCGGTGTCGCTGAGTTCACCCGTCGCCGGGCGGGCGACGGATGAGTCATGCAGAAAGATCAGTTGCTCACGCGGCGCCGGGCGCTGCTCACCGGCGCCGCCGTCGTGGGAGCGGCCGGCGCGGCCGGACTCCTTGGGACGGGCGTCAGCACCGAGGCGGCACGCCCCACCACGCCCGCCGCCGGAGCCCAGGCCGCCGGCCTCCCGCTCAAGTCCTCCGCGTACCGCCTCAGACCCCTCACCGGCTACGGCCCGCCCAGGACGGCCCGTGGCAGAACCCCGGTGCGGAGCGCACCACTGCTGCGTGTTTCCGGGCGGGGGAACACCATGGTGCTGACCTTCGACGACGGACCCGACCCCCGCTACACCCCGGACATCCTCGACACGCTCGCGGCGTACGACGTCCGCGCGATGTTCTTCGTGTGCGGGGAAATGGTCTCCTACAACAAGGACCTGCTGGCCCGTATGTCCGACGAGGGACACGTCGTCGGCAACCACACCTGGTCCCACCCCCTGCTCACCCGCCTGACCCGCGGCAGGATCCGCTCCGAGATGGAACGCACCTGCGACATCATCGAGAAGGAGTACGGCGAACGCCCCCAGTGGTTCCGCGCGCCCTACGGAGCCTGGAACCGCGCCGCCTTCCAACTCGGCGCCGAACTGGGCATGGAACCCCTCGCCTGGACCGTGGACACCCTCGACTGGATCAGCCCCGGCACCCGCACCATCGTCGACCGGGTGGAGAACGGCGCCGCCCCCGGGGTCGTGGTGCTCTCGCACGACGCCGGGGGCGACCGCTCCCAGAGCGTGCGGGCCCTGCGCGACTACCTGCCCGAACTGCTGGCCTCCGGCTACCAGGTCACGGTGCCCCGGCGGCACTACGTCTGAGCGGGGGCCGCCCCGTCCGGCCGGCCCCGTCCGCCCGCCCGGACGGGGCCGGCTGTTCAGCGGACCTCGGCCAGGCGGGCGAAGACGACGACGTTCCCGTCGTAACCGTCTTGCTGGGTGAAACCGCCACCGCAGGTGATGACCCGCAATTCCGGCGAGCCCTTCGAGTTGTAGACCCGGTCACCGGGAAAATCTTTCTTCGCGAAAACCTCAATGCCGTAGATCTCGAACACCGCGGCCTTTCCGTCCTCGCGCTCGACCTCGACGTGATTGCCCTTTGTCAGAGCCCCGAGCCCGTAGAAGACGGCCGGGCCCAGATGGTTGTCGACATGGCCGACCACGACCGCCGTGCCCTTCTCCCCGGGAGCGACCCCACCGGTGAACCAGCCCGCCAGATTGGGGTCCTCGGGCGGCGGCGCGTCCACCCGCCCCTCCGCGTCCAGACCCACCGCCATCACCGGTGCGTCCACCTGGATCGCCGGAATCCGGACCCGGCCCGGAACCGAGTACGGCAGCGGTTGCACCGCCGTGGCCGTGGCCGTGGCCGTGGCCACGGTGGCACCGGGCACCCTGCTGTCCGCGGCGGCAGCCCCGGCGGGCTGCGGCGGCCCTTCGTCGAACTCCCCCGAACCATTCCGGATGAGCGCGAGGCCGGTGAGCAGAACCAGCGCTATCACACCCCACGGGACACGCCTCTTCCGCCGCGCCTCCCTTTCGAATTCGGCCGGTTCGAAAGCAGACATTCGCTTTTCCCCTCTCGACACGGCCGTCGCCATGTCACTCGTGCATGGCAGAAACGCTAGAGGCGGCGCACGGAACCGGCGACGGGGCAAGGGCGAACGGGTGGCCGGGCGCTGATCGGTAAGCCATCCGGGGTGCCGCCGAACGAAGATCCTCTGACGGACCGTGTCCTGCGGCGATACCCGAAAGCAGGGATCCGGGCGGGCCGCCGCCGCACCGGGCGGCGCGATCGCAGTCGCGCGAACGGGTCACTCCTGTGGGCCGTACGGGGGACCATCGATGTGGCGGGAGGGGGACGCGCGCGGCGTGGCGCACGTCCCCGGGACCGGAACCGTGGTGCGGGCCGGTCAGCTCCCGATGCCGGGGAACAGGAGGCGGAACGGATCGGCCGACGCGGCGAGCCCACGGCTGAACGGCGCGTCGAAATCCCAGATCAGGAAGAGCAGGAAGGCGATCAGCGCCGAGAACAGTCCGGCGAGGATCAGCTCACGCCGGGTGCGCCGGATCTGCAGCGCGAAGATCATCCCGATGGTGACGACCGCGCCGCCGATCAGCCCGAACCACACCACGCCCGGCATGGTCTCCCCGGTCGACTCCGCACGGGCCGCGCGGGCCTGGTCGGCGGCGGACACCTGGTCGACGAGCGGCTGATAGGCCTGGGCCTCGAAATCCGTCGCCGGTTCGTAGTCGGTGACGTCCCGGCGGACCCGGTCGAGCAGCTCTGTCCCGCGCTCGGTGACCTGTCCGTCGTCGGCCATAGCGCGCCACTCGGTGGTCACGACGTGTCCGACATAGGCGTTGACATCGCCCCGAATGCGGTCGCGGATGTCGGCCGGATAGATCCGTACCCGCTCCGAGATCTCGTGCAGCGCCGCCGCTTCCGCCCGCACATGGTCCTGGGCGGCACTGCGCCCCTCCCAGACGCCGGCGATGGCCAGGCCCAGGACGATGGCGTACACCACGCCGATCCACATCGTCATGTACTCGATGACGTCCGGGGTCTCGCTGGGGTCCTCGTCGTCGGGGGCCGCGCGGTGACGTACGAGGGTGATGACGACCACCACGACGCAGACGGCCAGCATCGCGAGGGTGAGAACAAGCCATTCCGGCAAGAGGTGCCTCCACAGCGGGTTGTCGGGTTCGGCGGGGACAGGCGGGTATGAGGCTCAGCGGGGCCGGAGTGCGGCGATGGCGACGACCGCGGGCATGGTGATGAGCAGGACGAAGGTGAGCGGTGACGTGGCGCCGCCGGACGGCCGCTTGACCGGGGGTGCCGCGCGATACCGGGGGTAGTGCACGGGCGTCACGGACGGGCGCGGGGTGGGCGTGGGGACGGCC